>JBCBRU010000517.1:0-6504 GCA_039819565.1 Myxococcota bacterium | reverse complement strand
GCGACCGACCGCTCAGGTGCGCATTGGAGAGCTCTCGGCCGGCCTCCACGCACGGTCTCTCCTGTCCTTCGAGGTGGGTTTGACGCTGGATGGAGAGCCGTTCTCCGCCGAAGAGATGGCGGGCCTCCTCGAGGGGGTCCCGCGTCTTCAGCTCCTTCGGGGCCAGTGGGTCGAGGTCGACCCGGTCGCCCTCGCCGCCACCCACCTCGAAGGACAGGAGAGACCGTGCGTGGAGGCCGGCCGAGAGCTCTCCAATGCGCACCTGAGCGGTCGGTCGCCGCGCGCGCTCCTTCCACTTCTTCGGGAGGCGAATGCGGAGCCCCGTTCCGTCCAAGTCACCGGCAGAACCGAGGAAGGCGTAGGCCTCCTCCGGCGACCAGGCGAGAGGCTCGAAGAGGGCCCGGCTCCGAAACAGCTCCGCAACGAAGGGGCTTGCGCGGGCCGCGCGCTCGACCGGAGCGAGAAGCTGAGTCAGCCCCGCCCGATCCTCCCCGAACCGCGCGAAGGCCTGCGCCAAGGGGATGTGCCGCTCCTCCGCACCGAGCGGGGTGAAGGTCGCGAGGAAGGCGAAGGGGCGCTCCTCGTCGTCGGGATTCTCGGCCAGGTGCAGCCAAACCCGGCCCCGCGGGTGGCGCTCGGGGCCGGCTTCGGCGAGGACGGCGGCGAGACCGTGGCGCTCGATCCGGTCGGCGAGAAAGGACGCGAGCCGCCTCCAGATGCCGTCGAGCACGCCCCCGTCGAGTCTCTCAGCCCCGAGAAAGGGCGGTGCGGATTCGAGTCTGAGGTCGATGGCCTCGGGGTGGGGACGCGCGATCCGGACCTGCTCCGGGCCGGTGCCCTCTTCGGGGAGCTGGAGGAGGGCCTCGACGAGATCTTCGACGACCTGAAAGCCGAAGCCGAGGCCCGGGGCGGTGGCGGCGAGATCGGGGGTTTTGAGGAGGGTCCAGAGGCCGGCGGCTTCGCCGGCTAAGAAGGCGTCGACGAGCGTCTTCGCCTCGGGCGCGAGGCCCGCGGGCCCTCGGCTCGGGTGAAGCCGACCCGCGGGGTCGAGGACGAGGTCGAGCTCGGGCACCGATGAGGAGGCGGTCTGGGCTGCAAGTGAACCTTCGTCTCCGGCGCTCCCGGCGAAGGAAGACTTGGGCTCTCCGGGCGGAGGCGGTGGGCGTTCCTGATCCCGCTTGGGGGAGGCCGGCTGGATGGCGCCCGCGCGTCCGAGCTCCCGGCCGTCGGCGTCGACGAGTCGAGCCGCCTGGACGTCGAAGCGCGGCACGCTGAGTCTCGAGCCGTCGACCCTCTCGAGCTCGACGTGGCCGTAGCCCAGGTCGAGCACATAGCCGTTCTGGGCGCGCCCCCAGGGGTCGGCTCGTGACGGAATCGACCCCAGTACGACGTCGACCGGACAGCCTCGGTCCCGAGCTGCGCGGAACAGGTCATAGGCGGAGAGAGCGTCGTCGCCCCCGAGGCCGTAGGCGGGGAGCATCTCGTCGAGGAAGCCCCACCGGAGCCGGTAGCCGTCGTGGAGCACCGCGAACTGAAAGCCAGCGAGGAGACCGCGAGCGTCGGCCTCGAGCCGACGGCGCAGCCGGCCGGCGAGCCCGCGCCGGTGGAGGTCGAGGAGGCGATTCGGGTCTTCGAGGGGCTTCGCGACGCCGGTGCTCCCTCGGATGAGCAGGGGGAGGTCGAGCTTCATGACCTTCCCGCGGCGCAGGCGCTTGGTCTTCTGAGGGGGCTTCAGCTCCACGAGCTGGCGCGTCCCGGGAGCCAGATCGAGCGCCTCGAGGAGTCGGGTGAGCTCGACCCCCACGAGCCAGGGCGCCGCCTCGAGGTGGGCGCGAGCGCCGCGCTGGAAGTCGTCCCCGAAGTACACCCAGGGCGTCGCGTCCTCGATGGCCGAGATCCCTGCGACCGCCAGCAGGCCTGCGCAAGGGTCAAAGAGAGGCCGAACCACGAGCGGGGGAGGTCCTCTCTCCTCCGCCTCGAGCGTCGGTCGAAGCTCCCGGTCGATCTTCGGCATCCAGCGGGAGGCAGCCTCCTGGTCCCCGAGGGACCCCAGGAGCCTCGAGAGCTCGAAGCTAGGGGCGACCTCGACCGCGAAGCGACCGTCGGCTTCGCGAACCACCGGGAGCCGGCCCCCCCACGCCTTGAGGAGCGACGTCGGCAGGTCCGTCTTTCGCCCCTCGACGCCGAGGCTCTCGAGGCGCTCTGCGATCACGTCGAGGGGGAGTGGGCGGTCAGCTTCGAGGACCGCAAACGCGAGGAGCTGGGAGAGCTTCCAGTCCACCGGCTCGAGCAGAATCTCTTCCAGGTCGACCGCTTCGATGCCGAGTCGTCCCGTGAGGCTCGTCTCCAGGCCGCTCACCCCGGAGCGATATGCGGTGCTTCGGAGCATCGATCAAGTCCGACCCAGCGGGCTCCTACTCGGTCGCCCGTCCGACTCCACGACCTCGAGCCATTCGCTGGCCGGGCCCGCTCACTCGATCGGGGGAGTGCTCCGAGCGTCGCGGTGCCGTACGTCCTTCGGGGTCGATGATACCCGAGAAGGATCCGGTGCCGCGTCCCTCTGCCATGGACACCCTCGGCCGATGGTCCGCAGCCGCTCTCCTCGCCGTCGCCGAACGGATACGGTTCCGGTCCGTCTACAGAATCGAAGCTCCAGACAGTGAGGGGGTGACAGACCACGCTCGGATCATGTGCTCGTGGCTCTGGGGCGCGTTCGGCACGGACCTGCAAGGTATCGCCGACGAGGCGCGGGGACAGCCGCTGGCCATGGTGGCGGTCGAGAGTAACCTCCTCTTCGACCTGATCAGCGTCCTGACGCTGGGGTTGGCGTCCCCCAAGCTCATGCGCTGGAAGATCGCGGAGCCCCGCTCGATGCCCGCCCGCGTGCACCAGGGGGCGCCTGCGCCGCCTCCTGGACCTCCGCCCGTGTTTCACGACACGACCGTGCGCCGCTGGAGAGATCCCAACCCTCACATGATCGAGCGGAAAGTTGGGGGGATGGTGAATGTATGGAACGGCCGGCCTCTAGAGCCCACGGTCGACGGATACAACGCGGTCACCCGGGGGTTTCAGGTCGAGCTGGGGCGGGCGCTCGAAGATGGGTACGCGGTCCGAGCCATGGGGGCCGGATGGTCGTACTCGCGGGTCCTCGAGACCGAAGGGAAGCTCTTCAATACCCGGCCCCTCACCTATACCTTCGAGGTCGCGGCGGACCAAACCCACCCGGATTTCGAAGGGGCCGCGGGACGCCTGCTGTTCTGCCAGTGCGGGACCACCGTCAACGATATCAACCGAATCCTGACCGGAAGAAACCAGTCCCTGCCCACTACGGGCGCCGGCGATCGGCAAACCATCGCCGGCGCGATCTCCACCGGCACCCACGGCTCGGCTCTCGACGTGGGATCCATGCAGGACTATGTCGTGGCCCTTCACCTCATCGTCTCGCCCGAGCGCTCGGTGTGGCTGGAGCGCGCGTCCCGACCTGTGGCGTCCGACGCCTACGCGCGGGCCTTCGGCGTGGAGCCGTCCGAGGTCCTTCGGGACGACGAGCTCTTCGACGCCGCCGTCCTCAGCTTTGGCTGCTTCGGCATCCTGCACGGGGTCATGGTCGAAGCGCGGGGCGCCCTGAATCTACGGGCGTCCAGGCAGCGCATCCCCCTCGACGAGGGAGTTTGGAAGGCCATCGAGACCCTCGACTTCTCCGGCGCCCAGCTGCCCCTTCCGGATAAGCGACCTTTTCACTTTGCCCTCGTCATCGACACCAACGCGCCCGAAAGCGACGTCGACGCCACCGTCATGTACGAGGCCGACACGCCCCCGCCCGGAGCCGAACCCTCCTCGAAGGAGAGCACCATCGGCGAGACCACCCTCGAGCTCATCGGGAACATCATGGCCCTGGCCCCGGGGGTCACGAAGCCTTTCCAAGCCTTCCTGCTTCGCACCCTCTACGCCCCGTACGACAACGTCTACGACAGCCACGCCGAGATCTTCGACATCGTGACGGCGCGAGGAAAGGGGTTGAGCGTCGGGCTGGCTATGCCCCCCGGACGAGCGAGAGATGCCCTCGACATCCTCACGGAAGAAGTCCGAGACTATCCCGCCCCAGTGCTTGTCCAGATTCGACTCATCCCCCCGTCGAGAGCCACGCTGGCCTTCGCCCGCTTCAAGCCCCATACCTGCATCTTCGAGATCGACGGGCCGGACATCAAGCGGGTGCGACGAACCCTCAAGACGGCGCTCGACCGCTTCGAAGCGGCCGAAATTCCGTTTGCCTGCCACTGGGGCAAGGTGAACGATCCGAGTCCCTCGCGGGTACTCCGGGGTTTCGAAGCGAAGGATGTTGAGCGGTGGCGCACGGCCCGGGAGCGGCTGCTGCCCACCGTGGAGCTGCGGCGGCTCTTCTCGAATGCCTGGGTTGAGGCGATTGGGCTCGGAGACAAACACACCTAACCCCCGCCCGTCCCGCTTGCGAGCGTCAGCCAAGGATCAACCTGAGCATCGAGCCCTCCAGCGCGGTGAGAAGAGATTGCCAACGTGCTCGTCCCCCGAGGCATCTGGGCGCGCGCCTCGCGCGTACTCATCCCTCGACTTTTCGAGCAAGCCTCAGCCATGAAGCGACACAGACCAAGCCCGCGTCGACGTTCCGGTCGTGGCCCCTCCCGCGACTGCGCGTGGCTCGTCGAACGAACCCTCGGCTACACTCTTTAGACCGAATCGGGGCCCTACCGACAGCGTTGAGCCTCGAGCCGTCTCACCCCTCACGAAGCTAGACCGAGGATTGCGCAGCCCCGAATAGCCCCATCGTCCCCCCTGACATCGCGCCAACGGGCTAGCGATCCTTCCCCGTCACGACCGAGAAACCGGCGAAGCCCCTTGAACAAGCTCTTCCCCTTATAAGGCCCATCCGCCTTGCCTGCCGACCCATGGTGAAATTTGCCTTGCCTCCCCTTTTCGTGGGAATGTACACGTCGATGCTGCCCAATTCCATCCTCAATACATGTAAGGATTTGGGGGATGGCGTGCTGAAGCCCCACTGAGATCGAACTCGTTGGATGCCGATGAGACGCCTCTTTTCGACGACCGATATATCTTCGGGGCCTCCATTTACTTGCAAAGCGTCGCCGCCGCGGCGACTATACGAGGATGGCGCAAACGTCTGCGGATCGAGCCTGGCTCAAGAGACTCGAGAACATAGCGAAGCTCGTCGGAGGGCTTGTCGGCCTAACTGCGGTGGTCGCTATCGCCGGGTTTCTAACCGAGCGCGGACGTTTCGGCTTCGCCGGACTGCCTATGCTGGGGCTGGACTACTTTGCTTTGGTGGAAAGCGGCGCCAGGGCGTTGATCAAGAGCCTCGTGGTTCTCTTCGAGAGCCCAGTTCGAGTCTTCTTGCTGGTCGCAGGACTGACGGTTGCTTCTGGCGTCGCTGTGGCTTGGAACCATCCGCGCGTGAGAAGGGTTGCGGAGAGTCCTGTGGCCTGCCTTCTAGCTCAGAGTATCTGCCTGGCAGCCCTTGGGTTTGCGCTGAGTGGTCTCCTACCCATTGCGCGCCTCGCAGATCCGCAGGAGAGAGGGAGGATCCGCCAAGACACCGATCTCTTCGTGCGGAAACTCGCTCAGTATGAGTCCTGGTCGCCCAGCTTTGTCGAGGAGCAGACCGCCCGTCGGACCTACCCCGCCGATGGCTTGTTCGCGCTCTTCCGCTGCTTCTTTGAGCCGCGGAGCCGCGATGCCCTCGCGGAGGTCAGTCAACCTCCTTGGGGTCTGGACTTTCTTCGAGGTTGGCGCCGGCCCGCGCTCTTTTCGGACCGAGACGATGGATGGTGCCCATACTGGAGTCCACCCGTGACGGGCGACGACCTCGTACAGCTGGACTCCGGTCACCCGATTCGTCGCCACCGGGCTGACCGTCGGAATGCTCGAAAGCTATATGGTTGGATTCTCCTGGTCTGCGGATTTCTCGTCACCGCCACCTTCCTGAATATCTGGTGGCGTGCTTGGCTCGAGGACAAGTGCTCGAAACAGCCGAGTTCCCCGCACGATGAGGTCCCTACGGAAGGCACAGGCCCCGACGCCAGTCGGGGGTCTGGACCTGCCGGAGCTTCCATCCCCTCGTCTCCGGAAAGTGAAGGCTCCGTGGACGCGCACGAGGACCACTTACAGGCCCAGAGCGGACCAGGCAGTCCGCTCCCCCTCGGCGTACCAACTACGAACTCCCTCGGCTCCGGCTCCGCTTGGTTTACGCGACTGAAGGACGCTCTAGAACGCGCCGGAAATTCCGCGGCATCTGCGCCACAGTCGATGCTGAAAGGCGTGCTCGGCGCGTGTCGGTGGGCAGCCCGCCAAGAGTCACTCCTTCTCGCGAGCTCGCGCACGGTTCTCGAGCCGACCTCAGCGGTGATCTGCGTGGCCGTGCTCGGCCTCGCGCCCGTGGCCCTTGGCGTTCTTGTAAACTCGGCCGTGGGTGAGGAGCGCGTCACCCTTCGAATGTCCTCCGAATGCTCCGGC
>JBCBRU010000516.1:0-6508 GCA_039819565.1 Myxococcota bacterium | reverse complement strand
GCTGATTCGGGCTTCCGCGCGATCCGCTACGCTCCATTAAGAGGCGAGCCGCCTCGCGGCAGCGAGCGGCGGGGGGCTAGTCCCCTGTCAGGTTGATTGGTTGCATAAGTGGTGAGGCAGTTTTCGCCCCTGGCGTTCACGCGAGAAGGGCGCATATTGGCCATATGCAACCGACGAGAGGCGAAGCCGGCGGGGGCGCTAGGGGCGAAAAGCGCCCGCGAATTATGCAACCAATCAACCTGACAGGGGACTAGCTCCGGAGGCGCAGGCCCCCGTCGCACTCGAGGATGGCACCGGTCATGAACGCGTTCTCGATCAGGAACACGATGGCGTGAGCGACTTCGTCGGGTTGGCCCACCCGCCCCGCCGGCGTTCGCGCGGCGTAGGAAGCGAAGGTCTCGCGACGGGCCTCGGGGTCGAGCCAGCGCCACCACTCCGTGTCGATCACCCCGGGAGCAACCAAGTTGACCCGCCGAGGGGCCAGCTCCACGGCCAGCGGTGTCACCAGGGCGTCGAGAGCGCCGTTGATCGCGGCCAGCCCGGCCGTACCGGGGGCCGACATGCGCGATGAGCCGGCGCCCACGAGCGTGATGGAGCCGGTCGAGTTCAGGACCTGGCCGCCTGACTGAACGGCGGCAAGCTGCGTCCATACCTTCCCTTCGAACCCGGACTGGAGGTCCTCGAGGGGAAGCTCCAAAAAGCCGCCCGCGCCGCGCCCCCCGGAGGCCGCGACAACCAGGTGATCGAGCCGCGGAAGCGCCCGAAAGAACTCGTCCAGCGCGCTTCGAGACCGTGCGTCAACCTGGGCGGTTCGGAGCCCAGGGGTGGTTTCGCGGGCGCACTGGAGCTTCTCCGGGTTGCGCCCCACCGCGGTGACTTCGGCCCCTCGGGCCACCAGGCGTCGCGCGGTGGCGAGGCCGATCCCCGAGCTTCCGCCCACGATCACGATCTGCTGCGAGGTCAGCGCTCCTTCTTCCGTCATGGCTATTTGTTATACGAGACGGTCCGGTTCGAAAATAGAGAAAAAGCGAGCGGACGCGGTATGAGGTGGGCGTCATGAGCGAGCGCTCCCGTGGCCGTCCCCCGAGCCTTCAGGCCACCCAGGCGGCCCTTCGCGCCGCCGCCGAGGTCTTGGCTCGCGAGGGCTACGATGGACTGACCATCGAAGGGCTCGCGCGGGAGGCAGGGCTAGGAAAACAGACCATCTACCGGCGGTGGCCGGACAAGCGGGCGCTGGTCCTCGCCGTGGTTCAGGAGGTAGGGAGGGCCGAGCTCCCCGAGGTCCGCCTCGAGCCCTCGCAGGCCCCCGCTGCGGATGCTTCACGCGTCGGGTCCGACGGGCCGACCCCACGGGGACCCAGCGCCGTGGTCGCCTATCTCGAGCGCCTGGTCGCCACCCTGTCGTGGCCCGGCTTGGCGTCGGCCTTTATGGGGCTAATGACCGAGGCGCAATCCGACCCCGAGTTCGGAGCGCGCTTTCGCTCCGAGCTCCTCGCCGAGCGCCGAGCCGTGCTCATCCGCGCCCTCGCCGAACTCCGAGCCGAAGCCTCCCCGGATGACCTCGAGGAGTCGGCGGACCGCATCTTCGGGACGATCCTGTACAACCTATTCGTGTGGGGTCGAGAGATGGACCGAAACTATCTCCAGCGTCTCCTGGAGCAGGCATGATGTGTTCCTCGTATGTATCCAAGGCTCGTCGTGCCGAACCCTCGCGGAGCGGGCGTCATTCGGGGTCGGTCAAGAAGCTCACGATGGCCCGGCGAAGCTCCGGAGCGCGGCGGGTGCGAAAGGCAAAGTGACCGGCCCCGGCCAGCTCCAGATAGGCCCGTTCGGGGCTGGCGAGGGCCTCGAAGAGCCGTAGTGCGGGCTCACGGAGGGAGGCCCGGTCCTCGCTGCCGCGCACCACGAGCGTGGGGGCGGTCACCGTAGTGGCCGTCCACACCGGAGCGTCGGGGCCGTACACGTCTCGGTAGGGTCCGTTCGGAAGGACGAGATCCCCACCGTCCGGAACGAAGCGAAAGAGCGCGGCAACGTAGGCTTTGCGTACTTCGGGATCCTCCTTTTCGGGATCCAACCACTTCATGTGGAGCTCTCGGGACTCGCTTCGCCAAACCCCCTCGGTGCGGTGACGTCGCGGCCATCGCCGGTCATACACGGGCGCGAAGAGGACCATCCTCCGGATCTCGTCGGGGTGCCGGCTCGCGTAGAGGCCGGCGACCACGCAGCCCCAGGACCACCCCACGAGATCGACTCGAGCTTGGCCGGAGCGCTTCTGGGCGAAGCGCACCGCGGCGTCGACGTCCGGCATCACGTCGGCGGCGCGGACGGCCGGACTTCCCTCGGCGGGCCCCTTGAGCGCGGCCGGCGTGGAGGATCCCCCGAAACCTCTGACGTCGACGGAGAAGGTGTCGTAGCCCTGACGCGAGAGCGCCTCCATCACGGAATACCCGAAGGGCAGATCCCACACCGCAGACGCCGGCGAGCCGGCCCCGTGGGTGAGCACCACGGCGCCCCGAGCTTTGCCCTCCGGGCGCACCCGGCGCACAAACACTCGGCTCTCGTCGGTGGTGGTGACGTGGTGCTCGCTCCGGCGGAGCTTCGCGGGGGTCGGGCTCGACGCCGCCGCGAGCGCCAATATCAGGGGAACCACCTTTCGGAGGCTACCTCGATTCGCGCTCGGCCTCGCGGCCGTTCGCTCGACTCGGCCCTCGAGCGCGTCCCTTGGGCGCGCTTTCGTCTCCGCCGAGGCGGGCCTCGAGCCCTTTGCGGGCGGCCCGTGAATCTTCCTCGACCGTCGGATGTTAGTGTCCCCCGAGGTGACCGACATCCGAGCTCCCAACGCCGCCCGCACCTATCTCGGCCTCGCCGCCCTCCTCACGGTCGTGCTGTGGCAGGTGCCGGTGTACGGGGATCTGATCCTCTACCCCTTCACGCTGCTCGCGACCTACGCCCACGAAATGGGGCACGGGCTGGCCGCGGTCGCCCTCGGTGGCCAGTTCGAGAGCCTCACGCTGTTTCCGGATGGCTCGGGTCTCGCGGCCTGGCGCGGTTCCGTCGGCCGCGTAGGTCGGGCGCTCGTGGCGGGCGGGGGTCTCATGGGCCCATCGGTCGCGGGCGCGACGCTGCTGGCGGCCTCCCGCTACCCGCGAAGCTCCCGAATGCTCCTCACCGGTATTGGCGCCGGCATGCTGCTGAGCGCTCTCCTGGTGGTGCAGGGCGGCTTCGGTCTAGCCTACGTAGGCATCACGGGGGCGGTCTTGGTCGGAGCTGGCTCCCGGCTGGGGACGCGCTCGGCGACCTTTCTCGTTCAGCTGCTCGGCGTTCAGCTCTGCGTCGCTCTCTTTCGGGACGTCCACTACATGTTTAGCGCCGGCGGCACCGTGGGCGGCCAAACCCACGGGTCGGACAGCGCCGCCATGGCCGAAGCGCTCTTCCTCCCCTATTGGTTTTGGGGAGGGCTCACCGCGGTATTCTCCGCCCTGGTGCTCTACTTCGGGCTTCGCCGGGCGGTTGGCCCCCGGGGTTGATTGACGGCGCTCGCGGATGCGACGAACCTCCAAAGGACACAGGAACGCTCTCATGCAGAACTACTCCCCACAGACTCCTCAGTACGACGGCTGGACGGTGGCTCAGGCCAACCCCGAGACCCGGGCAGACTTCATCCACAAGACCTATCAGCACCTGGCCCTCGCCATTGCGGGGTTCATCGCCATCGAGGCTCTCCTCCTCCAGATCGATCCTCTTTGGCAGGCCAGCCTGCAAGTCATGACCCGCGGGTGGGCTTGGCTCCTGCTGCTGGTTGGCTTTGGGGTGGTCTCCTCGGTCGCCCATCGGTGGGCCATGGACACCGTGACCCCGGGCCGCGCCTACGCCGGGCTCGTTCTCTACGTGGTGCTCGAGGCTCTGCTCTTTTTGCCTCTGCTCGCGATGGTCACCCACGTCATCGGGGATCCGAGCCTCATCATGCAGGCGGCTTGGATGACTGCCATCGTCTTCTTCGGTCTGACCGTGACCGTCCTCTACACGAAGGCCGAGCTCACGTTCCTCGGCGGGATGCTTCGGGTCGGCTTCTTCGTGGCCTTGGGCCTCATCGCGGTGAGCCTGCTCTTCGGCCTGAGCCTGGGCACCTGGTTCTCAGCCGCCATGATTCTGTTCGCGGGTGGCTCCATCGCCTACGAGACGTCGAACATGGTGCACCACTATCGCCCCGGTCAGCACGTAGCGGCCGCCCTGGGTCTGTTCGCATCGGTGGCGCTTCTCTTCTGGTACGTGCTCCGTCTCGTCATGCAGATGCGCGACTAGTCGCGGCCCGCCTCCTCCTCTCAGCCTCTACCCTCCCCGTGCGTACGTGCTAATGTCCGGCGCGCCTTGCAGCCCGTCCAACTCGGCAACCACGAACTGTTGGTGAGGCTGGCCTCGGGCGGGGCAGCCAACGTCTTTCTGGTTCGAGACCTGACGTCGCCGAAGCAGGACTTGCTCCTCGCACTCAAGATCCTGCTGCCGTCGCTGGCCTCCAACGACGACTTCCTCAACATGTTCTTTACCGAGGCGCGCATCGCGGCTCGTCTAGACCACGAGAATGTCGTGGGGATTACAGGCTTTGGGCAGGTGGAAGGCATCCACTGCCTCGCCATGGAGTACGTCTTCGGGGCCAGTCTCGCCCAGGTCCTGAGGGCCTCGGCGCGCGCTAAGAAGCCCCTCACGGTGGGCGTGCTCCTCCGCATTACCGCGGCTGTGTGTGACGCGCTGCACTTCGCGCACGAGATGACCAACGATGATGGCGAGTCCATGGGGCTCGTCCATCGCGACGTTACCCCTCAAAACATTCTCATTGGGTTCAACGGGGTGCCCAAACTCACCGACTTCGGCATCGCTAAGGCGACAGGACGCGGCTGGGAAACCCAGGCCGGCATCGTGAAGGGCAAGTTCTCCTACATGTCGCCGGAGCAGGCTCTAGGTAAGAAGGTGGATCGCCGCTCCGACATCTTCGGCACCGGCATCGTGCTTTGGGAGGCCCTCACGGGACGGGATCTTTTCCGGGGCTCCACTCCGATGGAAGTCCTCGCTGCCATTCGAGAGCAGCGCATCGAGCCGCCCAGCAAAGTGGTTCCGGGCCTCACCCCTATCGTCGATCCGATCGTGATGAAGGCCCTGCGGAGGTCGCCTCGGCAGCGCTACCAAACCGCCGCCGAGATGAGGGACGACATCCTGGATCTCATTCGAAGAGCGGGGGTCGAGATCAACTCCGCCACCATCGCCAAGGAGTTCTACTCCATCTACGGCGAAGAGATTGGCGTGCGGGCCGTGGAGCTGCGCAAGGCCATGGCCGGCAAGGCCGACATCGAGTCGCTGGCCAAGGTCTTAGGGGGGCACCCCCTCAACAAGAAGCACCTGCCCGTGATCCCCGGCGGCGTCACCGACCCTGACCCGTTGGGTCTCTTCACCGAGTCGACCCCGGAGCCGCCGCCCGAGCCTGCGGAGTATGACATCGTGGAGGTCGTGGCGGATGTACAGCCGCGGCCCTGGTCGAACGAGACCTCGGAAGCCAAGAGCATCCCTCCGGAGGACGGAGTCACGAACTGGAACGCCGCGGCGGGCGCTGAACCTCATCAGGATGAGCTGCTCTCCATGCTCTCCGAGGAGGACGCCACCATCGGCGTAGTCCCCAAGGCTTTCGCCCACCACTTTGGCGCCCAGTTCGCGGAGGCTCGCAAACAGGAGCAAGCTCAGCTCGCGGCCTTCGGCGACGACGAAGCGACGGTGGGGGTCGGCGGGGGCACCGCCGGGGCGATCGTTCCCATCCGCTCCCTGTCCACGCTGGACGACGACGACGCGAGCGGCGGCGGCTGGGACGCGCCTCCCACCGCCTACGGCGATGTTCGTCCCCCCGAGATGGGGCTTCGCTCCCCGGTCACGGGGGCGCGGGGTTTGGCTCCCATCACCCCCGACCCAAGGCCGGTGCCGCGTGCCCCGTCCCTGGCTCTGGACGACGACGAGGGGGCCGAGAACACGGAAGCTTTCACCCGCTCTCCTGACCTTTTTGGGGACCAGGATGAGACGCCGGGGCCCAATGGGGTGCTCCCCATTCCGGACGGGACCATGTCCCACGAGGACTCTGGGGAGCCGCCTCCGCTGCCGTCGGCCGCTCCCCAGACCAACAACCCGCTCCCGATGCTCGAGCCCGAGGAAGAGGATGCCCCTCGGGCTCACCCCACCGCAGATCTCGCCGTGCCCGAATCGGACGTGTCTCAGGCCGCCAAGGGCCGCGGCCTGAGTATCCCCTGGCCGGCGTTCGTGATCTTAGTGCTGGCCCTGCTCGTTTTGGGCTTTGGGGCCGGATTCCTGTTCCGTTAGGCCGGGACGAGCCGACGCCTAGTCCCCTGTCAGGATGATTCCTTACATAATTCGCGGGCGCTTTTCGCCCCTGGCGCCCCCGCCGGCTTCGCCTCTCGTCGGTTGCATATGGCCAATATGCGCCCTTCTCACGTGAACGCCAGGGGCGAAAACT
>JBCBRU010000515.1:0-6544 GCA_039819565.1 Myxococcota bacterium | reverse complement strand
ACGGAGGGTAGAGATCGGTCTCGATCAGCGCCGTCTCGCGCCAAAGCTGGACCTCCATGCGCTTGGCAATACGCTCGGCATCCTCGGCGTCAAGACGCTCGCGTTGAGCGAGCCCATGCCCCCTGAGGCGATGGATGCTTTGTTTGAGGATGCCGAGCGTATTGCCAAGCGCATGGAGGTCCAGCTTTGGCGCGAGACGGCGCTGATCGAGACCGATCTCTACCCTCCGTCCATCGCTCGCGGGAAACACGTCCTGCTCATCTATCGAGGCGATACGCTGGAGGCTTACCTTGCCCTCAAGCAAGAACGCGCGGCCCTCGTGGTCAATGAGATGTACCGAGGACGCGAGCGCGAGAGCATCGCCCGTCGATTTGGGCGCCTGTTGAGCTACCCGGACTCAGAGATCGACCGCCTACTCGAGCGCTCGAAAGAGCCGACAAGATAACTTTCGGGGAAGGAGCAGCTCGAGAGGCGTGCTCCCGACTCAGAGGGTACGTCGGGCCCACCCCCTGGTCGAGCAGATGAACGAGGAGCGCAGCTTCGTGAATCTCGCCTATGCCCATCCGCAGACCTTCTGAGACCCGATTCAGGCTCACGCCAGCGATTTACCCATCCTGGCCACTCAGACAGGGGTGAAGATGGTGCACCCGGGCTGGCGCGATTTGGATGACGAGCAGCTGCGCGCCCGTCGGCTGATTGGCGGGGTTCGGGGCCATGTTCACCTGCGTGGGGTCTGTCCAGGGCGATCAGGAGGAGCAGCGCCACGCCGGGCGTCGACATGAGGGGCTCAGCGCTCGGCGAAGGCCTTGGCCGCCTTCGCGCCCGCGATGGCGATATCCTCGTCGATCTTGGGCGTTTCGCCGCTGACCCCGATGGCCCCGATCACCTCGTCGCCCAGCATGATGGGAATCCCGCCTTGAAGCGGGACGGCTCCGTTCAGCGCGAGCGCGCCGACCCGGCCGCTGGACGTTTGGTCCTCGAACACCTTGCTCGGGCGACGATAGATGGCCGCGGTCCGCGCCTTGTCGATCGCAACCCTTACGCTTGCAACTTGGGTGTCGTCGAGCCGGCGGAGCACGAGCAGCGCTCCGCTGGCGTCGACGACCGCGATGACGACCCGTACCTTCGACGCCTCGGCCGCTCTTTGAGCGGCGGCGACGACCTTGTCCACCCCGTCGAGAGTCAAGGTGTGGGCGATCTTCGTAGGGACGGCGATGGCCGCGGGGCGAAGGACGAAACGCCGAGGGACAGCGCCAGGGCCGTGCAAGTCGTGCGAAGCAGCATGCCCTGGAGATGCCTACCTCGAAGCCGAGGTTACGATCCCTCGCTCAGACTCGAGCCGGGGCCGATTCGACCGGATGCGAAGGGAGCGCGTGCGCCCGCGGAGGCGACGAGGGTCGAGGCCCATGGCCATCACGGAGCCGAACCCTGGCGCTTAGGACAATGCCAGTTCCGGCATGAGTTTGTGCCCGATCTCCCTCCCCCGTCGTGACGCGCTGGTCACCGGCCCAGCCAATGCAGGCCAGCCCCTCGGACTCGAGCGCGTACGCGGTAGAGATCGGCGCCTGCGGTCAAGTACAAGACCGTGCCGTCCTCACCCCACGCCAGGTTGGCCGGCCGGATCGGCGCCTTGATCTTCCCGAGATAGTCCCCACTCGGCGCGATGACCCAGACCCCTCCCGGACCCGAAGCGTAGATGTTGCCGTTCTCGTCGACCTTGAGTCCGTCGAGGGCTTCGTTTTCGTCGGTGTGGTTCATGTCGAAGAAGTCGATCCCACCCTTGCAGCGACCGTTCCGGTCCACGGTGTAGCGCCGGATCACCTTGGTCCTATAGATGTCGGTGATGTCCCAGTTGCTGATGTACAGATACTTCTCATCGGGGCTGAAGGCGATGCCGTTCGGACCACGGAGATCCTTGGTACACAGTTTCGTCTTCCCGTCGGCGACGACGTAGACCCCCGAGTGGGGAAGCTCCTTCTTCGAATCTTCGAAGACTTTGGGGAGCCCGTACGGAGGATCGGTGAAGAAGAGCATCCCATCCGAGCGAAAGACGAGGTCATTCGGGCTGTTGAGACGCTTGCCTTGGTAGCGGTCCGCGACGACGGTGGTCGGCCCCTTTCGCTCATGACGCAGAATGCGACGGTTGCCGTGCTGGGCGACCACGAGGCGACCCTGCCGATCGAACGTGAGGCCGTTGGAGCCAGGCTGGTGGTATCGACCAATATCGAGTCCGGAATAGCCGCTCTTGGTGAAGAAGACGCTTACGTTCCAGGTCTCCGGCTCCCACCTATAGATCACGTTGGCGTTGGGGTCGCTAAAGAGGAGAAAGCCCCCCGGATGCCACACGGGGCCCTCACCGAATTGAAAGCCGGTCGCGACCCGATCGACGGTGGCATCCGGCGCGAAGAGCTGGTCCATACGCGGGTCGACCCGGACGATGGAGCCCACCTTCTTCCAGTCGGCGGCGTGCGGCGCGTCGGCGTAGAAGTCGACCGTCGCCGATCGAAGCCACACGTAATTGCTCGGAGCATCGGCCATGGGCCCATTGATCCCCAGCACCGCGATCTGGAACTTCTGGCCGGGGCGCGCGTCGTCGGTGAGCACCACCCGGTTGCGACCGTTGAACCCGCGAATGACCTCCTGGCCCGCCTGGCCGAAGGTCTTGTCGAGCCGGCCGTTCACCCATACCTCGGCGTAGTCGTCGACGACGACCTCGAACACCGCTCGCGAGCCGCGCACATCCAGATCTGCGAGCCTCCGGGGAAGTGTGAGCGCGATGCGATACCATACGAAGGACAGCCGGCCATCGCCTCGCCGCGCCTCGAGCGTAGTGGGGTCCAGAAGCTCCCACTTCGAGTCGTCGAAGTCCCTGGCGCCGGCCTTCGGGTCCAGGTTGTAGGTCTGGACTTCGGTCCCTGTCGGATAGAGCGCCAGCGGATCCGTCTCGCTCGGCCCCGGGGCCCGGAAGGCCTCCTTGACGACTCGCGTGTTATGGAAGCGCCATTCGGCCCCCAATACTCTGACCCCCTCCCGGGTACGGAGATCGACGACCGCGTCGGCTTGGCCGATGGCGAGCTCGACCGATTCCTGGGCCAGCGCCGGGGACGCGAAGGCCAGGAGCGATGACGCTACCAAGAATCTCATCGTTCGCTCGCCTCGAAGGTCGTCCGCAAGGCGGCTTGGGCGATGGCCACGTCCTGATCCGCGCTGGCGGCCCCGCTAACGCCGATGCCACCGATCACCTCTCCATCGAAGAAGATGGGAAGCCCCCCTCGAAGCATGTTGTGACCGACGGTGACCAGGCTACCCCGACCTCCGATGATGGCATCTTCGAGATTCTTGGAGGGAAACCGGAACAGCGCCGCGGTCCGAGCCTTCTCGATCGAGACCCGCGCCGCAGCGCCGAAGGTCCCGTCGGCGCGTACGAGGTAGAGGACGTGCCCGCCCGAGTCCACCACCGCAATGGAGCCGCCCGGGGCCCCGTTCGCGCGAGCATATGCCCAGCCCGCCTCGATCAGAGTCTTGGCCGCCGCGAGGCTCAGGTCGCGTCGACGCGTGACCTGGGCCGCGGTCAGGTTCGTGCCTCGCGTGGCGAGCAACTTCGGCCACACCGCATCTGACCGAGCGATCACGTTCTTCGGGCCCTCTTTCTTGAAAAGCCGGGCGACTCTCGGGCTCTTGTTCAAGTAGAGCTTCCCGTCGATCACCGACCACGTCTCGATGTCGGTAGGGGCCAGCCTCCCCTTCGAGGCCGCGTAGGCGCAGAAGCCTCCGTACTGGGGGACGTAGCGCTTCGGATTCTTCTGAAACGCTTTCAGGTTCGCCTTGGTGGCGAAGCGGTATTTGGCGCCCGCGTACGTGGCCTCGAACTCGAAGCGGCCCGGCTTGGCGCTCTTCTCGTCCAGGAAGGATACGGGGTCGTATCCGTCGAGGGCGAGGCCATGGGTCGTCGTGTGTACCAGGTGCTTGGCGGCCGCGGTGGCGGGTGCCAGCGCGACCAGCAGCCCTAGGGCGAGCGTACGAGTGTTCATGAGATCTTCCTTTGTGGTTGGTCGAGGGTGAGCCGGGTGTAGAGGGACCGGACGGCTAGCGAGGCTGACTGCGGATTGAGGTGGGGCCCCCCGAGAGGGCCACGCGGGTTCCGGTGTCGACCAGCCCATCGGGCGTCACCTTCCAAACGCCGAGCGCCCGCTCCACGTTGTGCTGCACGATCAGTCGTTGGTCGTCGCGGGTGAAGACGAGGCCTTGCGGGGCCGGCCCCACCTCGTAGGTTCCCGCATCGAAGGCCCGGCCGTTCCGAATGCGAAAGAGCCGAACCACCCCGTTCTCAGCGTGGCCGGTCTTGCCCGGCGGGAGATGCGAGCCATTCATGCACAACGCCGCGACCACCTTTCCATCTCCCGAGATCGCAACACCCTCGGGCACAGAGGGCACGGTGAGATGCTGCACCGCTCGGAAGGGATAGGAAGACGTGTCGACGAGCGTAATCGTGTCGGCGTCTCCAACCACGTCCCCGCGGCGACCGTCGATAGCCGCCAGTCCGACGTTGCTCACGACCGCCCATCGACCGTCGCCAGAGATATCGACGGCATACGGGGTCACCCCCGACGACACCCGCTCGGGCCGAATCGTGACCGGGTCGGTGGAGAGATCGAGGACGGTGAGACCCATGGCCTCGCGATCGGCGACCAAGGCGTACTTGCCATCGGGACGAACCGCGATACTCCCGAGAAGACCCGCGCCGAGGTCAAGCGTCTGCACCATCTTCAGTCCCATGGAACCGATGCGGGCAATGACCACGTTGCCAGCCGTGGTAGCGACCAAAAGGCGGGTGCCGTCCGGCGTAACCGCGACGGCTTGGGGGTGCGCGCCCACATCGAGACGTTGAACGATCTTGCGTCGATTCAGGTCGACGACCTGGACGACCTGAAGCGTGGTCCGCTCCCGTGAATCGTAGTCGTATGTGTCGGGAGCCGAGACGAAGGCCCACTTGCCGTCGGGCGTGACCGCCACCGACTGCGGCGGGCCGTGGACCGAGTGCTGGACGTCGATGGTGGCCATGATCTTCGGCTTGCGAGCCACGTCGAGCAAGACGAGGGAGTCCGAAGGGCTTCCTGGGGGATAGGTGCCGCGACCTTGGTCTCGGACGAACTTGCCGTCGTTGGCCGAGACGATCAGCTCCGGCGTCGCCTGAGAAGAAGGCGCAAAGGGGAGTACGAACAACAAAGCGAGGGGCCCCATCATTGTTGCTGCCTAGATGCTCGAGCCGGGCCCGAGGTTACCGGGATCCGCGAACCGGTCCGGCGTCGCCGGAATGTCACTCGACCCACGACGGCGCCCCGTGACCTCCACACGATGGAAGTCGCTGGTTCGAATCCAGCTGTGCCCGATCGGTAGCACAACCACGTTCGAGCCCAGGTGCTCGCCTTCTGAATCCAGCGCTAGACGCCACCGGACACCTCCCTGATAGAACGCTGGCCTCACCGACGACGCGGCTTCCTTCGGTGCCCGGGGCGACGCTGCTAATCCGGTTCTTGCCGTCTCAGGCGCGGAGCGCTCGATGCCGGCTCAGGTCTCGGTCCGAGGTTCGTCCGACGAGATGGATCGGCTTGTCGATGCCGACGACCTTAGAATTCCCTGAGGTGTTCGCCGGATTGCCGCAGACCGAAAGCCAGACGGGGAAACGCAACCCATATTGCGTAAAAAAGGAGGGAGGGACTTCTCGGAGACACACGGGCCGCGCTGTAGAACCGGACCGGCTTGCTTCCGAGTGACGATGCCATCAGGTGAGGCGAGTCGGGCCCCTCGCTGGGGTGCAGCGCGAAGTCGTCCTGCGCCTTCGGCTCCCGGGACTGGGGAGCGCGACGAGCAGTCTCTCAGCCGCCAAGCTCCGGCTTTGCGAGCAGCAGCACGGCCGAGCGAGGTGGTCGTGTCGTGGACCGGATTCGGCCCGTCCGGGCTCACCACGGCCGAGTCGAGACGTTTCGATGCGAAAACGCGGGCAGAAGTCGCGACGCGTGAGTTGTTCTTCGGCCTCTGCTTCCAATAGGAGTGGTGCCACGCTCATGTCGCAAAACTCGAGTTTCCACTTCGCTCTGTGCTTCAGCGTTCTAACGGCTGCGAGCTGCACCACCACTCTGACCTCGGCCCCGTCGCCCCAGGATGCCGAGCAGGCGCTGCGGGCCCGAGCGCTTGCGATTCACGACCGGGTGCTAACGCTGGACACGCACGCCGACACCCCGCTTCGCATGATTGAGCCGGGCTTTGACATGGGGGTGCGCCACGACCCCGAAGAGACCGGATCGAAGGTCGACTATCCACGCATGAAGGACGGCGGCCTTGACGCCATCTTTTTCGCCGCGTTCGTGGCGCAGGGCATCCGCGACGACGATGGCCACACGCGTGCCCGCGAACTGGGCCTGCAGATGATTGACGCGGTCCTCAAATCCACACGCACGCACTCCGACCTTGCCGGCCTAGCGCTCACGCCGGAGGACGCGTATGAGCTCCAGAAGCAGGGCAAGCGCGCCATCTATCTCGGCGT
>JBCBRU010000514.1:0-6546 GCA_039819565.1 Myxococcota bacterium | reverse complement strand
TTAGTTGCATAAGTGGTGAGGCAGTTTTCGCCCCTGGCGTTCACGTGAGAAGGGCGCATATTGGCCATATGCAACCGACGAGAGGCGAAGCCGGCGGGAGCGCCAGGGGCGAAAAGCGCCCGCGAATTATGTAAGGAATCATCCTGACAGGGGACTAGGTGGCTAAGCCTCCTCGACCTCGAGAAGAGCATCACCTGCCGAGACGTCGTCGTCGTCCGTGCGAAGTATGGCTTTGACTCGAGCCGGACTCGGAAGACCCGCTCCGCCGTAGGGGACCCGGTTGAAGGTCTTCATGACCTCGAGCAACGCGACGGTGCGTCCTTCTTCGATCACGTCTCCGACGGAGATGAAGGGAGGCTTTCCTGGCGCGGAGCGGAGGTAGAACCGTCCTCCCATGGGAGCTCGAAGGATCAACCCGCCATCCTCGGCCTCCTCGCTCGCCACTGCAACGTCCCCCGCGACCGCGCCCGACGCGGGATCCAAGACCACGAGAGGGCTCCCGTAGGCCACGGAAGGGCGAGCCAGATCCGCACCGAAACGCTCGGTCACCATGCCCGCTGCGCCCCGCGGAACCACGATCGAGATCATGCTCCCGAGGCGTTCAATGCGCCCGAGGGGGTCTCCGGGGCGGAGGATTCTCCCCGCCGGCGGTCCCTCTCGCCAACGGCCCACTTCAGGTGAGACGAGCAAAACCCCGCCTTCAGCTCCAGGCCGGGCGATCGCTTCCAGCAAAGAGGACGTCATCGGATGCCCTCCACGAGGACGTCGAGGTCATGGAGCGACCAGATTCTTGGGTTCTTCACGCGGCGGTACCCACTGGACTGGTAACTCGACTCGATCAGAACCTCGAGCCAGGACCGTAACCGTTCGAGAGGAACCACTTCATCCGTGTCCATCTGACTTGCGGATACGAGCGGGTCCATGTCGGCCTCGATCCTCGCTTCGACGTCCTTCATGCCCTGCTCGATCTCCGCCCGCTCCTCGGGGTCCATCGTCGTGATGTTGAAGTCATCGTCCAGCTTCGTGTTGTAGGTTGCGATGGCGAGCGTGCGTCCCTCCATCACCGAGAGCCGGGACAGGGCCGTCGACAACTGGACGACGGGGTCGTACGGGAGGCCGTTCATGGCGTAATATCCTGCCCCCGAAGCCTTGCGCAGCAACACGGAGAACATCGGTACATCGTTCGTCGAATTCGAATAGATGAGGCTCGAGCCGTAAGCGAGAAGCCCCTGAGCTTCTGCCTCAGCCCCAATGTCAAACCCCGAGATATCCTGCATCCATACCAGGGGAATGCCATCCGCGTTGCAGGCCCTCGAGAAGGCTGATACCTTAGCGATGCCGGCTCGGTACAGGATCCCGGCCGGTCGGGGCCGGCCCGGGTGTTCGGGATCTTCGAGCAACCCCTGCCGGTTGAGTACGAAGCCGGCGTAGAGCCCGTTGACCCTCCCTACGCCGACCACCATCTCTCGACCGACATCCGGCATCACCTCCCAGAAGAGACTTTGATCCACGAGCCGAGCCAGAACTTCCTCGGCGTCGTAGGCTTGTCGGTGATCCACGGGGACGATGCCGGCGAGCTCTCTCGCCGGGAAGCCGGGGGGTACGGGCCCGGCGTCCCCTCGATAGAAGGGCGCCGCAGAACTGGAGAGCCGTGCGACCTCTCGCCGAAGACTAGCAAGAAGGGTCTCGTCGTCGGGCACTCGTACGTCCGCACATCCAGACGCGTGGACGTGAACTTCTGGGCCCCCAATATCGAGACTCGTGAGCTTCTGGCTCTTGGCACCCTTGATGAGAGCCGCGCCCGCGATCACCATATAGGCCTGCTCCGTCATGTACACGCGGTCGGAGATGATCGGCATATACCCACCACCGGCGATACAATCCCCAAACACGCCCGCGAGCTGCGGCACTCCCTCGGCCGACAGCACGCTGTTCATCTTAAAGATGTGCCCGGCCCCGGTACCTCCTGCGAAACTCTTGGACTGCTCTGGGAGATAAAGACCCGAACAATCCACGAGATAGATACAGGGAAGGCGAAGGCGGAGCGCCATTTGTTGAGCCCGTTGGATCTTCTCGGGCGTCTTCGGCCACCAGGCCCCGGAGGCCACGGTGTTGTCGTTGGCGACGACGATGCACCACCGGCCTTCCACCTGAATGAACGCCGTGACCACTCCCGCCGCGGGCGACCGAAGTCGGCCGAAGGTACGTCCGTGGTTCACGAAGCTGCCCACTTCGAAGGCTTCCGTCCCTGGGTCCTGAAGTCGCTCGATACGCTCGCGCGCGGTGAGCTTCTCCTTAGCGTGCACGCGGTCGACGTATTTGTCCCCCCATCCCGCTTGAGCCTCGGAACGCGCCTGGTCAATACGGGCTTCGAGCTCGGAGAGGCGCGCCCGCTCCTCAGCGAAACCGCCATCGTCGAGGAAGGCGTCCCGCGGTCGGCCTATCGGTTCCAAAGGTACCCGTGCCATCAGCTTACCTCCTCGGGCTGAAAACCGGGGATGGCGGCGGTGTCGTGACGATCTTCTCGAAACTCAGTTGAGCGCATGACTTGAAGGTGGAGGGGGATCGTGGTCGGGACACCCTCGACGCGAAAGGCTTCCAGCGCTGCGATCATTCGATCGATGGCGGTCGGGCGGTCCGGGCCATGGGCGATCACCTTCGCAATCAGGCTGTCATAAAAAGGGGGCACCTCGTAGCCGGCGGTGACGTGAGTATCGACCCGGATGCCATCTCCCTCGGGAAGGTTGAGGCTCTCGATACGACCGGGAGACGGCTTGAAACCCTGGGCAGGATCTTCGGCGTTGATGCGACACTCGACTGCGTGCCCGCTAAGCCGCAGGTCTTCCTGCCGAAGCCTTCCCGCATGGCCTTCGGCCGCACGAATCTGCTCCTCCACGAGGTCAATTCCGCTGCGAATCTCGCTCACCGTGTGCTCGACCTGCAGCCGCGTATTCATCTCCATGAATCGAAGAGTCCCGTGCTGGTCGAGAAGAAACTCCATCGTTCCCGCTCCGACGTAACCGATGGCCCGGGTCGCCCGCACCGCGGCATCGAGGGTCCGTGCCCGCTCCTCAGGACCGAGAGCCCCCGAGGGAGACTCCTCCACCAACTTCTGATGGTTCCGCTGCACCGTGCAGTCGCGCTCTCCGAGGTGCACGACGTGACCGTACTTGTCAGCGAAGAGCTGGATCTCCACGTGACGGCCGCGCTCGACGAGCTTTTCGAGGTACAGCCGATCGTCACCGAAGGCAGCGGCCGCCTCCGCTCTCGCTTCTTGATAGGCGGAGTCGATATCGTCGGCTCCACGGGCCACACGCATGCCGCGTCCGCCGCCGCCGGACTCCGCCTTGAGCAGGACCGGATAGCCGACGTCGTCGGCCACTGCCCTCGCTTCTTCGAGACCCGCGAGAATACCCTCCGAGCCTGGAATGAGGGTCAATCCAGCCTCCGCCATCGCTTTCTTAGCGGGCGTCTTGCGCCCCATCAAGTGCATGGCGTGGGCAGGAGGACCGATGAAGCTGACTCCGTGGGCTTCGCACAGCGCGGCGAACTGGGGGTTCTCGGACAGGAAGCCCCAGCCGGGATGGAGAGCTGTACACCCCTCTTGCAGGGCTGCTTGCACAAGCCGCTCCATGGACAAGTAGCTCTCCGAGGCACGCGGGGGGCCGACGACCACGGATTCGGCGTCCTGAGCGTAGGCCGCCGGGGCATCGGCTTCGGAGAGAGCGAACACCGGGGTGATACCGAGTCGGCGACACGTTCGGGCGATGCGCACCGCGACCTCGCCACGATTGGCGATGAAGACTTTGTGGAAACCCACGGGCTGCGGACGCTAGCAACCCTTGAGGCGCTTCTCCAGCGTTGGGTCGAAGTTCGGGATCCGGTATGAGCGGCTGCCATGGGCTTCGATCCGTTGAGACCGAATGGGTCGCGCGTGGCCCCGTTGGAAGCCACGGCCCGGACGGTCCGGACGGGGGCACGACTCTCCGGCGACCAGTGCGATCTCGTGGCGAAATAGGTCCTGCCACGCATCGCTTATGGCCCTAAGCCAGCCACTCAGGCGACCTCGCCAAAGTCTCCAGACGACCGGGCGGCGTCCCCGCATTCGCCCTCGGCCAGCGAGAGGTCGCCTGGATCCTTTCCTTCAGCCAAAGAGAGAGCACCCAGCGCTCCTTCTCCGCCCCGAGCCTGAACGAGCTGAAGTGTCGTTCCCGCGGACAACCGGAGCTCTCGAGAACTCGTGGTCTCAATGAGCTCAGCCAGGGCGGCCGCAGAAGCGACCGTGCCCACCTGCGCGAGGGCTTCGACGGCAGCCTTTTGCATGAGCGGGTCGGGCCGCCCCAGGAGCTGGACGAGCAGCCCTTCCGAAAGAGGATGAGGCCCGAGCTGCGCGAGAGCTTCACAGCCGGCCAGGACCGTCTCACGTTCGGGGTTGTCTGCAAGCCCCTGCATCCACTCGATGGCGGGACGATGCTGCAGGTGAGCGATCTGGCGAAGCGCAACGTAGCGCACGGTGTCGGGCCCGGATCGTACCGCCCGCTCGAGAAGAGGAAGCACTCGAGGGGACGGAAACTCGCGAATCAGAAAACGGAGCGCTCTCTGCCGAAGGCCGTCCGCCTTGGAGCCGACCCCCTCACCCTCGAAGGCGACCGACTCCACGAACGCGAAGCCTTCTTCGCGGAGATGCCGAGCGGCCGCGAAGCGGACTTCTGGCGACGGGTCGGCAAGGCCCCTGGCGGCGGCCTCATCCGCGGCGAGGCGATGGTTGCGAATGAGCAGATCGACGGCGGTGGCCCTCACCTGTGCGTGGTCCATGCCCTCTTCCTCCGGCCCCTCGCTGGGCTCGAAAGGAGCGAGGTTTTCGAGGAGAAGTGATGCCACGTTGGGGGCCCCTCCCTCCCCGCAGACGCGAACGAGACGTCGGGCCATATGGGCGAGGGCTTCGACCACCGGGCCAAGGGTCCGGTCGGCGAGGAGAAACGGAGCCTCGAGAACGAGAAAGCCCTCGGAGAGAGTCAGTTTGTCCCCGGGGCCGAGCAACCGGCGAGTCGGTCCATCGAGGAGCCCCTGGATGAGCCCCTCGTCGCCCACTGCCTTCTCCCCTCCCAGCTCGAAGTGGAAGGTGAGTTTGGCCGGCACGCGGTCTCGGAGATCGACAACTACAAAGCTGACTACCACGCTACGGGTCGCGGCCTGATCCTCGAGCGTGTAGGGCAGGCCCACAGCGTCACCCGCCTGATCCACGATGCGAGCTACGGTGCGCAGGTACACCGGCAAGCCGTCGCGAGCGCTCGAGAAGTCTCGGATCAAGGCGCCCCGACGCGTCGCGGTGACGTCATCCAGGAGAGCCCCGAGATCCGGACTCGCGTCCAGAGCGAGGCCGCCTTCCTGTGGAGGGGGAAGGAGAAGAGGCGCGCTGCGGGCCTGACTGAGGAGGCGAGCCCGCCACAACATGGGCAGCCCCAGCTCGAGCCCCGCGTACCAAGACACCGCCCCGGCCACGAGGGTCACGAAGCCAAGAAGCAGCATCCCAGACATGCTTTCAGGACCCGGGCCTACGCCCGTTTGTTCCCGCTCTTCACAGTCGAGCCCGACCGAGGTAGCGGATTCTGCATGCATCGCATGCATTGGCGGGTTCTGGCTATCCTCTTCCTGCCGTGGGCTACAGGGTGCGCGACCCTCTGGCAGGCCAACGCCATCGAGGACAAAGTCGACCGTCTCCTAGCGAATACTCAGCGCGAGACCCTTACCGAGATCTTCGGGACTCAAGCCCGAGAGATCGCGACCAAGATCGATGGCCTCGAGGCCGGCCAGAAGGCCCAGCTAGACGAAGCCCTCGGAGCCTACCAGCGAGGCAGCGCCACTCTGGACGAAGTTCGAGCTCAACTCGTCTCCGTCTTGGGGGGGACCACCCGGGTGGTCGCGAGTCAACGCGGGATATGGGTACGCGACGTGGACGGGGAGAAGCTTCGGGCCATCGCGCGCAACTCCAAGATCGAGGAGTGCCAGCGTTTGGACACCGTCGATCTCCCCAGCGCCATCGCGGGCGACCGGCGCCTTGCTCGGTTTACCTGGGGCCAGGGCCTGGTCGACGGGGCCACCGTGTACTTTCCCTGGGAGCTTACGATGTCGACCTTTACCAAGGAAATCGTGGAGAACACTGCCCGGCGGACCGCGCAAGAGTTCCTTCGGCTCACAGAGGGCAAAGGCTGGAACCGCCCCGTCTATATCCGGGTCAGCACCGAAAACCCGGATGATCCCATCAGAGTCTCTCCGCCGGGCGTGGAGGAGGTCTATGTGGTCCCGGAGCCGGGGGCGGATGCACCGGCCAAGAACTGATGGGCACGATCGAGGTCGTCTCCTGGAACCTAAACGGCCTCGACGAGGTGGAACTCGGGCCTCGGTGGGAGCTGGCTATGCAGGAGATCCTGCTCGGAAGCAGCGTCGAGGCCCGAGTTCCACCTCGTCGAGGCCGTTTAGGTTCCAGGAGACGACCTCGATCGTGCCCATCAGTTCTTGGCCGGTGCATCCGCCCCCGGCTCCGGG
>JBCBRU010000513.1:0-6552 GCA_039819565.1 Myxococcota bacterium | reverse complement strand
TATGGCGATGTCGAGTCAGGGGGAGCCCCGAACGGAAAGAGCTCTGCCCCTACCGAGACAGGACTAGTCAGGGAAACCAACCGCCCAATGAAAGTCCCACCAGAGCGTTCCCCCATAGGCGTAGGCATCCTGCTCCTCGGCGTTCAAATCAGAGGTTGATATATCGCTGCAGTCCGTTGTCCAAGCCTCAGGGTAAGAAGGAACGAGACTATGACACGTCCAACGCACCATGCACTCTGGACAGACGCAGGTGGGACAGGGATCGTATCCAGACTGGACCTGCGTGACGTCGTACAGGCCCGCAGGGACATAGGGTGGCTCCTCGGAGTAGGACCTCGCCTCGAGAAAGTCGCAGGTCGTCAGCGGTTCGGGGTAGGCTTCGGTTCGGAGCTCTCGGAACTCCGTGGCTGACGCCACCACTTCGCGCATGAGGCTTGTGACTTCCCCGACGTCGGAGGAAACACCGCTCTCTTCCACAGGAATGTGCTCCATGACCTCTCGTGGCATCCACACCGTTCGGCCACCGAACTCTCCGAACGGGGAAAAGTGGGAGGCCGGGATGGTGACCGAGCCACTATCGAATACGAACTCCAACCGATAACCAAGAGAAGGTTCTCCGGCCCAGTCTAGGAAAATTGAGACGAAACCGCTCGAGTCCCTAATCACCGTACAGTTCGTCGGCACCGCGGGCTCCGAGGGTACGGCCATGGCCAGGGCGGTCGAGAGCAGAGCAGAAATCACGTCGGCACCTTTCGCATCCTCAGTTGATATGAACTGGCCACCCCAAAACCTTACGACGACGATCGACTTTGTTCCTAGGGGGTTCCCTCGGGAGGCTCGAGCGTCCCTCGCCTCAACGTCAGGTCCACGCGAAGCGAGCGCCACCCGCGGCCCTTGCCTCGCACCGTGGCCTCGGGAGGAGAAGGGGTCGCGCCCGGTCGACCGACAATGGCCAGGAGCTGAACTCGACGCTTCGCCCCCGGCGCCCAGTCCCTCACCCGGCCGACCCATCGGACCGCCCCGCGCTCGACGGTCGGTACGACGCGTGGCCTGCTCTCGAAGGCACCGCCATCGGCGGAGACGAAGAGACGGGCCTCTATTGCGCCCAACACCTCGACTTCGGGTCTGAGTACGACCTCGATCGGGTCCTCCACGGCGATCGGTGACGACACGATCTTGCTGCGATACTCCGACCTCAGAGGTGCAAGCTCGAGCCGGTAGTTAGGCACTTCGCCTCGAGCCCGAGCCCCCCCGACCCAGACGGCGAAACCCGCCGCCATCGCCCCCGCCGTGGCCACGACAAGGGCGGCCCGTCCCCAGGCTCTCCCGGGACGCCCGCGGGCTTGGCGCAACGCGCTTTCCACCAGACGGTCCTCCAGCCCATCGGAGAGGGGCGTGAGCATCTCCATGGCGTCTGCAAGCCGACGGTCGCTCGCCGCGTCGCGCTCCAGGCTCGCTCGACCCTCGGCGCTCAGCGCTCCGCGAACGAGGCTCAGAAGTCGTGGATCCTCCGCATCCCCATCGCTCAGAGCGGCCGCGATCTCGGTGAGCTTTTCGTCGCCGTCCTCTTCCTCATGCACGTCGCCGGTCCTCCTTCCTCAGCTCCTCTTCGACCTCCCGAATGAGTCGGTGCATCCGGTTGCGCCAGGTGTAGAGGGCGCCTGGCGTGGTGCCCTGCTCTCTGGCCACCTCCTGAATCGACTTTTGCTCGAAGTAAAGGCGCTGAAAATACAGCCGTCCCTGAGGACTGAGCCGCTCTCGGAGACGCTCCGCCAGAACGGATAGGAATTGGCGAGCCTCCACCCGCTCGGAGTCCTCAGAGTGGCCGCCCACCTCGGCGTCGAGCTTGGACTCGGGCACGGGCTCCTCCGTCCAGGGATTGCGTCGACGACGCCGCATCACCATGCCGACCTCGCGCTCGGCCAGAAACGCAACGTACCCCGGAAAGCTCAGACCTCGCTCGGGGTCCCAGGCTTTAAGCGCCTTTCCCTGCCGCGCGAACAAGCTCTCGAACACCCCCTGCACCAAGTCCTCGACGTCAGCGCGAAGGCCTCGCCCTCTCGCCTGACTCGACCGACGAACGAGAGATCTGAATACTCGGAGCTGCACGATCGGTGCCATTCCCTGCACCAACGTACGGGTGGACGCACGGTCGCCGCTGAGAGCGCTCGCCACCAAAGCCCGCACCTCATCGTCGCTCAGGGCGGCGAGGTCGGGGCACTGACCGGCCATGAGACCCACCGTAGCTTGAGCTTCGAGGGCGATCTACCCTGCCCACTCGAGCATTCCTCCGAAGTGCGTAAGAAAGCGAAGTGGGTTGTCATATCCCCATGAGATGAGCGCGCTCGATCGAAGCCATCTCGACCGCGACTCCGCCGCCGAAGCCTTCTCCCGTGCCCATGCACCCACGTGCGGCCCGGGACGTCGAAACTGGAGATCAATAGATGAGATATGGAATGTTCGCCCTGCTTGCGGCGACGGCCTGCGGCCAGCTTGCCGACGACGCCGAACTGCGACGCATAGACAACGGAGATGGCACTTGGTCGTATACCCTGGCCCCGGACTTCGACCCTGATCTCCCCGTCAGTGACGGACTAATGACCTGGAGATACGCGGGTCAGATGAAGTACCCGTTCAATCCTCAGCCCATTCGCGAGCCCCTCGAGTACGTCCATGGCGCGCGGCCCAACCTCAGTCCGGTCGAGCAGCTGCTCGCGACTCAGAAGGAAGATAGCGAAGGTCGTCTCTGGGAGGCGCTGTCCATCGACGAGGACCGACTGGTCCTCCCCGACGACGAAGACGATCCATCCGAGGAAGGAGCAGGCTTCGAAGGCCTAAGGTCGTACTCTGTCGATGAGGAGGTCTACGGATTCTCCCCCGAGGGAGAGAAGCCAGACCCACAGGTCGGTGAGGTCGTGAGGTGGTCTCCGACCTCCTGGGACATTCGAGACTGCAACAACGACAACATCGACGACTGGTTCGTCTGGGGAAGCGATGGTCGTCGAATCGAGAGCCCCCCGAGCGGCCGCAGAGAGGAAGCCGTGGTGAGCATCAATTCCACGGCTGGGGGTTGTACGGGGACTCTGCTGCGCTCTCGGTGGGTCCTCACGGCCGCCCACTGCACCTATACACAGGGGGGGACGAGTGTCTCCGCACGGAGGCGGGGCGGTGGATCGAACTATACCGTCCGCAACTACGCAGGAGAGACGGTGGGCATCGACGCGATGTGGCGTGCGCCCGGATATGCTTTTGGCTCCAACGGGTCGGACCCCAACGATGACTACGTCCTGTTTCGACTCAATGCTAGCTTTCCTTCGTTCTCCCGGGACATGGATATCTCGAACGCCTCGAACTCCAGGATCAACTCCGTTGATCCCAAGTTCCACAACCTCGGATATCCCGGCCGTCTCAATAGGTGCAACTCCCTCAACACGAATATGGTGAGCGGCTCCAACATCAACATCACGGGAAAGAACAGCCGTAACCTTCGGTGGAAGGGGGATGGGAGCGGCGGACACTCTGGAGGACCCATCTTTTACTGCCCGGGGGGGCCCGAGGTCGACATCTGCTACTGGAACACCGACGGATTCGTGGTGGCCGTCGTTGCGGGGTACTCCAACTACTACGATCGGCTTATCGGCCCGAGGGGGAAGTACTTCCGCACCTGGGCCATCAACCTCATGAACGCCAACTAACTTAGTACGGCCCCGGCGGAACATGGCCCGAGGATCCATCCCTCGGGGAAGACTACGATTTCCGCCGGGCAGTACCAGGCGACCAAGCGTCTCGAAAGGGAATTGAGCATGAAGTACCGCTGCTGCTACTACACTGTGTTACTCGGCGGCCTCGTCTTCGCCGGTTGCGGAGACCGCCCGTCGGTCGAAGTCGCGTCGACCAAGCGAGCTTCGACCTCGTCGTTCACGGGAACGCCGTACACCAACCCCCTCGGCTTCATCTCCCAGCTGGATCTGGAGTGTCGCCGTCCTCTGGAGCCGCCGGCGCCGCCTGAGTCTCGTCTCAGGTTCCGCCACCTTCATCCGGCCTTTCAGGCCCTACTGCCGGGCTGGCTCCGAGCGGACCTCGGGCCGATGGGGCGAACGTGTTGGCCGGTAACCAAGAATATGGCTGTTCCAGATCCCGACCAGCGGGCGTTCATCGAGTACGTCGATATCGCATGCTACCGGGCCGTGACGAACACGAACCCCGCCGAGGGTTCGAGTATCACGCTGGAGCATCTCAATCCGAGGTACGCGGCTCTCCCGGACCACAGCCGAGCCTTGGGGGCCCTGCAGAGTCTCTGCTTTCCGGTGCTCAAGGTCGCCGGTCAGACGCCCCCCCCTCCGGTTCTGGACTTCGTGAGGTACTTTGACCTCGCGTGTTACGCCACGAGCCCCGACGTGCTGCCTGACGCGCTGAGTCTGGATCACTTGAACCCCCTGCTCGTCGGCGCCCCCAGACGAACGGTTACGCTCGACGATTCGCAGCAGGTTTGTGTACCCATTGAGAAACGGGGGGCGAGACCTCCAGCGGCAACGAGGGAGGCCCTTCGATGGTCGGTATTGAGCCCGTACGAGCTGCGCTACCAAAACTTCAACCAGGTCGCGGCCCTGGCCCTCGCTCAGCTCAACCCGCGCTTCAAGAATGCAAGCATAGTAGCGCCAAGGTTCAGCCCCGTGAATCGTCCCGAGCTGATGCTTCCGATGGCCCTCAACGGAATCCAACCCCCAGGTCCAAGCGGGAACGGTCCCGGCTGTGCGCCGGTGGTTCCCGACTGCCTCGACTTCAACAATCTCCCGCTCGGAGCGTGGGCTCTCAACGGGCCGGCCCTGCCGACGCCCGTCAATGGGGTGGGCGTTTCTCTGGGGAGTCCAACCGTCGGTGGCGTCGTCCTCAATCCCCCTCTTCCTCAGGCGTCGATCGACAACGTCTGGTTCACCAACCCTGTCCCCGGCGTGGATCAGTCCGTGCTCGTGGACCCCGGGGTTCTGGTCTTGGACTTCAGCGGCATCTGTCCCGTTCACGTAGACTTCGACTATCGATATGAGAACTTGGCCTTTACACCGAACCTGATGGTGAACGGGAGCGTTCCCTTGGAGAGGTGGTCCGACGGCACGAGTGAAGGTACACCCCCAGCTACATGGACCGTCGGGATCGCGGGCCCCGGGGTCATTACCGGGGTGGGCTCAGTCCAGATCGACGCCGACCCGGGGGGGTGGATCGACGAGCTCGTGATCGGAGGCGACTTCATGCGCTTCGACTCGATCTGCTGGCAATAGGACTGCCCGGTCGAAATTGTGATCCTCCGATGAGGGATCTGTCCTGGGCCAAAGTCGTCGGACGCGCGTAACCGTCGGTGCCAGGGCTGCGGGGCTTGGGATGACCGCCGCAGAAACTGGCCTGCCGCCTTACACGTTCATGCGCGAGCGGAGATGGTCGGCGACGCGAAGGGCGTTGGCGATGATCGTGAGGGCAGGGTTGGTGGCGCTGCTGGAGGGGAAGAAGCTCCCGTCTACGACGTACAGGTTGTCGACCTCGTGGGCGCGGCAGTTGCGATCCAGGGCCGAGGTGTCTGGCTTCGCTCCGAAGCGCACCGTCCCGCACTGGTGGGCGGTGCCCGCGATGGGAATCTTCTTTCCCAGATAGAGGGCGGAGGGAATGAGCTTCTTCTTGCAGTCGAGGCTCTCGAGCATCGACTCCAGTCGCTGGGTGAGTCGACGATGAGGCTCGAGGTTGTTGGCTTGGTAGTGAAGGTGAAGGCCGTCGTTGTCGACCAGGACTCGGTTCTCGGGGTCCGGGAGGTCCTCGGAGGTCAGCCAGAAGTCGACGGCGCGCCGGGCCATCCCCCGCAGGACAAAGCCCGGCGTGAACCAGGGGGCTTCGGCGCCGAGCATGGTGGCGTTCGACTTGCCGAGCATCTGAATATGTCCCATCGGGTGCTCATAGTCGTCCGCCCCGAAATAGAAGTCGTTGAGGCCGAGGGTCTTCTGGAAGGTCGTGGGGTTTTCGCGCTTCGAGAGCGCGAGCAGGGCGGAGTTGTTGTGGCACATATAGTGCCGCCCGACGACGTCCGAGCCGTTGGCCAGACCCTTGGGGTGGCGAACGTTGGCCGATCGCAGCAGGAGCGCCGCGGAGTTGATGGCGCCGCACGCCACCACGACGAGCTCGGCTGAAAAGTTCAGGGTCTCCTCTCCGCGGTGAGCGACCACGTTCTTGACCTCGCGGCCGGAAGGGCTGGTTTCGAGGCGATCCACGTGCACCCCGGTCTGCAGCTCGACGTTCGGGTGCTCGAGAGCGGGGCGCACGCACATCACCTCGGCGTCCGCCTTCGCATGCACGAGGCACGGGAAGCCGTCGCAGGTCTCGCACCGGATACATGGGCTGTTTTGGGGAGCGGCTTCGTTCAAACCTATGCCCATGGGCAGCGGAAAGGGGGAGCGCCCGATCCGCCTCAGGCTCTCGGCCAGATCCTCCACGCGGGGCTCGTGATGGATGGGGGGAAAAGGATAGCTCGTGGATGCCTCCGGCTCCGTGGGATCGATCCCTCTCTCTCCG
>JBCBRU010000512.1:0-6554 GCA_039819565.1 Myxococcota bacterium | reverse complement strand
CGGGGTGAGCGATGACCACGGCCTGCGGATGGCGCTCCTTCAGCTGGACGAGCTTACGCTCGCTAAAGAGCTCGTGGACCTGACAGACGCCGGGCCAGAGCACCATCTCCCGCCCGGTCTGCTTCATGACCCAGCGGCCCAGATGCTGATCGGGCGCGAACACGATGGTGCTCTGGCCCGGCGTCTGTCAGGTCCACGAGCTCTTTAGCGAGCGTAAGCTCGTCCAGCTGAAGGAGCGCCATCCGCAGGCCGTGGTCATCGCTCACCCCGAGTGCGAAGCCAGCGTTCTGGCCTTGGCCGACCACGTGGGTTCCACCCGCGCCCTTTTGGACTACGTCCTGGAGGCTCCCGACGGGGCTGAGATCATCGTGGCTACCGAGCCCGGGATTCTTCACCAGATGGAGCGGAGCACCGAGGGGAGTGGCAAGACCTTCATCCCAGCTCCGCCCGACTCTGCCTGCGCCTGCAACGAGTGCCCCCACATGAAGCTGAACACCCTCGAGAAGCTCGGGCTGGCCATGCAGTTCGGCTCCCCCGAAATCACGGTCGACCCCGAGATCGCTGAGCGCGCTCGCCTCCCCATTCAGCGGATGCTCGACTGGAGCTGATGGCCCCCGACGAGGACTTCGTCCGCCGACCCACCACGGCGTTCGTCAACGTCGACGCTCTGACCCACAACGTCCGAGCGGTTCGCGAGCACGTCGCGTCCGGGACGCGGTTGATGGCGGTCGTCAAGGCGAATGCCTATGGTCATGGCCTGATCCCCACCGCGAAGGTCTTCCTGCAGGCGGGGGTGCACCATCTCGGCGTGGCCTTCCTCGAAGAGGGCATCCAGCTCCGGGACGCCGGCATTCGGGCCCCCATCCTCGTGCTGGGAGGGCTCATTGGAAATCAGGTCCGCCATTTTCTCGAATACGACCTCGAGCTCACCGCCGCATCCCCCTACAAGATCGAACAGATCGAACAGGCGGCGGCCCGCCTCGGGACCCGCGCTCGGGTTCATCTCAAGGTCGACACGGGCATGGAACGTATTGGCGTGCAGTGGACAGGCGCGGACAAGCTCCTCCGCGCCGCAGAGCGAGCCGCTCACGTAGACGTGGTGGGAACCTTCTCGCACTTCGCCGAGGCGGAGCGGCCGGGCTCCGAGTTTACGAAGGAGCAGGTCCGACGGTTCCGCGAGAGCGTCGTCCCGGGTCCGCAAGTCGGCCTGCGTCATCTCGCCAACTCGGGTGGACTGCTGTTCTATCCCGAGAGCCACCTGGACTTGGTTCGGCCCGGCCTGGCTCTGTACGGGGTTGCGCCGGGCGCAACTGAGCTTTCGCTGAGGCCGGCCTTGTCGCTATCGACGAGAGTGGTCTACTTCAAGGTCGTGCGGGCTGGGACCACGGTCAGCTATGACCGAACCTGGGCCCCCGAGCAGGACACACGGGTCGTCACTCTGCCCGTGGGGTACGGGGATGGATACATGCGCGCTCTCTCGAACCGCGCGCAGGTGCTCATCCGCGGCCGCCGCTATCCCGTTGTGGGTCGGGTCACGATGGACGCGACGATGGTCGATCTCGGCCCCGAGGGCACCGCCTACAACGGGGACGAGGTCGTGCTCATCGGAGGCTCGAACCCTTCCATCCATGTCACCGAAGTGGCGGCCTGGGCCGGGACCATCCCGTACGAGGTTCTCACCGCCATCAGCGCGCGGGTGCCTCGCGTGTACGTCGATGACGAAGGGAGAGACCTCACCCGGCAGCTCGACCCCAGCCCTCCGGTGGGGGGGAGCCCACCATTCGACCCCAGTACTGCTCGAGGTCGAGGGTGACGTCGAGACTCTTGAGGATATTGAAGAGACCTCCGAGTTTCCGGTGGAGGAAGATGAGCCGCCGCGGGGGAGGGGTGAAGCGGATGGCCTGCATGAAGGCGAACACGACCTCTCGCGCCTTGCGCTGGTAGTCGGGGTCTCGGAAGCGAAAGGGTTGAACCTCGGGTGAGAACGGCTGGGCCGCGGCTCTCATCATCTCGATGAAGCGTGTCCGAGCTTCCTCTGACTCTCGCGCGTCGAGGATGCCGAACTCGATGCTGGCCTGGAGGAGGGCGTCGTCGTCGTCGTCCCCGACGCAGCGCAGAAGCTCCACGTACTCGGCGCGGAAGGAGGGCTCAAAGGCCATGGTGGCGCCGAAGTCGAGAATGCCCACCTCGCCCTTCGGGGTAATCAGGAAGTTACCGGGGTTCGGGTCCGTCTGAACCAGACCCCAGTCGAAGAACTCGGAGCAGTAGAGATCCAGCAAGGCCTCAGCTACCCGCTGTCGATCGGCGAGCGGAGGACTTCCTGCGATCCAGCGCCCGAGCGGCACGCCGTCCAGCCAGCTCATGACCAGCACCCGCTCCGAAGAGAGGTCGAGGTGTGGCTCCGGAACGCGGTAGCGCCCGTCCGAGACGAGCAGCTTTCGATAGGCGGCCATCGACTCCGCCTCGTGCCGATAGTCGGCCTCGAGGGTGAGGATGGTCTCGAGCTCCTCGAAGATGGCGTCGAGAGGGATCCGACGTCCCGACGCCACCAGAAAGCTGGCCGCCACCTTCCGGAGCACCGCGAGGTCGGACGGGATCGATTCCGCGACCCCGGGGTACTGAACTTTGACGGCGACCTTTCGCCCGGCGACCGACGCGGTGTGCACCTGACCGATGGAGGCTGCCGCCGCCGGGGTCTCCGCCAGTCCTTCGAGCCTCTCCAAGCTCGCCGCGCCGAGGTCCTCGGCCAGCACCTGCCGCACCGTCTCGAAAGGCACGGGCTCGGCATCCGACTGGAGGGAGCGCAGCACCTCCGCCGCCTCGGGCGGCAAGAGGTCCGAGGCATCGATGCTCAAGAACTGACCGGCCTTCATGGCCGCCCCCTTCAGCTCCGAGAGATGATCCGCGATGATCTGAGCCTGCTTGACCCTCCGCAGCACCGTGTCTGCGCCGAGCCTCTCCGCCGAGCGCGCGACGCGTTCACTGACGCGTTGCGCCACCTCGTGCCCCGCCACTCGCGTGGCCATCCCCAGCAGCTTTCGCGACCGGGACACCACGCCGCGTCGAAACTCGCCTCCGGACATGTTCCGAACCTAGCCGACTTGGCGGAACACGCCCCTACAAAACGCCCAAAGCGACTTTCAACCATCAAATCGAGACGCGAACTCCTGGACCGCTGAGCCTCCGTATCGTTGCGATCCGCGCAACGCCCGCGGGCCGACGAAAAATGCGTAGGCGCTCAGCCCTCCGCCGAACCCGCCGACTCACCGTCTCGCATGCGCCGCCGAGGATTCTCCGTCGTCGAGCTGACGGTGACCGTTGCCATCGTTGCTGTGGCTGCCGCCACCGCGCTCCCTTACTTCGGCGGCATGGCTGCGCGAGGGAAGCTTCGCACGGCCACCCGCGAACTCCTGGGCCATGTCGCGGAGGCCCGGACTCTGGCCCGAAGCGGCCGGGAAGGCTTCGCGGGCTGGGGCGAGGATGACCGCGTCCTCCAGTCCGGGATGAGAATGGTCGACACGGGAAGCTACGAGATCTTCGTGGACAGCAACGACACCGCCGATGGCCAGGGCGAGGTGGTGGTGGCGACCCATACCGTTCCCGAGAACTACGCCCTGGAGATGAGCCAAACCGAAATTCGATTTCGGCGAAACGGGACCCTCAGCACCAATCAGGACGTCACTTTGACCCTCGTCCACTCCGGTCTCAAACTGAAGAACCGCATCGAGGTCTCCTTCGGAGGTCGAATGAAGCTCGTACCTGTCGCGGATTGATGCAGCGGAACCCACGCTGGGTTGCGGTCCTGAGCCTCCGCGACCAAGCGGGATGCATGGCATTCCTTTCGCATGACCGTGTCACGACGTCCTTGGACGTTGCGAGACGCTCATGCTCCATACGGTTCTTTCTCTCGTCGCCCTAGGCGGGGTGACCGCCCAGCCGCTCCCGGACCAGCTCGACGTCCTCCGCGGCGTGGACCGCTCCCCGCAGATCAAGCTCCTCATCGACCTCTCGGGGTCCATGGTGGACCCGTTCAATGCGACCGCGAGTCCGTGTGACTTCTATGCGGGCACCATCGGGAAGAGCGCGGGCGACCCGCTGACCCGTATGGAGCAGCTGGTCGCGGTGCTCACCGGCTGCACCGCAACTGACGACGGCATTCTCGACCGTTGGGCGCCGCAGATCGTCTTCGGTATCGACGGGTACGAGGGCTCCTCGCTCGCCTTCCAGCCGGTGCTCACTCCGGAGCTCGTCGCGTTTCCGCCCGGCGCCGCCCCCGCCTACGCATCCAATCTGACCACGCTCGAGAACGTCGTCACCGCGCTGCCGGGCACCACCAACCCCTTCGCGGGCACGCCGATGGTTCCCGGCCTGCTCCGCACCGCAGAGCGTTTCCGCGACCACTTCAACGACAACAACACAGAGCAGTGCCGGGAGAACGCGATCATCGTGATGACCGACGGGGTCGGCAACAGCGGCGAAGAAAGTGAATTCGACTGGGCAAAGGGCGCTCCCGGCCAGGCTGATCCCCCCGAGGTCGACGCCAACGACGCGAACACCTGCTACGTCTCCTACGACCAGCGCATCCCTCAAGGCACGGTGGCTCCCGTCTGTCCTCCGTACTTCGACGAGCCGTGGGGTGATAGCGCGACGGAGTATCTCTGGGGCGACGGCCCGACCGCCGTCGATCGGCACGATCTCCTCCCGGGCGTGGCCGGCGTCCAACCCATTCGTACCTACACCATCGGCTTCAACGCGCCGGCCGAGGCCCAAACCCTCCTCGAGGACATGGCTCGCTTTGGCGGTGGCCAATACTATGACGCCGGTAACTACGACCAGCTCGCCTTCGCCCTCGACCAGGCCATCCTTCAGATCAACTCCAACTCCAGCGCATCCTTCGGGGGAGTCACCGTTCAGAGCGACGGCATCTTCTCCGGAAACTACGTCTACCAGAACACCTATCAAGGCTCCGACCAGAGCGGTCACTGGTACGGCAACATCAAGAAGTACTGTCTGCTCCCCGAGAACACCGGAGATCAGTGCCTTCTCACTGAGGACGCAAACGGCGACCTCGTCCCCAACCCATCGGCGGCGGATCTGTGGACGGGCTCACGCTCGCGGGTCACCCGGGAGGGCGGGGCTGGGGAGATGCTTCTTCGCCAGATGGGGGCTGACGCCGCGCGTCCCCCCACCACCGTGCCGGCCTCCCCCCTCGCGGGTCGAGACATCGTGACCTGGCGACACGGCACCCAAGCCTACGTGCCCGTCGACTATTCAGGCATCGGCGCCTCGGAGACCCATACCCTCAACCTCTGCGAGAACTACTCGCTGGTGAACAAGCTCTACGGCTACACCCACAACACGGCCGGCTGCACCCTCTCGACGGTGGCCCCGGTCGCGTTCGACGCATGGCCGCTTGCGGACACGGTCAATGGTGGTCAGGTCCTGATTAAGTTCACCGACACCTGCGAGGCCACCGGAGACGAGTGCTACCTCGTCACCGTGTCGAACGTCGGCATGCTCCACATCTTCAATGCGGTGACGGGGAACGAGACCCAGGCGGTGGTGCCCCCCTTCTTCTTCAAGCCCAACCCGGCTGCGAACAACCAGCTCGCCAACATCCTCGAACAACCCACGCTCGAAGCCACTCGGCGTTTCTTCTTCGACGGCGGCGTGACCGTGTATCACGAGGATGACAACGGAAATGGCTACATCGATGGGACCGAGCGCGCCGACCTCATCGCGGGCTTCGGCCGTGGAGGGAAGGGCTACATCAAGTGGGATGTGTCCGACCTCGACACGAGCAACGGGAAGTTCACGGCCGCTGACTCGCCACCTTTCCCTCTCGTCGTCGACGAATCGACCGGACTCCAGCAGCTCAAAGACACCTGGGCAGCTCCCTGGACGGGCGCCTTCGAGACCCCCGCCGGCGCCATCCGTCCCGTCGCTATCTTCCCCTCGGGGCATCAACCGGAGCTGGACGCCCCGAGCGTGGGCTTCGCCCAGTTTACGACCTCCGGAACCAGACCTTCGGGAGATACCGAGAGTAGTCCCCTCTCAATCACGTGCGCCGATGTCGGCATGACCGCTGAGCAGTGCTCGACGCCGAGCATTCGCGAAATCTGTTTGGCCAACCCGACCTTCCTCCTTCCGGGACTCTGCGGCAGCACCAACACCTGTTCGCCGTGCAATGACCCCGACCCGGCGGTCTGCGCGAGCCTGGGGGCCACGGAGCCCTACTGTTACAACTGGCCGGGGCTCGGCGCGCTCCCCCCGATGGACCTCACGGCCTACGGGATCACTCAGCTCTATCCGCTCCGTGTCGAGGTAGGCCCGTTCCAGTATCTGAACGGACCCTCCACTGGCATCTCCTATCGCTGAACCTCATTGCCGTCGCCATCCAAGATCACCAGGGAGTCGTTGGGCTGAAGATCGAGGCGAGAGAAGGTGATGCGATAGGAGATGCCAGTGGAGGGTCCGTTCAGATACTGGAACGGGCCTACCTCGACACGGAGCGGATAGAGCTGAGTGATCCCGTAGGCCGTGAGGTCCATCGG
>JBCBRU010000511.1:0-6564 GCA_039819565.1 Myxococcota bacterium | reverse complement strand
TCAGCGCGAGGGGGGGGGCGCTTGACGGTGCCTGAGATCTGGTAGCCGTAGAATCCGTCGGAACCCTTGTAGCGGTCGATGTTCTTCAGCAGCGAAGCCATCAGGGGTTCGCGTTTAAGGAACTCCGGAGTGGGTTTGAACTTCGCGGTGAGGTTGACGAGGCTCCGGTTTGGGGGCTTCGCGAGCACGATCTCACCATCGAGCATCAGACTGAGGTCCGGGCCTTCGAGGCGCTGGTTTCTGATGATCACTTTGCCGTTCTCGACAGGGAGGTTCCAGTCGAGATCACCGAGGTTGAGCTCAGGGATAGGATAGTTCCCGGCCTTACCGCCCTTGAGCGTCTCGAGGCCTTGGCCGGTGAGGCGGATAGAGCCCTGGCTCTGCTGAGGGTCCTGTAGGCCCAGGTCGAGCTCGGCGTCGATCCCCAACTCTCCGGCGAGCGCGAGGCCCGTGGAGGCCCGGAGCGCCGGGACCAAAGCCAGCTCCACCGCCTTTGCGTCCAGATCGACGGCAACCTTCTCCTGACCGCCGGAAGCGGAGGCTCGCACCTGACCCCCTCCGATGGGGAGCTGGAGGGTTCCGCCGTAGCCTCCGGTCAAGAACGAGAAGACGGAAGCTCTCGCGTCCACGGTCTCGAAAGCCATCGGCTCCTCGCTGCCTTGAAGGTCGATCTCGACTTTCTCGGCGTGGATGCCGGTGAGCCAGCTCGGCTCGAGGCTCTTCGCGGTGATCTCCCGTCGGAGCTGCTTCGAGGCGAGCTGAAGCACCCGCTCCTTCACGGAGTCCCAAGGGAAGGTGACGTATACGGCAAGGAGGTAGCTGACGGCGAACAAGGCCACGTAGCCCACGGTGCGAATCACGAGCGACCTCCCGAAGCCTTAAAGGTCCCTACCGTCACCGTGGCGTCCAGCCGGTTCGGCTTTTCATAGTTGGGCTTGATGCGAAGGCCACGGATGACCACCAGCCGATTCGCAGCGTCGAGGCGCTTCAAGAAATCGTCGAGTCGGTCCAGACTCACCGACTCCACGGTGACCTTGGCCGTCTCCTCTTTGACCTCCGGCGAGCCGGTGGGTTGACCTGGCCGCTGGGCAGCGTTCTTCAGCTCGATGCCCGAGTCACGGGCGACCTTCTCCACCATTGAGAGGATGCGGGTCGACCCATTGGCGCGGACCTCGTTGGTCAGCCGCTGCTGCTCTCGCAGGCGGGCCTGATAGTCCGCGCGAAGCTCGGCCACTTCGCGAAGCTGCCCGAGCTTGGCCTCGATACGTCGCTCCTGCCGGTTGATGCCGCGGGAGGTGAAGAAGCTCCCGAAGCCGACGATGCCGCCTAGCACCAAGACGATGATGAGAAGGAGCAGCGATTGCTCCCGAGAAGAGAGCCGCTCGAAAGCTGCGTAGAGGGCGTCGATCTGTTCTCGCATCAGCTGCAACCTACCTTCATCTTGAGCTGGAACTCGACGCCGGAGCCCCCCACCTTCTTACGGAGTTTGTCCTTCTGGATATCCTGAAGACACTCGCTCTCCGAGTACGCGGCGACGAGCCGATCCACGGCGTCGAAGGAGGGCGCTTCGCCCTCTACGACCGTACGTTCCTTGGTCAGGTTGAGCTCGGTCAGCTTGACCTTGACGTCCTCCGGCACCCGCTCTGAGAGCTCGAGGAGGATGTCGAGAGCTGACGTCTCGGGAAGCTTGAAGCTCCCGAGTTCGCTGGGCGGGCTCCGCATGACGGACAGCGCCACATCCGGCTCGCATATCTCGCGACCCACGACGTCCTTCGTGACTCGGCAGAACTCGCGGTCCACCTCCGCTTCTCGGGCCCCGAGCGCGCGACCCTTGAGAATGCCGTAGGCCAGGAGAAGCACGAGAAGGGTCGCGACCGCCGCGATCATGGTGGGCACGCGACCTCTCAGGTGCTGGAGGCCCCCTGAGAAAGCAAACTCCCCTTTACGGAGGTCGAGCGCGTTGACCGAACCGTCTCCGCCGGCCCGGAGGGCCTGGGCCAGCGCCCCGGCAAAGGCGCCCCGTCGGTCCTCCACGACGATGCTCTCGACGTTCTGTTCGACGGCGGCCCCCATGCCCACCGGGACCCCGAGGGCCTCAGCGAGATAGTGGGGGAGATTCTCGAGACGGGCCCCACCTCCGAGGAGGTCGATACGGGTAATATCCACCCTGCGCTCGCGTCGGACGGAAGCGAGGGTGCGTCGCAGCTCCCGCACCAAGGGGGAGAGACCGCGGACGATGACATCGCTCAGCCGCTGGACCTCGTCGTTCGCGGCCGGATGGCGCGCGGTGGCGATCAACGCGTCGGCATGCTTGCCGGCTTCCGCGTCGCTCCACTCCAGGTTGTAGGTGCGGGCGATGGCCCGGGTGACATCTTCCCCGCCCGCTCGGATGACGCGGGCGTGGGCGATACCCGCTTCGCTGGCGGCGAGCACGAGGGTGCGGGCGTGGCCGATGTCGACCAGCAGCCGTCCTTCCGGTCGCGCCGAGTCGATCTCCTCCACCTCGAGCTCGTCCATATCGAGGGCGGGCTCTCGGTCGAGGCCCGGGGTCTCAGGGCGCGTGCCGTCTCCGGCCAGGAAGTGGGAGTAGAGGTTGTATAGACCCAGCACGTCGACCGGGAGAAACTTGGGGTCGACCTCCGCCTGCTCGAGCAGCTCGAGGAAGCTCCGTACGTCGTCGTCGCGCGCCGCCACGGCGAGAGAGAGGGAGTTCCCCGGTTCTCCTCGGATGGGGTTTCGCTCGAGGAGCTGGTGGTCGTAGACGCCCTCGTAGAGATCGAAGGGCACTACGTCCTCGAGCTCACCCTCCATGATCTGTTCGACCTTTCGAGCGTCCGAAAACGGGAGGCGTAGGAAGCGTACCGCCGCCTCCTCACCGGGAAAGCCAATGATCTGCGCATCGGCGCGTAGGTCGTCATCGGCGAGAAGCTCGGCCAGAGCGAGCGCTTGGCGGTCGCGGATGGACGGGGGGCTTTCGAGGTTCGGGTCCGGGGTCGGAAGCGGAAGCTCAACCGCGCGTTCTACCTGGAAGCCGCGAAACCCAGTTTCGATGAGCACGGCCTTGATGGACCAGCTCCCGAGGTCGAGGCCCAAAATCCGTTGGGGCATGAGTCAGTCCTCTCTCCAATACTTGATCTCACCGGCGGCGCCGTTGTCGCGCCAAACCACGGTGATGCGGCTGGAGGCGTCGTTGACCCGACCGACCGCAGTGATTCGATAGACGCTCGAGACGTCCTGGAACCGAATCGCGTTTTGTTGAACCAGCCGCTGCAGCTTGCTGGCGTCGTGAGCGATGCCCGCCGCCGTCATGGCCTGCACGAAGGTTTGCTCGTTGATGAGGCTTCGGCCCCCCGGCACCGCGGTGATCAGCGTCCACTCCTCGAGAAAGGCTCGGAAGCGCTCGTCGTCGCCCGGCTGCACGGGTCTCGCCATGACCGCGCGGACCACGGCCAGGAGCATCCAGGGGTCCGCCGTCTGCATGGCGATGCCCCCGTTGTCGCCCCACACGGTGAAGTACTTCGAGAACACCCGCATGAAGGCGTCGTTTACGTAAGGCACGAGGCGAAGCTCCTGAAGGGAGTCGAACATGCCGTTCTTGGGCTCGTACTCCGCGTCGTAGGGGAGAAGGTCGAAGCGCGCGTCCTCCGCCGACGCGCCCACTTGCTCGTTGGTGAGGATGCACACCGGGTCGACCGTCTCATTGCCGTCCCCCCAGTCGGTGATATTGGCGATGAGGTCGATGCGGTTTCGGACCGGATCGCGGGAGTCGCCAAGTCGCTCGAACAAGGGGTCGTAGCGGGGGTCGTCGAAGACCGCCCCCATCATGAGATGAAGGAGGTTCTGGCAGCCGACGCCGAGATCGGTGGCGTTGAGGTTGATCTTACGGTTCTCGTCCACCACCTCTTCGACCCAGAACGAGCCCTGGAAGTCTCCGATGGGGAGGTCGGCGGCGAAGCTCTTCTCGTCCTCCGGGATGATCTCGTCCTCCGGGTCCCCGTCCTCGTCGAGGATACCTTTGACGGTGTCCGACGAGACGAGCATGCCCGAGAGCTCGAAGAGGGGGATGGGCAAGAAGCTCCCGAGGCTGTTCTTCACCAGGGCTTGAAAGCGGAGCACGAAGAGCTCCAGCTCGAGGGCCGATCGAGCGTGAAAGTGAGCCTGCAGCTCGTCCCGGGCGTTGACGGCGGCCCGGAGGTTGACGGTGGTGCCGTTAGACAGATCGGCGGCGAGGGCGCTCAGCACTGTGGTGATGACCAGGACCATGATTAGCGCCACCCCGCGGCGGCGAGGTCGCGGGCCTCGGCGCGAAGGCTGAACGGCTCGGGCCCGAGGATAGCGACGGCGTCTCATAGCGTACCGAGCTCCGTGACGAGGTTGACGCGGGTCTTGGTCACGAAGGTGAGGTCTTCACCCGACTCGTCCTCGATGGTGAGCTTGATCTCGACCAGGCTCGGCAGGCGCCCCGCGAAGTCCACCTTCTCGGTGTCCCACTCGTCGGTCCAGTCGTCCTTGCGGTTGTCGAAGAAGCGAAACTCGAGCTCTTTGACGTCCTCGGCGAGTACGTAAGCGCGACCCCCGTCGTCAAAGTCACCGTCGATGCGGGGCGCTTCCCGGCGCATGAGATGGACGACGCCGGACTCCTCGGGGTCGTTTTCCCCAAAGTATGAGATCTCGGCCTGATCCGACTCCTTCGCGTCCTTGAGGAAGACGAGATGGGAGAAGGCCGAGAAGTGAAGCTCGGGCAGGGGAGAGCTGTCCTCGAGCTTGAAGAACTGATGCACCGTGCGCTCCTGCCCTCGGTGCCGGCGCTGCGCGGTGAGATAGGCCATCGACAGCTCCTTGGCCATCCGGTTCATGGCCACCCGGACGTTGTGGTAGCGCTCGTCGATGTCCTTGACGGTTTCATAGGCGTCGAAGGAGCGGGCGATGGAGCCCCAGGTCACGGCGCCGATCATGGCCAGGATGGCCACCGCCAGCGCCACCTCGATCAGGGTCAGGCCTCTGCGCGTCTTCATCATCATGGCGGGGTCCCGGTGAAGGGCCGAAGCGCCGGGTTGGGGTTGGCGCCTCCCGGCGCGTTCGGCGGCAGGAGCGTGTTGGGGTTGTTTCGGGACCCTGCCCCGGGCAGCCCGGGGATGGGCGACTGACCCCGCGGCCCCGACAGCCGGCCGCTGGTGGTGAGATACTGGGTGAACTTGACCGTCTCCTCGTCGTAGCCCTTGCCCCAGGTGATCTCGAGGGAGATCTCGCGGATGGAGTTCCCCAGGGTCTCGGAGATCTGCTTGAAGATGGTCTCGATCTGGTTGCCTCCGAGGAGCTGGGCCAGATCGCCGCCCTGGACCTCCTCTTGAAGGTCTGCGTCGGGGAGGGTGCCGTCCGCCTCCGGGCCGCCGCCGTTGAGCGCGCCCATGAAGGCCTGCATCTGAGAGGGGAGGCTCTCCGTCGAGATCTCACCGCCCAAAAAGCCCTCGACGAGGGGAGTGATGTCCACGTCGACAGGGCGGGCTACGGCTCGCCATGTAACCCCGGGAAAGCCCTCTTCCGAGAAGTCTCCGTCGAAGGTCTTTTCGGTGTCACCGAAGCCGTCCTTTTGAAGCTCCTGCTCGAGGTCCAGCATCTTGCTGCGAGCCAGCAAGGTGGCGGCGGTGATGCCACGGGCATAGTTGGAAGCTTCGAAGCTGTTGGCGTTGATCGCCGCCATGGCCGTGAGGGCCAGGGCCAGCATGCCCACCGCCACCATGATCTCCAGAAGCGTGAAGCCTCTCCGTCCGCGGCGTCGCATTAGTCGTCCTCCTCCCAGGGGCGGCGGTCCTCGTCGGGCTCGTCGAGCTGCTTGGGATACATTCTCACCTTCCCCGTCAGAGGCCGGACCTTGAGGGTTATGTAGTCCCGCTGATCCCGATCTCCGTTGGTGGGGCCGTCGTAGAGTTCCAGCTGGAGGGGTTCGGTAAATCCCCCCCGAAAGAAGTGGAGATACACGAGACCCTTCTCGAAGGGCTCTTCGCGCATGCCCGTCCACACCCGCCCGAAGTGCACCTCTCCCGGGAGCTTCAGCTTCTTCGTGCCGAAGTTCGGGTCGGGGGAGAAGGCGGCGGCTCGACTTCCCTTGAGAGCCGCCACGATCTCGGCGGGCGTCTCTTCGTCGAGGAAGTCTTCGATGTCCTCTTCCTCGTCGTCGTCGTCATCTCCCCCTCGAAGCGCATAGGGGTCCTCGGTGAACTCGACCCACCACATGTGGTTGTCGAGGTCGAAGGTGATGCGCTGGATGCGCTTCTCCATGATCGAGCGGTCGTAGGACTCCTTGATGGCCCCCGCCAAACCCACGGAGGTTGAGCGCAGTTCCGAGTAGCTCAGCGCCGAAATCCCCACCACCGCCATCCCCGCCATGAGACCGACGATGGCCACCGCAATGGTGATCTCGATGAGCGTGAGCCCTCTGGATCTGCGGGTCGTGGCCGTGCAAAGCCCGGCCACCCGCCTTCGCTCGACGGGCTCGCTGCGCGGCTGCGCCTTGCATCCGCGGGTCCCGGCCGTGCAAAGCCCGGCCACCCGCCTTCGCTCGAC
>JBCBRU010000510.1:0-6588 GCA_039819565.1 Myxococcota bacterium | reverse complement strand
GAATCGGCGGGTCTCGGAGCCTCCGGCGACAAGGACCTCATCATCGAAAGCCTCACCGCTCAGCTCCATGATCTCTACGCAGAGAAGGAGCGAAGCGGCGGGCTGGCCTCTTCCGACGCGGCGATGGAGAGCTTGGTTGAGCAGCTCCACGCTCTGTACGCCGAAAAGGAATCGGCGGGTCCCGGAGCCTCCGGCGACAAGGACCTCATCATCGAAAGCCTCACCGCTCAGCTCCATGATCTCTACGCAGAGAAGGAGCGAAGCGGCGGGTCGGACGAGGCCGACGCCAGCCTCGTCGCACAGCTTCACGATCTCTATGCGGAGAAGGAGCGTCTGGGGGGCCATGAGCTCCAGGCCATCGTGGATAGTCTCGACAGCCAACTTACGGTGTTCGTCGAGGAGAAGCTCGAGCTCGAAGACATAGTTTCCGAGCTCACGCAGCAGCTCGAGGACGTGCGCGGACGCGCTCGCCGAATCTCCGGCGCGCTCTTGGACTCGGCGCTCAACGCCTAGGCGTCCCGCACCTCGATAGTTCGAAACTCGAGTCCTTCGGGGCTCCAAGCAAGGAAGGAGAAAACCATGTCTTTCGTACCTGACAATGTCATTCAGAACCTGCCCTCCATGGATCGTTCCAGCGCCGACGCCCAGCCGTTCGGTGTCATCAAGCTCAGCGATGACGGCGTGATCCAGCTCTACAACAAGTGGGAGAGCGAAATGGGGGGCTTCGAGCCCTCTGCTGTGGAGGGGAAGAACTTCTTCACCAAGGTGGCGGCCTGCACGAACAACCGGCTGGTCTTCGGGCGCTTCAAGGACGGCGTGTCCTCTGGCCAGATGGACGCGGAGTTCAACTACACCTTCACCTATCGAATGAAGCCGAACCCCGTCCTCATTCGCCTCTACCGCGACACGGCCGGCAACAACTGGTGCTTCGTCTCGAAGAAGTGATCTAGGCGGTCGAGACCGTCGGGAAGGAGGCATTTCATGTTGCATGAAGCCATCAAGGAAAAGGCGAGCTTCGACCGAATGGAAGAGGCTCTCAAGTCAACGCTGGAGGCGCTCGAGGCCGACGATTCCACGGGCGCTCGGCTCGAAACCTACATGCGGGAGAAGGTGACGGGGATTCACGATCTGGCCGACGCTCTGAGCCAGGCTGAGGATCGCGAAGATCTGTACAGGACCCTCGCCCATTTTTGGATCGAGCTCCGAGTGGAGTGGGACCGCTACAACAACGTCATGAACTTTCAGCTCATGTCGTCCGGCGAGCAGGATCCCCTGGTGGTCGCCAAAGGCACCGCCTGCTCCGAGATCCTCACCTGGCTGGAGGACGTCATGGCCGAGGAGGACCTCAGCGCCATGGCCGATTTCTGCTCAGAGCCCCTCGACCGGATTCGAGCCGAGGTGGAGCGCATCTCAGGCAGCTGAGGTCATCGTCTCGGGTCGGGAACTCTCGACCCGAGACGCCCCTCGCCTGGTTGAACTTTCAGGACCGAACCCATGTCTTCGACGAGCGAGACCGAGGTTGTCGAGCAGGCGCTCGCCGCCATCGTAGCCAACGACAAACCCGACAAGGCCATCCGCTCAGCTCTCGACGTCGTGCGGAAAGCCTTCGACTGGCCCTTTGCGTCTTTCTGGCGTCGAGATCCGTCGCGCGACGTCCTGGTCTATGCCTTTGAGGTCGGGAAGGTCAAAGCGGCCAAGTTTCGGATGTCAGCCCAGAAGGCTCGCCTCGCCCGCGGCGAGGGCTTGGGAGGGAGAGCTTGGGAGGCGGCCAAGGTCATCGAAGAGGGGATCGCAGAGCTCGAAGATCCACGGCAAAAGCCCGCCGCGGACAGCGGGTTCGTCCGGGTCCTCGCCCTCCCCCTCATCGTGGAAGAGCGCACCTTGGGCGTCATCGACTTTTGGCTCTTGGAGGGTTCGGAGCTTTCGCCGGGAAGAGTCTCCGCCATCAACCTCATCGGGCAGCTGATATCTCAGCGCTTTCAACGCTTCGAGGATTTGAAGGTGCACCAAGAGGCAGCGGAGAACGCCCGAGCCGTGAACCTCTTCACCTACGCAGTGTCCGAAGCCCACGGCATCGGGGCCCTCTTTCGCGCCTCCGCGAACGCCTTTTCGTCTGCCTTCGGGCTTCGCTACAGCGTCATCTGGGAGCTGGAGGGCGATGCCTTTCGCCTCTCCCACGAGGATGGTGAAGCACCTTCGGCGGTCCGTGAGCATCTCGCCCAGGACGGCGTAACGGACGGACCCGTACGCCGAGCCTTCGAGTCAGACCAGATGGTCTTTGACACCGAGGTTGCGGACCCGGTCCTCACGAAGAACGGAGCCAAGGCGACCTTCTGCTTTCCGCTCTATACCGAGAGCGGACGCTTCGGCGTCATGCAGGTCTTCTCATTCGCTCGCATCGTCATCAGTGAGACGCGACGGGAGACGTTTGGCGCGCTGTGGAAGGTTCTCCTTCAGAACATCCAGCGCACCCAGCGGGAGAGCCTGATGGCGCGCTACGATCCCATGGTCAACGGCGCTTCTCTCTGCATGGCCCTAGCGGATGCCGACGGTGAGCTGGTGTTCGTCAACGAGACGGGCCAGCAGCTGTTCGCGGCGCTGAACGACGCGCTCCCGGGCCTCAAAGAAGGGCTGCTGGGCTCAAACATTGACGAACTTCACGGGTCCCTCGTGCCCGAGGGGCAGAGCCTCAAAGACCCTTCGATCCTCCCGGTGACCGGCCAGCTTCAGGTCGGCAAGGAGACTTTCGCAGTCGAGATCAAGGGGATGTACGACCGACACGGTGAGCTCATTGGCCCCATGGCCACGTGGGAGAGGATCACGGACCGCGTCGAGGGGGAACGGCTCATCGAGACTCAGCGGAGGGAGGCTCGACGACGTCAGCAGGAGCTCGAACACCGCGTGACGGAGCTCCTGGAGGTGGTCGACCGCATGCAGGCGGGGGACCTGACCTACCACGTTCCGTCCTGCGACGACGGGGAGATCGGCCGGGTCTTCTCGGGCATCGAAACCCTGATGGCCGAGCTTCGAGGGAGTCTCAGCACCGTCGGGTCCTTGGCTCGAGAGCTCAGCTCCAGCGCTGACGATCTCCGGGAGGTTTCGGGTCGCGTGGATCAGAACGCCCGGAGCACCCTCGGCGATGTCGAAAACGCCAGCCAGGGAGTGGGGCACGTGCGCGACGGCGTGCGCTCCGTGGCGGAGAGCGTGCAGGAGCTCGCGACCTCGGTGGGTGAGGTCGCGGGGCATGCCACGGAAGCGGCCGAAGTCGGCTCGCGAGCGGTGAGCGCCGCGAGCATGGCCTCGGAAAAGATCGAGCGCCTCGGCAAGAGTTCGGCGCTGATTGGCTCGGTGGTGAAGACGATCACCACCATCGCGGACCAGACCAAGCTCCTCGCCCTCAACGCCACTATCGAGGCGGCGCGCGCCGGCGAGGCTGGACGGGGATTCGCGGTGGTGGCGGGGGAGGTCAAAAACCTCGCCCGGGAGACCGCCGAGGCGACGGGCAGCATTGCCTCTCGTGTGGAGACCATCCAGGTCGACACCCGAGAAGTGGTCTCGGCCATCGACGAGATCCGCGAAGTCATCGAATCCATCAACCAGATGCAGCAGCAGATCGCAGACGCGGTGAAACGGCAGTCCGCAACCACCCGCGCCATGTCCGAAGTGTCGGCGTCGGTGTCCGCCTCGATCGCAGGTGTGTCGGAGAACACGGAGGCCGTAGTGCGGGTGGCCGACGACACCGCATCCGCGGCGAAGGACACCCGAAGATCGGCCGAGGCGCTTCGAACCCTCGCCGAACGTCTCGAAGACAGCGTAGGGAAGTTCCGCTACGACGTTCAGGGAGACCGAGGGGCTCCGGAATCTCGCCCTTGAGGTGAGGTATCCAGGCGCGTCATGGTCGAGGCTCGCATGGCGGTGGCGGAGCTCAACGACGAGACCCTACGCGACGGGATCCAGTCGCCCTCCGCCCGTCATCCTGCCCTCGACGCCAAGCTCGAGGCCCTGCACCTCATGGCCCGCCTCGGGGTGGACGCCGTGAGCCTCGGGCTGCCTGCCGCGGGACGTCTCCAGGAGCAGCATGTGCAGGCTCTGTTGCGGGAGTCGGTCCAGAGCCACCTCGGTATGGAGGTGCACTGTGCGGGTCGCACGCGCGTCGAGGATCTGCGGCCGGTGGCCGAGATCATCCAGCGGGTAGGCTCACCTCTCGGGGTGTACGCGTTCCTTGGCTCCTCGCCGATTCGGCGCTACGCCGAAGGATGGTCGCTCGACGATATCCTACGAACGCTGGAGGCTGCCTTGCGCTTTGCGGCTCGCGAAGGTCTAGAGGTCGCGTTTGTCACCGAGGATACGGTTCGGTCCCGCCCGGAGGATCTCGAGCGCCTCTTCGAAGTGGCCATCCGATTTGGTGCCCGGCGGTTGGTCCTATGCGACACCGTGGGCTACGCCACGCCCACGGGAGCGGAGCGCCTGGTTCGCTTCACTCGAGAGGTCCTGGAGCGACTCGAGGCCAGCGATGTGGCCCTCGACTGGCACGGTCACGACGACCGCGGCCTGGCGGTGGCCAACAGTCTCGCCGCCGAGGCAGCCGGGGTGGACCGGATCCACGGCACCATGCTCGGCATGGGTGAGCGCTGCGGCAACGCCCCCCTCGATCAGCTGCTCTCGAGTCGCGGGGCGGGCTTCGATCTGGAGGCTCTGGAGCGCTACCGGGATCTGGTGTGCGAGGCTTTCGACTGGGAAATCTCGCCGAGCTACCCCTGGCCCAGCCGTCATCGGGACAGGGCCAACACGACCAGAATCGCGATCCCCACGAAGCCCGCCAGCCTCAGCGTCGCGGCGAGCTGATCGATGCGGGCCTCGAGGGCCCGAAGCCGTACGTCTGAGCCCCCCACGAGGGCCTGTTCGAGGAGCTCTCTGACTCGTGTCAGCTCCTTCGCCGTCGTCTCGGCCGCGGCCGAGGATGGGATGGCCTCCGCGGGGCGAGCGTTCTCCTCAGTTCCCCCCGGAGCGCGGGAGGGTTCTGAAGGCACAGCTGAGGCGACCCTCGACGGTGCCGGTGCGCTCCCGGGGAGCGGCGGCGAGCCGGAGGTCGAGGCGCTTTCGAGGGAGGCGACGGGGGTGACCCCGACACGCTCCGCCCGCGCTTCGAACTCGCCGCCTTGAAGCCCTTCGAGGGCCCGAAGCCGCCCCGCCTCCTCCGCACGACCGACGTCTCGCAATGCATCTTGCACTTCTTCGAGTTGAGGGGCGACGAGAAGTGCAGGGGCGAGTTGGGCGCGCTCCTCCTCGGTGAGCGGCAGAGCCCCGAGGGCTTCCCGCAGATCCCGGCCTCCGGTGACGAGGTCGAAGACAAGCCCCGTGCTCTCCGAGCCCTCGGGAGCGAGGCCGGCTGCGGCGAGGCGGCGCCGGAGAACGGGGTCCGCGAGACCGGTGCGGGCGGTCTCGTACCAGGGGCGACCCTTCACGCCTCAACGTTGCGCCCCTCGGAGGACGTCGGCAACCTCGGAGATATGGCCGTCCGTGACCCCAGGGTGACCGCGCTCCTCATCGTGGCGGGAGGCATGAGCTTCACGGTGCTGGGCGGGATCCTGGCTCTGGTCATCGTCTTTCCGGAGCTGTTCGAACCGGAGGCCCGAGGCTGGATCCCCGAAGACGGACCCAGCCTCGCGTTTAGCGCGGTGCAGTTTTTGGCTTTTGGAGCGGTGGTGGGGGTCGGGGTGGCGATCGCTCGGCGGTTCCGGCGGGGCCGATAGCTGGGCTTCAAAGGGGCTATGGTCACCCCGTGCGAGGCTTAGGTCACGCCGTGCTTTTTTCCGATCTTCTCGAAGGCGGAGAGGGCCTGATCGAGATCGCCCTCTGAGTGAGCCGCGGAGAGTTGCACCCGGATTCGGGCCTGTCCTTTCGGCACCACCGGGTAGCTGAAGCCTACGACGTAGACCCCCTCTGCGAGCATGTCGTCGGCCATCGAGGCGGCCAGGCGGGCATCCCCGAGCATCACCGGGGTAATCGGATGGTCGCCCGCCTTGATCTCGAACCCGAGCTTCGACATCTCCCCGCGGAAACGCTCGGTCCGGGCGGCGAGCTGATCCCGGCGTGAGGTGCTCTCGTCCAAGAGATCGAGGACGGCCAGGCTCGCCCCGCAGATCGCCGGAGCGAGGGTGTTGGAGAAAAGGTAGGGGCGGGAGCGCTGGCGGAGGAGGTCGATGACCTCTTTGCGTCCCGTCGTGAATCCACCCGAGGCGCCGCCAAGCGCCTTGCCGAGGGTGGACGTAATGATGTCGACCCGCCCCTGGACGCCGAGCCGCTCAGGTGTGCCTCGCCCCGTGGCTCCTACGAACCCCGTTGCGTGGCACTCGTCGATCATCACCATCGCGTCGTAGGTCTCGGCGAGGTCGCAGATCTTGTCGAGCTGTGCGTAGAAGCCGTCCATGGAGAAGACCCCGTCGGTCGCGATCAGTCTCCGGCGGGCCCCTTGCGTGGCTTTGAGAGCCTTCTCCAGAGCCTCCATGTCTCCGTTCGGGTAGCGATGGCGATCTGCCTTGCACAGCCGAATCCCGTCGATGATCGAGGCGTGATTCAAGGCGTCGG
>JBCBRU010000509.1:0-6598 GCA_039819565.1 Myxococcota bacterium | reverse complement strand
TGCATAAGTGTTGAGTCAGTTTTCGCCCCTGGCGTTCACGTGAGAAGGGCGCATATTGGCCATATGCAACCGACGAGAGGCGAAGCCGGCGGGGGCGCCAGGGGCGAAAAGCGCCCGCCAATTATGTAAGGAACCATCCTGACAGGGGACTAGGGTACGACGCGGGAAAGTTCGTATCCGCAGGCCCCGCTCCGGGCGGCTAGAACAGACATGATGCGCTGGCGTGAATTGTGAGCCGCCCCGCCGGGTGCTGGAGCATAGTACGTCGGTGCGTTGACGTCTGGCCGTGATCTTGGGATGAAGCGCACGTGAGCCTGGACACGTTTAAGCCGCATAGAAGCCTCGGCCGGGAGCCCATCAACCCCACCGAGAGCGGAGAGGTGAGATGAGCCGGAGCTTCGATGCGGTGGGGGTTGTGGAAGCTGCCTACTCTCTCCAGGGCGAAAGAAAGGAGAGGCTGAACCGGATCGGTCAAGCGCTGGCGGCGGCGCTGCCCAAAACTACGATGCTGGTGTCGGGAACCTATCGTGTGGTCGACAATCAGGTTGTCTACGAGGAGGACGCGCTCGTCGACCTCGAGGCGTCGCCTCCGATGGACTTCGAAATGCTGCTCAGCCACCAGCGACGAACGATTCCCGGAGACGTGCAGATCTGGACGATGTCCCTGGCCGATCAGTGGGCTCGAGGGACGTGGCTCTATAGCTCGATGGTTCGAGACTGGGGCGCGGAAAATCCCGTGACCCGTACCTTTCTCGAACCCCTCAGGTCCCTAGGCATCCAGGACTGCAGCGCGGTGTTGGGCCGCGTGGGCTTTCAGGCCGGGGTCTTCTTCTGTGCTCATCGCACCGCCATCCGGGAGCTCGATGACGAAGCGATCGGCTTGTTGTGCAGACTCTCTTTGCACATCGCCGCCGGTGAGCGGCTTCATCGCTACCTCTCGGGGGCGGACGCTACGTCGGAGTCCTTCACCTCCGAGGCGGTCCTCTCGGCCGAGGGGCGCCTCCTGCACGCCGAGGGTGACGCCAAAGAGCGCACCCATCGCGAAAGTCTTCGAGACCGCGTACGCTCGATCGAGCGCGCTCGCGGTCGCGCACGACGGGAAGATGGGGAGAAAGCCGTCGAGGCCTGGAAGGGCCTCGTGGACGGAACTTGGTCTCTGGTGGACACGTTCGACTCGGACCGACGGAGATTCGTCGTGGCCCATCGTAACCCTTCGCATCTTCGGGATCCGCGAGGGCTGACGGATCGCGAGCGACAGGTGGCGGACCTGATCCTCTTGGGACGGAACAACGGAGAGATCGCGTATGCGCTCGGACTCGAGGTCAGCACCGTGACCACCCACGCCGCGAACCTGGGCCGGAAGCTGAAAGCGCGAACGCGGCCGGCGCTGGTGCGTACCTTGCGAGCCGCCCAACGCACCGTCGAGGACCGAGCCTACGGAGGCCTTCGGGTGGGCTCGACCTCGTCCCAGGCGTCCCTAAGCCCTGAAGAGGAAGCGCGACTGAGCCCCGCTGAACGAGAGGTCTTCGAGCTGGCCGCCCGTGGGCTGACGAACCGAGAGATAGGTCTGCGGCGAGGCGTGGGCGTCCCCACCGTGGTCAAGCAGATGGGCTCTATCTACGCCAAGCTCGGACTCAGCGGTCGGGAAGCGATCACCGAGAGAGAGGGAGATAGAAACCGGAGTCCCCCCTCCTCAAAGACAGGTTCGACCCATGGGGTGGCGTGAGCGGAGGCGCTTCCCGCGGGACGCCACGGCTGTGCTAGTCTGGCCGTCACCGCGCATGAACGTTCCCGAGATCGAAACCGAGCGACTGCGCCTGCGCGCCATCCACCCGGAGACCGACTTCGAGCCTTGGGCGCAAGCCATGGCGGACGAGGAGACGGTGCGCTACATCGGGGGCAAGACTATGGATCGCGCAACGGCGTGGCGCAGTATGGCGACGGTGATCGGGCACTGGAGCATCCGCGGCTACGGCTTTTTCTCGGTGGAGGAGAAGTCCACGCGGCGATGGGTCGGTCGGGTCGGGCCATGGTTTCCAGAGGGTTGGCCTGAGCCGGAAGTGGGTTGGACAATCATACGAGAGCACTGGGGTAAGGGCTACGCGACCGAGGCGGGACGGGCCTCCATCGACTACGCTCGTGACGTGCTGGGTTGGCCCCGCGTGATCCACGCGATCATCGACGGCAATCACGGCAGCGCCGCGGTAGCAGAGAAGCTCGGATCCCGCCGGCTTCGCGAACAACAAGGCGTGGGCGGGATTACCAACGAGAACGTCTGGATCTACGGACAGACCTTCTGAGCGACGCCAGCGGCGAGGCAGATCTCTAGACCCACGTGATCCACCTCTCTCTACCCTCCTCACGATAGATCCCGCATCCCCGGTGACTACCCGTCGCGGTAGTCCTCTGCTTTCAAGCCGAAACTCCCCAGGCGTCGATACACGAGCTGCCGGTTGAGTCCGAGGGCACGGGCCATGCCGGCCACGTTGCCTCGATGTTCCGTAAGGAGCTCGACCAAGCGCTTTCGGTCCAGCCGCCGGGGAGGTGGCTTGGCCGCTCCGCTCGGAGTCTCTTGCTGGGGTGAGTCCGGTCGCGACACGAAGTCTGGATGGAGATCCCTCGGCTCGAAGGGCCGCTCGAGGTTCCGGAACAAGCGGAGGTGGTGGGCGCACTTCAGGAGCTCTCGCACGTTCTTGGGCCACGGATGGAGCAGCAGGACTTCGGCGGCGTCCGCGCTGGGGGGCGCCGCTCCGGGGCCCAAGAACTTCTCGAGCAGAGGGATGATCTCGACGCGACGCTGGCGCAGGCCGCTCACCTCGATCTCCACCGCGGTCAAGCGCGCGAGCAGGTCGCCTCGGAAGCGACCCTCTCGCTCGAGCTGCCCGAGGTCTGCGTGGGTGGCGGCCACGATGCGCACGTCGACCGGAAGCTCGTGATCCGCTCCTACCGGCCTCACCTTCCTCTCCTGCAGGACACGGAGCAGGGTGGGTTGCTGATCCAAAGGCATGTCCGCGATCTCATCCAGGAACAGGGTGCCCCCTTGGGCGGCGCGAAAGAGGCCTTCGCGGTCCTTTCGAGCCCCTGAGAAGGCACCAGCTCGGTGCCCGAAGAGCTCGCTGGCCAGCAGCTCCTGGCTGAAGGAAGCGCAGTTGACAGAGACCAGCGCTCCCGTGCGACCGCTCTGCTCGTGAAGCCGAACCGCGACCCGCTCCTTTCCGGCGCCTGAGGGGCCCCGGATCAAAACCGGGAGCTCCGCGGGGGCGGCGCGGTCGATGAGCGCCTCAGTCACGAGACTACGGAGGCTCAGCTGGGGAGAGCCCCCCAGCTCGGCTTCCCGACCTTCGCACTCCTCGAAGACGAACAGGGTGTCCCCGACGCGTATGACGGCGCCATCTTCCAGCAGGCGGGCTTCCTCCAGCCTCTCGCCGTTCAAGAAGGTGCCGTTCTTGCTCGAGAGGTCCTCGATGCGGGCTGCGTCGATGCTCGGTTGAAACTTGATCTGAGCGTGGTGACGGCTCGCGCGAGGGTCGGGCACCGGGATGTCGCCCTCTCTCCCCAGCACGAGGGGGCCCGGGCCCAGCCGGTAGCTGCGGGGCTCCGGCCAGCCGGCGCGCTCGACGGGGTCACCGAGCTTCACGAGACGTCGAAACCGGGGCTCAGGGGGGCTCGCCTCTCCTCCCACGGTTAAGGTCTTCGCGGACGGACCCACTTCGGGATCATAGCTCTGGAAACGGTCCGCCGTCCTCGTGAAACTCCGCTTGGAGGGACGCCGGGAGCCCCTGCTAACGTGGGGTGCCGATGAGCTCAGGGGACACACCGGGGCCGTTCGCCGACACGGTGACGGCCGGGTCGCGCGCGTCGGCGCTCTCGGAACGGGTCCCCTTACGCTCGAGCGCGGCTCTGGAGCGGCTGATCAACGACGGACCCGACGCCCTCGTCCTCGAAGGCGTCCTCGGGGAAGGAGGGATGGGGGTCGTTCACCTCGCTACCCAGACCTCTCTCGGTCGCAAGGTGGCCGTGAAAATGCTGAGACCGGGGCTTCACAGTCGTGCCGACGCGGTCGCCCTGCTTCGGGAAGCGACGATCACGGGTGCGCTCGAGCACCCCAACATCCCTCCGGTCTATTGGGCCGCGGTCAAGGAGGACGGCGCCCTTCAGGTGGTGCTCAAGCGCATCGAGGGGGTGCTCTGGCATGATCTGATTCACGATGATGAGACCGCGAGGGCACGCTTCGACCACGACGATCTCCTCGTCGAGCACCTAAAGATCCTCATGCAGGTCTGCCAGGCGGTGCGCTTTGCCCACGCCTGCGGCGTGATCCACCGCGATATCAAGCCGAACAACGTGATGCTGGGTGACTTTGGGGAAGTGTACTTGCTCGATTGGGGGGTGGCCGTCGAACTCGATGACCCGGAGCAGGTAGCCCCCAAGCAGCTCGTGGGAACCCCTGCCTACATGGCGCCCGAGATGTTCAAGCAGGGAACGCTGAGTATACGCTCGGACATCTATCTTTTGGGGGGATGTCTTCACGAGCTGCTCTGCGGTCGACCGCCCCATGCGGGCGAGACCCTCGAGGAGCTGGCCGAGAGGGCCGGGGAACTCTCTCTCCGATTCCCTCGCCATGTATCCGAGGGGATCGCCGACATCGCGAGGCGAGCCTTGGCCCCCCAGCCCGAGGATCGCTTCGAGAGCGCGGAAGCCTTGCGTCAGTCGGTGGCGACCTACCTCGACCACCGAGACTCGGAGCGGGTGGCTCAGGAGGCGCTTGGCCGACTGGACGAGCTGGTGGCGGCGGCGACCGAGCGTCATCCGGACGCAGTCGCGAAACGTATGGGCCTCTCCCAAGCCTTCGGGGCCTGCCGTTTTGGCTTTGCCGAAGCGCTTCGCACTTGGCCTGACAATGAGACGGCGAAGAAGGGGCGGCTCCGTGCCTACGAGACCCTCGTCCGCTATGAGGCCGAGGAGGGGGACCCGAAGGCCGCCGCCGCCCTCAAAGCCGAGATGGCGCAGTACGGCGCCGTCCCGAAGCGCCTCACGCAGGTGGTTTTGGAGGCGAGCCGTCGCCTGGAGCAAGAAGAGTTGCGGGTGGCCCGGCTGGAGCAGCTCGGCCGCGTGTTCGACCCGAACACGAACCTTCGAGCCCGCTGGGTCATGGGCACCGCGCTCGCCGTTTTAGGAGTGGTCATTCCGGCCGCAACCCAGGCTTTCGTAGATCCTTCGTCGGATGCGTACGCTACGGCCTTCGTCCATCCCGGGTTGTTCCTCGTCGGCACGGTGGTCTTTTCGTGGATGGAGCGGGCGTCCCTTGCGGCGACCGCCTATAACCGGTGGTTTCTGTCCGTGGTCATGGCGGGGCTCTGCGGCCAGCTCCTCCTCCTCACGGGGGGCGCTCTGATGTCTTTGCCCGTCGTGAGTACCACCGCCTTCATCGCACTCCTGTGGTCGGTTCTTGCAGGAGTGATTGCGGGTGCGGTGGAACGTCGCCTCGCCCCGGCGGTGTTGGTCTTCCTGGCCGTGTTCTTTGCCATTGCCCTTGGAGCGGACAACCGAGTCCACGCCAACGCCCTGCTCCTGGCCGGCTTCCTGGTCACCGCGCTCATCCTCTTCGTGGTGTGGCGTCCGGCTCGATGAGCCTCACATCCAGGCGTAGCCGAAGGTGATCGCCCCCCGATAGAACCCGCCCCCGCTCTCCGGGGCGTTCATGCGAAGGCCACCCACGAACTGTAGAGACAGACGCCAGGTGTTGTTGCCTTTCCGAGCGGACCAGCTCTCCTCGGAAAGGAAGTTCCAGGAAAGGCGAAGGGGAAAGGCCAACCCGGCGTAGTCGCTCAGGAGGAAGGTCATGCCCGCCTCCGCGCCGGCCCCCGCCGCGACGGAGAACTGCCGCACCGGCGTGTTCTCCACCATCAGGTAAGCCCCCGCGTAGCTGGATACGAGCACCGACCCCACGTCGGTGCGGAGGAGCAGGGCATGGTTCCGATCGAACTGGTATCCAAGGTCGAAGGCGAAGCTCACCCCCACCACGGGGGTGCCGGAGTAGGACGAAACGGCGGGGGCCACGCCCGCCGAGAGGCCGTAGTCGAGACCCACCCGCAGGCCTGACTCCGAGCCCGGTGGCGCCGGCGTAGCTTCGCTCTCCAACGACGGTGGTGGGGCGGCGCCGACCGAGGTCGCGAAGAGCAGGCTGGAGAGGACGGGGACACCGAGAGCGTTCATGCTTGGCCCCTACGCACACCCGGGGCCAAGCGCGGAGGCATCTGCGAGCGCCGACCCGCCGTTCACATCGGACACATCGGACACATCGGACACTCCGCCAGGGGCTAAGCTTAGGGGGCCTCGCTCATCGAGAGGCGCGGAGGGCTAAGCTTAGGGGGCCTCGCTCATCGAGAGGCGCGGAAGGCTAAGCTTAGGGGGGCGCGCTTATCGAGAGGCGCGGAGGGCTAAGCTTAGGGGGTCGGCGCGCCTGCGTACGCTATAGTAAAAAAGTTTCGGACCCTCGTTCGTTATAATAGAAATCCCTAAAGTCTTAGGGGGGGTGTCTACTTTTTTGAATCGCAGCCCTATTCCTCTAGGGGTCTCCTCCTCATTTTTGAATGAG
>JBCBRU010000508.1:0-6602 GCA_039819565.1 Myxococcota bacterium | reverse complement strand
GACGAGATCCCCTAGGGCGTCAATCAACGCCACTTTGGCTTGGGTGGTGCGGTGATCGCTGGGGTCATGCTGCTCGAGGGCCTCGAGCAAAGAGATGCGCGCTTCTTTGGGAGCGCGAATCCGCATGAGAGCCTGGAGCGGAAAGGTGAGCGCCTTCTTCTCCGTGCGAATGAAGTGTTCGATGCGCTCCGCGGCCTTGTCACCGGCGCGAACGAGCTCGTCGACGAGGTCCTTTTTCTCCTGCTCGTCGGCAATCTGCCCGTTGGCGTTGACGGTGAAGCGCTTGAGCAGCGCGTCGTAGGCTTCGGGCGTGCCCATGTCGAGGAGCTTCTCCATCGCCCCTCGTCGGTAGTCGGGCTGGGCGTACTCCTCCCGGACTTGCTTGGCCGCTTTCTCGAGAGCGGACTTCGGCTTGAGGAAGTCGAGGAGGCCCACCGCGAGGGGGACCTAGGGGCACCGCACGGACCGGGTCAAGCGGCGGCTTCGCGTCGACCGAGCAGACGGCCGATGAAGCCCCCGCTCTTGGTGCTGCCCGGGGGCATTCCAGAGACGTGGGCCGCTAGCTCCCCAAAGTCCCGAGCGGCCAGACTGCGCTTCTCGGCGACCGTCACCGGTCGACGCCTCCGGGTCGCTCTCACCACCGCCTCGTCCCGCCGGATACAGCCGGCGTAGGTCACGCGCTCCTGGAGAAAGTCCCGGACGATAGTGTGGAGCTTCTTGAAGAGGTTTTTGGCCTCCGCCTCGTGCTTGACGTTGTTCACGACGCAGCTCACCGAAGCCCCTGGCTTCATTTGAAAGAGGAGCTTCGCCGACGCGTAAGCGTCCATCATCGAGCTCGGGTCGGGGGTGAAGACGAGCATCGTCTCGTCCGCCGCAGCGCTCACGCTGAGGACCCCCGAAGACAGCCCGGCGGCGTTGTCGAGGACGACGAAGTCGAAGTTGCGTTCGAGCTGATCAAAACCGGGACTCAGAGACGAGAGCTTCTCATAGTCGAGATCGGCCAGGCTCCTCACTCCGCTGCATCCCGCCAGGATTTGAACCCCCTCTGGGCCGTCCGTGAGAGACTCCATGATCGGATGGCCTTTAATGACATCTTGGAGGGTTCGTTTCGGATCCAGGCCCATATTCAGAGCCAGGTTCGCAAGTCCGAAGTCGCAGTCGAGGATAGCGGTGCGCCAACCTCGCTCCGCGAGCTTGATACCCAGATTCGCGGAGACCGCGGTCTTGCCCACGCCTCCCTTTCCGCTGGTGATGGAGATGATGCGCATCGGTTGACCTATGTATTCCTCAACCATCTAGAGACGCGCCCCATGAGTCCGCCGTTCGCGGATGAGGAGTCGTCGGAAATGGCGATGAGCAGGGCGTCCTTGTCCACCCCAGCTACGGGTCCGTAGGCCGCTTCCAGCGCCTCGATGACCTCGTCGTGGGGGGCCTTCACGGCGACCACGCGGCGCTCCAGGGTCGCGGCCAGGTGATCCAAACGTTCGGGTTCGTAGTCGTCGGGCACAAGGCACGCCAAGGTTCCGTCCCCGTCGATCCTCATGGGGGCCGCGAGCGCCTCGTAAGCAAGCTGACGGGGGACGGCCGCAACGGCGCGGGGATGGGGACGGGCGGACGCGGGTGGGTGGCTGGCCAAACGCTCCAAGGGCTCGATGGGCTCGAGCTCATCGAAGCCTTGATCCGGCGGCGCCCCGAGCGACGCGAGCATGTGTCGCGCCTCGCCTCGCGCCGCGTCGAGAAGGTCGGCTTCGGCGGCGATCTCCACGTCGTTGGTTTGCACCGGAATCAGGTCCTCCGACCCCTCGGGGACGAGAGCGGCATGAGCGTGGGGCTCGTCGAAATCGTCGACTTCGTCGGAGGGCTGATGTCGCAGCAGGTCCTTGGACTCGGCGGTGTCTCCCTCCTCGTCGAGGGAAAGCGCCTCCAAGACCCCGCGAGGGACCTCTCGCTCCTGCGTGAGATCCACAGAGGCGCCCACCTCCTCTTCATCGCGGAGGGTCACGGGCTGCCACTCGTGCTTGGAGGTCTCCTCGGGGACGGGAGGAGGACTCGGGGGCACGGTCATGGCCTGCGTCGGGGCCTCTGAAGGTAGTCCCGCGAGCGCCTCGAGCTCCGCAGCGATGCCCTCGTCCGACGGCGAAGCCGTCTCCGTCTCCGACTCCGACGTGAGCTCCTCCGAGGCGGCCATCGAATCCGAGGGCGCCTCCTCCGAGGGCGTTGGGGCGGGAATCTGCGCCTCGGCCTCCTCGGAGGCCGCCATCGACTCCGAGGGCGCCGTCGCCTCGGCCGCCGCAGCCTCGGAGCTGGGCTCGGAGTCTGGGGAGACCTCGGCCTCAGGGGTCGGGGCTGCCTCCACCACCGTGGGCGTTCTCGGGTCGGCCGCGGCGAGATCCGGGGGCGCCTCCTCGGTCGTGGCCTCGGCCGCGACATCCTCGGGGGCCGCAGCGTCCACCCCGAGGGGGGCCGGCTCCGCGGCTGCGACCTTCGGCTCGAAAAGGTCCTCGGTGGCCACCGCGAGGAGGGTCGCCTCGCGGGCCACCGATTGGAGATCGGCGTCCTCGAGCCCGGCTAAGGTGGCGGGATGGGTCCCCCCTTCCCCCACCGGTCGACCGGTCACGAGAGCCTCGATGACGTCCAGGGCGGGCGGCATCGAGAGCACCATCTCGCCTTCGTGTGGAGCTTCGGTGCGGGGAAGGGCCCGAGCTTTTTGCTCGAGCGTGTTGGCCAGCAGATCCAGGTGGTTTCTAAGCTGACGGCTGGTCTCGTCGCTCCTCGAAGCCACGAGGGCCGTGAGTCGCGCGATGCGCTCGGAGAGGGCTTCAGCTCGCTCCTGGCTCGTCTTCGAGCGATTCTCGTCCTGGGTCATCACGACTGACTCTCCTCGCCCGCGCGAAGCGCCGACTGCAGCAAACCGCGCGCGCGAGCCCGCGTATGTTGAATGGCGCTGCGCAGCGCCATGTTCTCGGCCTCGAGTTTATCCAAGAGCTGGTCTCGCTCGGACGCGAGGGTGGTGGCGGAGACGGCGAGGTCTTGGCGGCGGCGTCGCACCTTGGCCTCCTCGACTTGCAGCCCCTCCTGCGCCGTGCGGAGCGAGTCCATCTCGGTGAGAAGCTCGGCCAAACGAGCATCGAGGGCCTCACGTTCGAGCGAGAGCTCGTGGCGCTCCGTCGCGAGCTTCGTCCGGGCGGCTAGCGCCTCGGCCGCGGCCGCCTTTTCGGTCTCGAGCGCGGACGCGACTTCCCCGAGCTCGGACTCGAGCGCCCCGACGCGATCCGACAGGGCGGCGCGCTGGCGCTCCGCCGACTCGGCCGCCGACTGAGCCCGGGCGAGCTCACCCTCGAGTCCCGACTGGGCGCTCCGAAGCGCCTCGTTTTCGTCCCGGGCCGCCTCGAGCTCTGCGTCCACCCGATGCTGGTCCGCCTCCAAGGCGCTGAGCGCGTGGCGAAGGTTCTCGAGACGACCGCGGAGCCGTTCCTCATCCTCGCGACGAGGCGCGCCTGCGGCCATGACGTCGCGGGCCGCGTCCCGTTCAGCCTCCAGGGCCCCCATCGAGGCCCGCAAGGCTTCCCGGTCCTCCTCGAGCTCCACGATGGAGGCTCGAGTAGCATCCCTCTCCTTGACCAACGTGGCCACGCTCTCGACCAAAGCCGAGCGCTCCGTCTCCTGACGGTCCGCCTCCGCCTCGGCGTCCTCGATTCTTTGCTCGAGCTCAGCCCGGGCGTGAGCCGCCGCAGCGAGCCTGGATTCGAGCTCGTCCTTGGCGGCGAGGGCGTCCCCGAGTCGGGTCTGGAGAGAAACGGGCTCTTCTTCTTCGTCCTCGGAACGTCGTCCGGCCTCGAGGGTCTCGATCCTCGCCTCGAGGGCATCCCGCGCTCCGGCCAGCTCAGCCGCGGCCGCCTCCGCTTCCTCGAGCGCCCTCTCTACAGCGCGGCCCCGCTCGACGATGGTGTCGTGCTGAGTCTCGAGCTCCACCAGGGACCTTCGGGTCACGTCGCAGGCGTCGATCAGCGACCGACGCTCTTTCTCTAGCAGTTCAACCTGCGAAGCCAGCGAGCGATTCGCGTCGCTCAACGTCGCTTGGCTAGCTTCGGCCTGCTCGCAGCGTTGCTGCAGTCGGGCGCGCTCCGCCTCCAGCTCGCCATTCTCGCGAGCCAGCGACTCGACCCGTCCCGCGAGCTGCTCGACCTCATCGGCGAGTGCCCCCAGCTCGTTCGCCGTGGGCGCTCCACGGGTAGGAGCCGGCTCGAAGCGGTCGACATAGAACGCCTCCAGTTGCTCGACGAGCTGCTGAAGCGTCTCCTCTGTTGCTCGTGCTTCGTTCATGCGCGCCTTCACCGACTCACAAAGAGACAGTCGACCGTCCTATCGACGGCGAGACAGGTGGCTTGAGGGAGGAACGTAGCTCGGCGCAGCCTAGGGAGTCGAAAGATGAGGATGAGATGCTCTCGCGCGAGAGTTGCCGGCTCAGGGTGAGTTAGTGGACCAACAGTTCGCCGAAGCCGCCGGTCGTAGCTCGAACGGCCAACACGGATTCCTCGACATATCGAAACACGGGCATGACGACGATTTCGTCAGCGTCGATGAAGGTTGCACCCACGCGATAGCCGCCGTCGGGCATGGGAGTCACGTGTCGAACCTCGGCCCGGACCATGAGCTCGTCGAGTGCGTCGGGGAGCTCGATGAATACCGTGATGCGGTCCCCCACGGCGAGAGCCGCGGCGTCAGCGATGGCGAAACCCACCCCTCCCGTCGACAGGTCGGCGTGCCCGTCCGTGAGCTCGACCTCCTGACCGACCGGATCCGCCCCAGGACCGTCAATACGAAGCCCCGTCACTGCGACCCGCGCTCCGCTCCTGTGTTCTGGATGGTTCGTTCTCATCGCTCTCCTCCCGCGCCGTGCGCACTCTGTTGTTCCCAGTGAGCGGCAGTTTCATCGTTTTTTCGACCATTGGACCAGATATTTGGCTCAAAGGGAGGCGATCCAAGGTTCGATTGCGGTTCTGAGGGGTCGCTACGCAACCCTTGCCGTACACAACGCGGGGGTCACGGCCCTCACTTCCGTTGACCGCAGGGCGTTCGTGGCTGGAGCCCCGAGCGGGTTGAGCTCTGCCCCCATCCGCTCCGCATTCGGCGTCTCCGGGGGTGGCTCAACCCGATCGGGGCTCTAGAGGGAACCCACGGAGAAGTGGATCGTAAAAGTTTCCGCGGTAGAGTACCGATAATTCAGCGGAAACCCAAAATCGAGAGCGAGCGGCCCGATCGGAGTGGCGAGGCGAAGGCCAAAGCCCGCACCTTGAGCGAGCCGACGTCTGTACTCGGTATCCCCGAGGGTACAGACGGTGCTGAGTCCCACTCGAGTATTCTGACAGCCGGTAGGGTTCGCAGCCTCCTCCGCGGCGAGCTGCTCGTCCGAGAGGAGTCGCCATAGGTCTCCGATGTCGTAGAAGAAGGCGAGTGACACGGGGGAGATGAACTCGATCTGGAGCTCAGACTTCGCGGCGACGTACAACAGTCCGCCGGTCGAGACGTTGTTCGTGGGCTCTCGATCCGGGCGGAGCGTCGCATCCTGAGGGATCAGCGTTTGCTCCGGATAGCCCCGGATGGTTTCGCGCCCCCCCGCGTAGAAACGACGGTTGAGGGGGATGTCCGCGCTCGAGGTCAGCGGGAAGATGCGTCCTCCGAGGATAGAGAACAGCAGCGTGAAGCGCTCGCTGATGGGAATCCAGGTGCGGAGCTTTCCTTCCAGTCGCGCAAAGTCGGGGCTCTCCCCCCCAATGCCCGTCGCCGACTCCCCCTCCAGCTCGAAGAGGAACCCTTTTCGCGGCTGAAGAGGGTCGTCCCGAAAGTCCCAGCTCACCCGGGGGATAATGCTGAAGTAGAAGTTGGAACCCTCCGCACGTTCGCCGGGGTTCACCATGGTCAGATCCGACGAGCATAGATTTTCGCGATCCGTGACGAGCTCGTTACAGCTGAGGTCGGTTCGCTCGAGGTTGAACCGCAGCTGCAGCGCCAGCCTTCTCGGCCGGCCGAGAAGGCGTGGCCGGATCCCGTCGAAGTTTGAGATGAGGGTCAGGCGCAGGCTATCTTCCCGGAAGGCGGGGTCATAGTCACGCAGCGCGATGAGGTCGACCCCGAAAGAGAAGTTGGGAAGCTGGAAGATACGCGGATAGGACAGACCCGCAGCCACCTCCCACTCCAAAAGAAGTAACGGCGAGCTGCTAATCACATCCTGCGCCTGATAGAACTCCCGAATTTGGTCGCGGATGCTCTGCTCATAGATCGCAAGCAGAGCTTCGGTCCAAAGATTGACCTTGGCGTTGGCCTGGAGGCGGAGTGCACGGCCGAAGAGGTTACGGTCCGAGAAGCGAGCGAAGACCCGCAATCCCTCCTCCGTTGAAGCTCCGCCGCCAATGTCGAGAGAGCGATTGTTGCGGGGACGCACTTCGACGAGCAGGTCCGTGACCGGATCTCTCTTATCCGTCTCCGCCGGCCGAACTACGACACGGTCTGCCGGTTCGGGTGGTCATCGAGGGCAACCGGCGGATGTCCAAGTCGCGCTTGCTGGAAGACGCGGTGGTGCTGGAGGAGCTCGGGACCGCGCG
>JBCBRU010000507.1:0-6634 GCA_039819565.1 Myxococcota bacterium | reverse complement strand
CTCCTCGGAGGTGGCTTCGGGCGCCGTGGAGAGAGCGACTACGTTCGTGAGGCGGCTTGGCTCGCCAAAGCGCGAAAAGGCACGGTCCGGGTGCAGTGGTCCCGCGAAGACGACATGCACCTTGACCTTGTCCCGAGAGAGTCCGGTGGCGTCCTCGACGGCGATGGCACACTGAAGCTGCCCTTGCGTGGGCGCCCAGACCTCGGCCCCGTCCTCGGACCACTTCACGGTGGCGTTCTGAGGCTCCATCGTAGCGTGAGCCAAATAGGGCAGGCGGTACTCGGCCTCGAGGACCCCCTCACGGCCGAGGAGATACTCGGGCGCATCTCCGTCGGAGCGAGCGTTGCCCTCCATGTCCCTTGTATCGAGCGCCTTGGCAAAGCGCTCGTACATCGCGTCGGTTGAGAAGTCGCTCGGAGTCCACTCGACCTTGACCTGCCCCGCGGCCTTCCGAGCCTGGTGATACTTATCGGCCACGACCGCCACGCCATGCGGAGTGGTCAAGACCTCCTTCACGCCTCGCACCTTCTTGGCTGCTTCCGCGTCGACCTTGACCGGGGTCGAGCCGAGAGGACCGCGAATGATGACCGCGGTCTCCACCCCTGGCGGGGCGTAGTCGGCGCCGTATTTGGCCGAGCCGTCCACCTTGCTCTGAGCGTCCAGGCGGGTGTGGCTCTTGCCCATGATCTTCCAGTCCTTCTTGGCCTTTGGAGTGGCTCCGTCGTCCAAGAAATCTCGAGCTGCGTTGGCGATCTCACCGAAGGACTTCTTGCGACCCGACGGAGCGTGAACCACCGCCTTCCCCTCGAAGGAGAGCTCGGCCGGGTTCACGGCCAGAGCCGCCGCGGCGGCGCTGAGAAGCGCGTCTCGAGCCATGGCACCCACCTTGGAGAGGGGCTCGAAAGCGCCCTTGGTCGAAGCCGAGCCGCCGGTGACCTGGACGTTGAAAGCCGGGTCCGCGAAGTCTTGGTGATTGGGAGCGAGCTCGACCTCGACGAGGCTGGGGTCGAGATCGAGCTGCTCGGCGGCGATCATGACCTGCGAGGTGAGGGTGCCCTGCCCCATCTCGACCCGGCCCAAGGTGAAGATCACGCGGTTGTCGTCCGTGATGCGTAGATTCGCGTTGGGGACGAGATCCTTCGGACCTCCCCACCGGTCGGCGGGCTTGCCCCCGCTGCACGCGGGCAGGTGAAAGGCGAGAGAGAGTCCGCCGGTGGCGACGGCAGAGTCGCGGAGAAAGGTGCGCCGATCCGTTTTCATCGGTTCGTCTCCTCGGACGTCGCGGCCATCGCCCCTTCGGTCGAGGGCGCCTCCAGGCGCGTAGTCTCGGCCTCCTCTTCGGGGGCGGGCGCTTCGGCGGCCTTCCGAAGCTCGAGCTCCGCGGCCGCCCGTTTGATGGCTTTCTGGATGCGAGGGTAGGTCCCGCAGCGACAGATGTTTCCGTCCATAGCCGCCGCAATCTCTTCGTCGGAAGGCGTGGTGTTGGTCTCGAGTAGAGCCACCGCGCTCATGATTTGCCCGCTCTGACAGTAGCCGCACTGCGGGACATTCTCCGCGACCCATGCCGCCTGGACCGGATGCTCGCCCCCGAGCGACTCGATGGTCCGAACCTCGAGCTCCTGAGCGGCCACCACCGGGGTCGAGCAAGAACGCACGGGGTTACCGCCCAGGTGAACGGTGCAGGCTCCGCAGAGCGCCTTTCCGCAGCCAAAGCGGGTGCCGGTCATCTGAAGCTCCTCTCGGAGCACCCAGAGCAGTGGGGTGTCGGGATCGACGTCGACCTCGCGGGTCTCGCCGTTCACGGTCAGCCGGATCATCGTAGATCGATGATCACACCCGAATCTCCGCGAAGGCTAGAAGGGTGACCCCAACCAAAGGCGCCACATCACCAATGAAGCACGCCAAGCCTGCATGAGGGTCCCGGTGAAGATCGGCTTCAAGGTTCGATTCGGAAGGTGGTCACGAGAGGTTGAAAAGTCGAAACCCTTCGGAAGGTGGGGCATATCACGGGCCATGCGGGTCGTCGTCATAGGCAACGGCGTCGCGGGGATCGAGGCCGCCCTCGAGCTCCGAAGACGCGAGCCGGAGCTCTCGATCACCATTGTGAGTGAGGAGTCGGACCACCACTTCTCCCGAACCGCCCTGATGTGGGTGTTCACGGGGCAGCTGAGCCATCGCTGCATCGAGCCCTTCGAGCGCGACCTCTACAGTCGCATGGGCTTCGAGCGGGTTCGCGCCCGGGCCACCGGCGTCGACGTCGAGAACAAAAAGGTGACGCTGGCCGGAGGGTTGCCGCCCCTACCGTACGACAAACTCCTCATCGCCTGCGGCTCCCGCGCGCGCGGCGGTCCCTGGCCCGGTTCGGACCTCGACGGCATCGGCCACTTCGTATCCCTCCAAGATCTCGAGTGGCTCGAGCTCGAGGCCCACGCCAAGCCGCCGAGCCGTCCCCCCCGGGCCGACGCCCATCTCGCCGCCACTGCAGACGCGTCCCCTTACAAGCCTCGCCGCGTCACCCGACCGGACCGGGGAGGCAAGCCCCCGAAGAACCCCGCGGTCATCGGAGGGGGCCTCATCGGCATCGAGGCCATCGAGGTCATGGCCTCGCTCAAGCTGAACCCTCACTTCTTCATTCGCGAGGATTGGTTTTGGCCAATTGCCCTCGACGCTGCGGAGGGCCGCTGGATCTCGGACCGCATGTCCCATCATGGGGTGCAGGTACACCTGCAAGAGGACGTGAAGACGCTGGAGGGCAGCGGCCGCATCGAACGCATCACCACGGACAAGGGCGCTTACGACATCGACCTGCTGGTGATCGCCATCGGGGTCATGCCGAATACGAGCTGGCTCGAAGACTCAGGCATCCCCATGGAGCGAGGAGGCATCCTCGTCGACCGGTCTCTCAAGACGGAGGTTGATGACATCTACGCAGCGGGAGACTGCGCCTCGGTCTATTGGTTCAACGGTGTCCGGCGTCCTGAGCAGCTCTGGTACACCGCCCGCGACCAGGGCCGCATGGTCGCTCGAAGCATCCTCGGCGACCAGGTCCACTACGACCGCGGCCTTTGGTACAACTCGGCGAAGCTCATGGACATCGAGTGGACCACGGCCGGGCTCGTGAACATGAACGTGGAGGACCAACGCAACTGGACCTTCGAGGAAGAGGGATCCGTCAAGAGCAGCAATCGCATCGTCTTGTCGGGGGAGCGGGTGGTGGGCTTCAACCTTCTTGGCCGCCGCTGGGACCACGAAGTGCTGCTCCGGTTCATTCGTGAGCGCCGCCCCCTCGACTACGTCCTCGAGCATCTCAACGAGGCCCGCTTCGACACGGAATTCGTCCCGCCCCTGCGCATCCCGAAGGATGCCAGGCAAAAGACGCCCAGCGGGCCCGCCTTCTCCCTCATGCCTTCGCCCGTGAAGGCCCCCCTGACCTGATTCGGCACTCTCGGAAGGACTGACCCATGTATCTTCAAGGACAGAACGGCTTGCTCCCGACCTTCAAGGTCAGCTGGCGAAACCGCGGACCGGTAGGCATCGCCATCTCCGCCGCCCTCATCCTCTTTTATCTCTTCCTCTATTTCGAGTGGCAGCTCTTCAACGGACAGTCCGGCTACCTGAAGGGGGTACTACCCAGCACCCAGCCCCTGACGGACATCGCGAAGGCGATCGGGCTGGGGGACCGCTGGTATCTATATGGGGCCCTCTACTCGATAGGCATGGTCGTCGGGGGCACCTACTATCTCCTCAGGCATGGCAACAGCCGGTACAACCTCTATCGTATCCTCACGAACATCTTCATCCAGATCTGTTTTGGCTTCTCGATCCCCTTCTTCGCGAAGTTCTTCCAGCAGCCTTCCTTCTATTTCAGCTACATCTGGCCCCTGAAGTTCGACTACTTCTACCCGGACACCTGGGCGCAGCTCCCCCTGTACCTCGTGCTCTACACCACCATCATGTCGCTGGTGGTGATGCCTATCCTCGCCATCTTCACCGGCAAGAGATGGTACTGCTCCTGGGTCTGTGGTTGCGGAGGTCTCGCCAACACCTTTGGCGACCCGTGGCGCCATCTCACCTCGAGCTCGACCCGCTCCTGGCGCTTCGAGCAGGTCACGATCCACACCGTCATGTTCGTGGCCCTCGCCTCGACCTTGGTCATCGTCCTCGGCACCCCGGTAAACGGCACCGCCATCGTCCCCGCCCTCACCGCGACCGCCGCCGCCACCAAGGGGTGGTACGGGTTCATCGTCACCTCGATCCTCGCGGGGGTGGTCGGCACCGGCCTCTACCCCATCCTCGGGGCCCGAGTTTGGTGCAGAAACTTCTGTCCTCTCGCTGCGCTCTTGGGGTGGAGCCAAAAGCTGGGCCGCTTCCGCATCCGCGTGAAGCCGAACATGTGTATCTCCTGCGGCAACTGCACCACCTACTGTGAGATGGGTATCGACGTTCGGAGCTATGCCCAGTCCAACGAGTCCTTCACGCGAGCCTCGTGCGTGGGCTGCGGCATGTGCGCCCACATGTGCCCGCGCGGCGTGCTCCGCCTCGAGAACGCGAGCCCCCAGCAGGAAGACAAGAAGCGGCAGTCGCTCCCCGTCATCAACTTCTGAGCTGAATCACCGGGCTTGCCGTCCCGTGACCGCGTCCCCTCGCGGCGGGGAGGCACGGTTGCTATTGAGGCGGCATGACTCGACTTGTGGCGGCGCTCCTTCTCCTCGTCGCGGCGTGTACGCCTCCCGCGAAGCCGAAAGGCGGCCCGCCCAGCTTCGCAGAGGCCACCCGCGGCCTAAATGCGCGGGAAGGCCTGGTCCCGACCTTCGTCGGCGACGCTGAAGTGAAAGTACTCCTTCCCCCGCCCGGAGGGGACGGAGTCAGCCTCCGCGTCATCTACGTGGCCTCTTTGGGAGCTGGCCTCGGGTCGAACCCGGTTGGGCTCGATCGCGGCCGCACCTCCGATCCTGTGGTCCTCGCGTTCAGGGTCTTCGGAGACCGAGTTCTGGCGGTGGCCGAGAACCACGCTTTCATCGCCGACACGACCGATGGGGACGAGCAGCGCGCCGTCCGGGAGTCCTTCGCGGAGTCTGCGATATGGTCCGCGAAGATCGAGGCGAGGGGCCCCCGGGGCCTCCTCGTCGATCTTTCGAGCCTCGTCGCTTCGGACGCCGTCGGCGTGGCCGAGCGTCTGAAAGAGGCGGGCCAGGGTGACTTTCGGCTGGATGCGGAGCGGAGCGTCGTCGACGCCGCGGCCACGCTGGTGTTTCCCACGAACCTCGAGGCGGAGGCGATCGTGACCTTTGCCTCGGACAACCCAGGGTCCGAGGTCGATGCCACCGCCCCGGTGGCCGGCGCGGTGACCCTGCGCATGCATCACTCTTTCGTGAAGCTCCCTGACGAGGGCTACACCCCTCGTGCCCCCGACCCGCGGATGGCGACCTGGTCCTTTCCCTACCAGAACTATGCCGCCCCTCTGAACGAGTCTCTCGTCCGGGAGGTGGCCATTCGACATCGCCTCACCACCGACGACGAAGGTCAGGTGGTGGATCCCATCGTCTTCTATCTCGACCGGGGCACTCCCGAACCCATCCGCAGCGCTCTCATCGAGGGGGCGAGCTGGTGGGCAGAAGCCTTCGAGGAGGCCGGCTTTCCCGGGGGCTACCGGGTGGAGCTGCTTCCGGAGGGCGCTCATCCTCTGGATGCCCGCTACAACATCATCCAGTGGGTGCACCGTCAGACCCGAGGATGGTCCTACGGCAACGCGATCTGGGATCCGCGGACCGGAGAGATCATCAAAGGCATCGTCTCCCTCGGGTCCCTCCGCCTTCGACACGACCGCCGGATCTTCGAGGGGCTACTGGGAACCGCCGGGACCGGCAGCGGAGCGCCGAACGACCCCGTGGAGCTGGCCCTGGCTCGGGTCCGTCAGCTCGCCGCCCACGAGGTCGGGCACTGCCTCGGCTTTCCTCACAACATGGGCGCGAGCCAGAACCGCCGCAGCTCCGTCATGGACTATCCCGCTCCTCTGATCCGCCCCACCTCGGAGGGCGCCCTCGATACTTCGCAGGCGTACGCGGTGGGAATTGGGGACTGGGACAAGCTGGCCGTCGAGTACCTCTATCGCGAGGTCCCTGAGGGTAAAGACCCCGAGGTCTTCCTCGATGGCATCGCCGCTCGCGCGGCGTCCGAAGGCCATACCTTCGTGACCGATGACCACAGTCGCCCCATCTCCTCCGCGCACGCCCGCGGGAGCCTCTGGGACAACGGCGACGACCCCGTAGCCATGCTCCGCGAAACCATGCGCGTGCGCCGCATTGCCCTCGACCGCTTCGGGCCCGGCAATCTCACGCCGGGAGCGCCGCAGTCCGAGCTCCGGGACGTGCTCGTGCCCGTGTATCTCTATCATCGCTACCAGGTCGATGCCGCCGCGAAGCTGTTAGGGGGCTACACCTGGCGGTACGGCGTGACGGGAAAGGCAGCGCCGACCCCCGTGGAGCCGGTCCCTCAGGAGCGCCAGCGAGCCGCTCTCGCGGCCCTCCTGTGCCCCCGTTCGCGACCGTCTGGTTGAGCGCATGGATGACCTCGGCCACCCCGAGCCCGCTGGCTCCCGTGGTCGAGGTCTGGCTCTTCCGCAGGCTCTCCTTCG
>JBCBRU010000506.1:0-6642 GCA_039819565.1 Myxococcota bacterium | reverse complement strand
TCGAGACCGTCTTCACGCAGCCCATCTCGAGCACCCTCTCGTCCTTCGACAGCTTTCCCATTTGGACGGCGCCGCTGTTCAACCCCGGCCTGCTAAACCCCTACGCGGGGATAGGGCCGAACGGAGAGAGCCTGGACGGGCAGAGCGTCGACGTCGCCAAGGTCAAACTCGACGGTCGCCCCGTGGAGAGCCTGGTCGGGATGCAGCTCGAGGGCGAAACGACGGACGGCACCCCCACCCTCCTTCAGGTCACCGGCATCGCCTCGGGCGCGGGCGGGAACGCAGACCTCCTCTACTACGTCGTGCATGCGGCCGAGGGCGCCGACTGGACCCCGCTCTGCGGCACCAGCGCGGCTGGGGAGCCCATACCGGCTCTCGCCGTCCCGGGCAGCTGGGACCACCGGGCCGGGACCGCCCACGGCGGAGAGTGGGAGAGCGACGGGCAGACCTTCAACTTCGCCTGCCGGGGCAGCAGCATCGCCAAGTGCATGGAGGCGGGCTACCGCCCTTGGGTCGACCCCGCCTCCACCCCCGGCAATATCCAGGTGCGCGGGGAGCAGCATATGAACCAGCCCGGCCACCTGCAGGCCTGTGTGCGAATGCTGCGCGGGGACTACTGCGGGGACGGTACCTCTCACACCGTGAGCGGGCGCTTGGTAGAGTTTTGGGACAGCATGGGTCTACACGCCCGGAGCCACCCCGAGTTCACCTTCGAGGCAGCGTGGACCGCCGATGGCGCCTCCACCCTCGACTTCCCGCGGGTCCTTCGAGACGAAGGCCTGCCTTCCTGCGCGTATGACGTTCCGTGGAGCACCGAGGACATGCACGACCCCTCCGCGGCGCAGCTCGGGAGTCTCCGTAGCCAGGGTCACATGCTGTTCTCCGCCTACGAGCGCCAGCTCTATCTCTCCGACGAGGAGGACGCCTTCACCGTCTCTACCGACGCACGGGCCTTGGAGATGACCCGCACCGGCCATTGCGTGCACCTCGAGGACGGGCTAGCTACGAACGGACGCAACATCCACCAGCAGGCCTGCAACGGAAGCGCGAAGGCGCAGCGGATGAGGTTCATCCCTCGCGGGGACCACTATGAGATTCGGCACGAAGCGAGCGGGAAGTGCCTCGACGTCCAGGACTACAGCGACTCGAACGGGGCCAACGTTTACCTGTTCGAGTGCCACGCGGGAGACAACCAGCTGTGGGAGGTCCAGGAGCTGACGAACACGGGTGACAGCGATGACTTCATGCTCGTCAACAAGCACAGCGGGAAGTGCCTCGACCTTCACTTCGGACGAGATACGGCGGGCACCAACCTCCACCAGTGGTCCTGTTCGGCGACCAACCGAAACCAGCACTTCCGCCAGAACGTCCTCGTGTCGTCTGAGACGCGGAGCATTCTCACCCGGCACAACAAGTGTCTGAACCTTCCCCAAACCGCCGAGAACGATCGAACGCTGGTGCAATGGAGCTGTCACGCCGGAGCCGAGCAGGACTTTCGGCTCGTGCGGCGCGGCTCAGACTACGAGCTCCTCCACGAGAGCAGCGGAACGTGCATCGAGGTCAGCGGGGCCAGCTCCGCGAAGGGTGCGAGCATCGTGGCGGGGGACTGCGGCGGGGCGGACCACCAGCTGTGGACGGTGCGAGATCAACCGAGGACCGAGGACCCCGACGACTTCTATCTCGTCAACAAGAACAGCGGCGGCTGTCTCGACCTCAACTCGGGACGGAGCCACGACGGGGCCGACATGCACCAATGGCCGTGCCACAGCTACAACCAGAACCAGCACTTCAAGCTCCGCCCCTGAAGTCCCCGGGGGCGCGCAGCTCGGTGGGGAGGGGCGCCGCCCGCCCGCAGCTCCGGGGCCTCTCGAACGCGGATTACAATTCCCGCCCGACCGTTTAGGCTTCGCGCCATGGTCGCCGCCGCCCAGCCTCCGGTCCCCCACCGGAACCTGAAGAGCGCCGCATCGTTCGCGAGCGCATCCCCTGGGCCACCTACGTCCACCTTCGGGATGCTATCCCCGGCGCCGAGGTGCGGATGACCTACCTCGAGACCTGCCGCGACCTCCTCCGCGACCGATGAGCGCGAAGCTTAGAGCCGGCCATGGTTGATGGTCCTTCGAGACTACAATCTATTTTCGTCGCGGTGCTTGCGGGATGCACGGCGCCGCCGACCCCGTCAGAGACGACCACGCCCTCAGAGTGGACCACCCTCGCGGAGCGGATCCCCTTCGAGGCGGGGGCCACCTTCCCCGCCACGCCGCCTCTCGAGCTCGGAGGCGGGGCCAAGGTGGGCGTCAAAGCGAGCGACTGCGGCGGCTGTCACCGCGAAAACTACGCCGAGTGGCAAGGGTCCACCCACGCTCACGCCATGCGAGACCCTCAGTTCTTCGCTGAGATCTCCAAGCCGGGAGCTCCGCGTTGGTTATGTCTCAACTGTCACGCTCCTAACCAAAACCAGCGCGCGGTGCTGATTCGCCCCCAGACGCGGCTCGTGAACTCAGCGATCGACGTCTCCCAGATCGAGAGGATTCCGAACCCAAGCTTTGATCCCGAGATGCGCAGCGAAGGGGTCACCTGCGCCACCTGTCACGTCCGGGTGGACGGGGGTCGAAGCGTAGTGGTCGCCTCGTCTCGCTCGGGGCGAGCCCCGCACCCCGTGATCGCTCGGCCCCAGCGTCTCCAAAACATCTGCTTGCGCTGTCACGACCCCGGCCCGGGCGTCATTACGCCCAACTTTCTCTGCTGGTTCGAGAGCGAGCGGGAGCGGCGGGCGGCAGGCGTCAAGCAAACCTGCGTCGACTGCCACATGCCCCCGGTCACCCGCAGCCTCGTGGGGGCCTCCCCCCCTCGCGCCACCCGCAAACACTTTTGGACGGGCGGAGGCGTCCCCAAGACCTTCGAAGCCTACGACGACCTCCTCGAGCGCGCCTACGTCCCGGGGGGACAACTCACGGCAAAGCTCACGGGCCCCCAGCTCACGGTCACCCTCCGCAACGACAAGGCCGGCCACCACCTCACCTCCGGAGATCCGGAGCGCTACGTAGGGGTCGAGGTCGTCGTCGAGGACGCGCGCGGTGGTCAGCGGGTGCTCGACCGCCGGCGGCTCGGGCAACAGTGGGACTGGGGATCGACGGACCCAATTCGCTTGGCTCGACGGGTTGCGGATACTCGGCTTCCCGCGGGCAAGGCGCGAAGTTGGAGCCTCGAGCTCCCCCCGGAGACCGTCCGCATCCACGTCCGGGCGGCCCACGTTCGTCTCAGCCCCGCCAACGCGAGGCACATGAAGGTCACCGAGATCCCTCCCGAGGTGAAGGAGATGGCCCCTGAGGCGACGGCCCATCTCCCCCAGCTCGAAGAGCACTACCCGCTGATGACGTGGTTCGCCGAAGAGGTGTATTCGAAGACCGCGGGGCGGTGGGAATCCACCCCGCTCGAAGACTTACTCAAGAGGTCGAAGGCCCAGCGCGGTCAGCCGTTGGAAGCCTATCCCTCATTCGAGGACGACCCCGAGTAGGGGCCCTCCTTCGCGGACCTCAGCCGATCCGATCTCCCCCGTCGCAGCCTCGCGAGGATGGGGTGGGGCTTCAAGGGATATGATCGAGCACGAAGTCCCGGAAGCGCTTCACGGTGGGGCCGTAGGTGAGGTTGAGGTTGGAGGTAGCGAGGCCGATGATCCAGGCGCTCTGCCCCGTGTAGGCGGTGGCGTCCCCGCTGATGTAGAAGATAGGCGAGCCGGACTGGCCTTCGCTGGTCTCGAGCTTGGCGGCGATCTTTTTGGACGTGGTCTCGCTCTCGACCGAACCGTAGGTCGAGTACTGCTGGGCGCCGGCCAGCTCCCATAGCTTGGAGCCGACCCAGAACCGGACGGTGGTGTTGTTGAAGTTCCCGTTGGGCTTCACGATCGGATAGCCGTGGGACACCGCGGTCTTCGACGCGAGGACGTCGGCGCTGTCGATGCTCGACATGCGCATGACCCGACCTTCTCCCAAGCCCTGCGCATGGTTGGCCCGCTGCAGCTGAACCAGCGCGAAGTCATGCTTCGCCTGGTCGCTGGAGGTGTAGCGCCCGTTGACGATGGTACGGGTGATGAACTCACAGTGATCCTCGAAGTCTCCGCCTGAGTTCTGATAGCCCGCCAGGCACACGTAGCCCAGGCTCTTGTCGGTGCCGTAGGGGGTGGAGAGCCAAGGGATCGAACTCGGCCTGCAACCGATCTTGCCAGATGCGAGCCCACCTCGAAAACAGCCCTCGGCGTGGCTGTACACGCAGTGGCCTGCGGTGAGCACGTAGTCTTCGCTCACGAAGACCCCGGAGCAGACCGCGTAGCCGATCTTGGGGGTATCATTGCCGTTGGTGTGTCGATCGATGACGACCTTGACGAACTTATCCCAGGGCGCGTTCTCTCCGCCGAGGAAGCGCACCCGGTCATCGCTCCCGAAAACCAACTTGCAGTAGCCGGGCTGACCCGCCGGAACCCGATCGCCATCGCAGCCGTCTCCGAGCCCGCCGCCCCCGCCCCCGCCTTCGCTCGGATCGGGGGCATCGGACAGGCTGATGTGGTGCGCCGGTCCGGGCGCTTCGACCTCGGGCAGGCTCTCGAGTTCGGGCGGAGGGAGCTCTTCCTGGCTGGCCGCCGCGTACTCGGCGCGGCGCAGCGCCATCCACGTATCCCAGTTCTCGAGGCGCTCGACCACCTGGACGGAGAGGCCGTCCCACTCGAGCGCGGTGACCGTGGAAGGTAGGGCCGCCTCGCCTCCGCAGGCCCTGGCGTCCGGATGCTCTCCGCAGAAGCTCGTCAGCGGAGCTTGCCGGGTGGCCGGCGGGTCGCAGGCGAGAAGGGTGGTGGTCGTCGCGAGGACGGAGAGCAAGCGCAGTGAGGGCATGGACAGCTCCGGTGCGGCCTTTGGAGCCGCAGGGAGGGATATGCGAGGGGCAGGATCTTTCTGACGCCGTTTGGGTTCGGCGGGCCCCCGATCAGCGGAGCTGGCGCTCGAAGTGCTCCAGCATGAGATCGTAGGCGTCCCGAGTGGGATGCCCGGGCTCGTCTCGGAACTCGGCGGTGAGCACCGAATGGGCCATGCGCCCGAAGCCGTGGGGGTTGTCGGGGCCGCTGTCGATCTCGACTCCGATGAAAGCCTCGCCGAGCTCTTCTTCGAGGCGCGCGAAACGGGCCCGGGGCACCGCGATGTCGCCGGTGAAGCGGAGGCCTATTGCACACAGGCCTTCATTCGGCAGCCGACCCTTGACCGCCTCGAGATCCTCGGGGGTCATGTGGAGATCGGAGGCGCCGAAGGGTCCGAGGGGGAGCGAAGGCTGACTCATCACCGGCACCCGCACCGCGGGCTCCACCGCGAGCGCCAGGGCGAAGCCACCGGTGAAGCACATGCCCACGACGCCCACGCCGCGACCCCCGCATCGTCCGTGCAGCGCGGTGGCCAAGGCTCGGAGCCAGTTCGTCACGGGGGCACGCTTTTGGCGAGCGAAGGCCAGCCACTCTCTCGATACGCACAAGGGGACCAAGGTGCGGAGCATCGACACCGGGGACAGCGGCACCCCCCTCCGTCCGAAGAGGTCGGGGAGGGCGACGGTATAGCCTCGGTCCGCCAGCCGACGGGCGAAGTCTGCGACCTCTGGGGTGATGCCCGGGACCTCGGTCATCACCAACACCCCCGGGCCCTCGCCCTTCCACAGCACGTCTCGGCTTCGCCCCTCGTGGGCGAAGGGCTCCACCGCGAAGTCTTCCAGCGCGTCCACGGTCAGGGGGTATCGAGCCAGAGCTCGCCGAGGTCCACCTCCACGGCATCGAAGGGCTCGGCGCGAACGGCGCCCGGCCCCTCATGAGTGAAGACCAGCGACCACGTACCCCCGTCGAGCCGGAACACCTCGAGGGTTTGGGCCAGCGGCTCGATGAGCCACGCGTGTTCGACGCCCGCAGCCCCGTACTTGGGGAGCTTTCGGACTCGGTCCTTCCCCATCGTCGAGGGGGAGAGCACCTCGCACACCCACTGCGGAATCTCGGAGTAGAAAGCCTGGCTCACGTCGATCTCGGGCATGGCCTCCCGCCGCCACCCCGCGAGGTCGGGCACGAGCACGTCGCGCTCGATATGCAGCTCCGGCTCGTCTTGCAGCCACCATCCCCCCGGCCCCCCGCGGCCGAGCCGAAACGGAGGGCCGAGGAGCATTCCGAGGACGGAAGCGGCCTCCGCGTGGGGCTTGGCGGGCCGGGGCTGAAGGTAGAGGTCGCCATCGATGAGCTCCGCCACCATGTGCTCGGGGGCGTCGAGCACGTCCTGGTAGGTCGCGCCCGCGCGCGCGGGTCGAGCGGGGTGCATGCGAGCACCCTACCCCATTGTTGACCCCCTCACCCCTGGGCCCGTAGGCGAGGGCGGTGCTGGAGAGCGCCCGCAACTTCGAGGAGGACCTCGACGAAGTCGAGCTCCTGACCCAGCCGGGCCGGGAGCAAGACCTCCGGGTCTTCCTCGCCCTTCTCCACCCCGCCGACGTGGCCGAGCTCCTAGCTCGCCTTCCGGGCGACAAGGCCATGACCGTCGTCGACCTGATCGGACGGGAGCAGGCCGCGGAGGCCATCTCGGAGCTGGATCACGACGATCAGGGTGAAGAGGCGCTCCTGATCGTCGT
>JBCBRU010000505.1:0-6660 GCA_039819565.1 Myxococcota bacterium | reverse complement strand
CTCGCGAGCTTTGGGGGGCTCCAGATCGTCGAAGGCGACGGTACGGTGCCCGCCGAGGCCGCGAGGTTGGCGGCGATGTTGCCGCCGGGGGTTTGATAAACGGACGGCACCGAGAGCCCAAAACCATTGTCTTCGATGTAGATGAGGAGGGGGAGCCGCTGCGTGGTGGCCATGGTGAGGGCCGACCAAAAGCCGTTCGTGGCCACGGACCCGTCCCCGCCGAGCGAGACCGCGATCGCGCCTTTCCAGCCTGGATCTCCCAGACCGCGGGCCCACAGCGTGGCGGCCTGGGCCCAGCCCGCGGCCGGCGTGTACTGGGTCCCGACCCCACCCGCCATCGGGAGCATGGTGGCGCCGTGCGGGTTCGGGAAGTTGCACACCACCCCGATGTCCCGACCGCCGCTGTAGCCTCCCGACTGCCCGAGAGGACCGGCGAGGGCATCTTCGTAGCCGAGCCCGACCGCAAGGAGGAAAGGCCGAGACCGGTAGTATCCAGCCGCGGCATCCTTCGGATGGTCCATCAGCGATCCGAGGAGGACCTGGGCGAGGTCATGACCGCGCGCGGAGAACTGGTAGAGCACGCGCTTCGCAGGGACGAGCTCGGTCTCTTCGACGTGGTCCATGGCGCGGGAGGCCAGGACCAATCGGGCGACGCGGCGCCAATCGAAGGCGTCGGGGAGAGAGGACGTTGGGGACATAGGGGACTCGCGGGGAAGGCCCCGGTGCTACACCGGACGATGGACGATTTGAAGCCCGGCGTGGCTACACGAATGTGCAGGACGAAGTCCGCGGTCTTGAGCTAGCGTGCTGGAGATGGCCGACGACCATCCCCTCGCCTTCGCCCACGCCCCGGTGAAGGCTTGGTTCGAGGCCGCGTTCGCGGGCGGTCCCACCCACGCCCAGAGCCTCGCGTGGCCGGCCATCGCGGCGGGGGGCTCCACCCTACTTCTCGCCCCCACCGGGTCGGGCAAGACGCTGGCCGCCTTCCTCGTCGCGCTCGACCGCCTGATGTTCGCCCCCCGGGCCGAGCCGAAGGGGATCCGGATCCTCTACGTGTCGCCCCTCAAAGCCCTCGGCGTCGACGTCGAAAGGAACCTCCGCGCCCCCCTGGCCGGGATTCGGGCCACCGCGGATCGACTGGAGCACCCCGTCCGGGTCCCCGAGGTCGCGGTTCGCAGCGGCGACACCCCCCAAAAAGAGCGTCAGCGCATGCTGCGCCATCCCCCCGACATCCTCATCACCACCCCGGAGTCGCTGTACTTGATGCTCACCTCGGGGGCTCGCTCGATCCTCGAGACGGTGGACTCGATCATCGTGGACGAGATCCACGCCATGGCGGCGACGAAGCGCGGCGCCCATTTGTTCCTGTCCCTCGAGCGCCTCGAACGTCTGCGCGCCCAGCGCGACCTCGGACCCCCGCAGCGGGTGGGGCTCTCGGCCACGCAGCGACCCCTGGAGGAGATCGCCCGGCTTCTCGGCGGGGGAAGGATCGAGAGCGGCCGCTGGAAGCCACGCCCCGTCAACGTGGTGGACGCGGGCCAGAAGAAGGCGCTGGATCTGCTCATCGAGGTGCCCGTCGAGGACATGGCCCGCCTCGGCGAAGTCGATGGCACCGTCTCCACTGAAGACGGGGTTGCGGCTCCGGAGTCTGAGGTCTTCTCGCCGGAGCTCGATCCAGCCCTGGACGGCTTCGACGGCCCCTACCCGCTCGAGATGGAGCCGGTGCCCTCGGGCCCGGCCGCGCAACCCGAGATGCAGCGCTCGATCTGGCCGAGCATCCATCCGCGTCTGGTCGAGCTCATCCGCAGCCATCGCAGCACCCTCCTCTTCGTCAACAGTCGGCGGCTCGCGGAGCGACTCGCGGCCGCCATCAACGAGGTCGCCGACGAAGAGATCTGCCTCGCCCACCACGGCTCGCTCTCGAAAGAGGCCCGGGGGGAGATCGAAGATCGCCTCAAGCGGGGCCTCCTTCCCGCCCTCGTGGCCACCTCTTCCCTCGAGCTCGGGATCGACATGGGCGCCCTGGATCTCGTCATCCAGATCGAGGCCCCGCCCAGCGTGGCCAGCGGGATGCAGCGCATCGGCCGCGCCGGTCACTCCGTGGGGGCGATCTCCAAGGGGGTGGTGTTCCCCAAATTCAGGGGAGACCTCCTGGCTTGCGCCGCGGTGAGCGCCCGCATGTTCGCGGGAAAGGTCGAAGAGACGCGCTACCCTCGCAACCCCCTGGACGTGCTCGCGCAGCACATCGTGGCCGCGGTCAGCGTCGAAGACCTCGAAGAGGAGAGCCTCTTCGATCTGGTGCGGGGCGCCGCGCCCTTCGCGGAGCTTCCGGAGGAGTCCTATCGCGGGGTCTTGGACATGCTCTCGGGCCGATACCCTTCCGACGAGTTCGCGGAGCTGAAGCCCCGGGTCACTTGGGATCGGGTGGCGGGAACCCTCAGCGCCCGCACCGGGGCCCAGCGCATCGCCATCATCAACGGGGGGACGATCCCGGACCGGGGCCTGTACGGAGTGTTCCTCACCGACGGCGGTGAAGGGAGCAGCCGGAGGGTGGGCGAGCTCGACGAGGAGATGGTCTTCGAGAGCCGCGTGGGGGACGTGTTTTTGCTCGGAGCCTCCTCTTGGCGCATCGAGGACATCACTCACGATCGGGTCCTCGTCCGCCCGGCCCCCGGGGAGCCGGGCAAGATGCCCTTCTGGAGAGGGGATCGGCCGGGGCGACCGGCGGAGCTCGGCCGAGCCATCGGCGCGCTCACCCGCGAGCTCGAGCGCGCCCGTCCGAGCACCGCCAAAAAGAAGCTCGTCGAGGCCCACGCCCTCGAGCCTCAGGCCGCCGACAACCTCCTCCGCTACCTCGAAGATCAAAAGGAAGAGTCCGCCCTCCCCTCGGATCGGCAGATCGTGGTGGAGCGCTTCACCGACGAGCTCGGGGATTGGCGGGTGGTGGTCATGACCCCCTTCGGTTCACGAGTCCACGCCCCGTGGGCCACCGCGGTGGTCGCTCGCCTCCAGGCGAACACCGGGCTCGACGTCGACATGACCTGGACCGACGACGGCATGGTCTTCCGGCTCCTCGAAGCCGGCGAGCCGCCCGAAGTGGAGGCCTTCTTTCCGAGCCCCGACGAGGTCGAGGACACCGTCACCCAGCAGCTCGGCGAGACCTCCGTCTTCGGCGCCCACTTTCGAGAGAACGCGGGCCGCGCCCTGCTCCTCCCCAAGCGCAATCCGGCCCGTCGGACCCCGCTCTGGGCCCAGCGGCGGCGGGCCGGAAACCTCCTTCAGATCGCCTCCCGCTACCCGAGCTTTCCCATCGTCCTCGAGACGTACCGAGAGTGCCTCAAGGACGTCTTCGACCTCCCTGCTCTGCAGGACATCCTGCGGGACGTGGCGTCCCGGAAGATCCGGGTAGAGCTAAGGGACACCAAGAACCCCTCTCCTTTCGCAGCCTCGGTGCTCTTCTCCTACGTCGCCAACTTCATGTACGAGGGCGACGCTCCGGCCGCGGAGCGGCGGGCCCAAGCCCTCGCCATCGACCAGGCCCAGCTCCGGGCTCTCCTCGGTGAGGCCGAGCTGAGAAAGCTCCTGGACCCGGATGCTCTCGACGAGGTCGAAGCCTCCCTTCAGCGCCTCGACGGCAAGTATCCCCTCCGCCATCCGGACGCCGTGCACGACATCCTGCTCGCCCTCGGAGACCTGGGGGAGGATGAGATCGCGGCGCGGGCGGCCGACGCTCCGGAGGTCGCCGAGTGGCTCGAAGAGCTCGTGCGGGCGCGTCGGATCATGCGGGTCGTGATCGGGGGCGAGTCTCGCTTCGCCGCCGTAGAGGACGCGGCCCGCCTCCGCGACGGCCTCGGGGTGGTCATTCCGCCAGGCCTTCCCGAAGCCTTCCTGGAAGCTCCCGAGGACCCGCTCGGCGCCCTCGTGGGCCGCTACGCCCGCACCCATGGACCCTTCCGGGCCGAAGAATGCGCGGCGCGTCTCGGGATCGGTCGGGCCCAAGTCGAGCTCGTGCTCGAGCGCCTCGAAGAGCGCGGCCGGGTGTCTCGCGGCGAGTTCTTGCCGCGGGGCCAAGGGCTCGAGTGGTGCGACGCCGAGGTCCTTCAGCGCCTCAAGCGCATGTCCCTCGCTCGTCTCCGGGCCGAGGTCGAGCCCGTGGAGCGCGCCGCGCTGGGGCGCTTTCTTCCCGAGTGGCACGGCTTGTCCCGGCCGCGGCGAGGTCTCGACGGGCTCCTGGACGTCATCGAGCAGCTGCAGGGCGCGCCTCTCCCCGCCTCCGACCTCGACACCGCCATTTTTCCCGCGCGCCTCGAGGACTATCGTCCCTCCGACCTCGACGAGCTCTGTGCGGCCGGAGAGGTGGTGTGGCGAGGGGTGGAGGCCATCGGCCCGCGGGACGGTCGGGTGGCGCTCTACCTCACGGATCACCTCCGGCGACTGTCTCCGTCCCCGGCGCCCGCGGAAGGGGACCTGGTTCAGCGGGTTCGAGCCCTCCTCGCCGACCGGGGGGCGCTGTTCTTCACGGATCTCGTTCAGACGACCTCTGCTTTTCCCCAGGACTTGGCGGAGGCGCTCTGGGATCTGGTGTGGTCGGGCGAGGTTACGAACGACACCCTCCGACCGCTGCGCTCGAAGTTTGCGGGCAGCCGTCGAGCATCCCCCGCTCGCGACCGACGACGCCGAGGCTCCGCCGCCCAGCGAGGGTTCCGGTCGCGCCGTACTGCCCTTCCTGGCACCGAGGGGCGCTGGTCGCTGCTCACGGCTCCCGACGGGGACGCGGCCGGGGCCCCGACCGACACCGCGCATCGGACCGCCCTGGCGCAGCAGCTCCTCGAGCGCCACGGGGTGCTCACCCGGGAGGCCGCGGCGAGCGAGATCGCGACCGGGGGCTTTACGGCGGTGTACCCGGTGCTCAAGGCCATGGAGGCCGCCGGCAAGATCCGTCGCGGCTATTTCGTGGACGGGCTGGGGGCCTTGCAGTTTGCCTTGCCGGGCGCCGAGGACCGGCTGCGGAGCTTTCGAGAGGAGCGGCCCGACGAGGAGCGGGATCTTCGGGTCCTCGCGGCCACGGACCCTGCCAACCCCTACGGAGCGGCGCTCTCGTGGCCGGAGCACCCCTCGGGGGGGCGGGCTCAGCGCGCCGCCGGAGCCCGCGTGATCCTCCACGGGGGTTTCCTGGTGGGCTTCCTTCACCGAAGCGAGGAGGCGCTCACCTCTTTTGTCCCCGAGACGGACGGGGAAGCCCATGCCCGTGCCCTCGCCGAGGCCCTCGCGGCTCGGGTCCGATCCGGACTCCGCCGCTCGCAGCTCCTGGCCAAGATCGACGGCGAGGATCCCCGAGCGCATCCTCTTCGTCCCGTCCTCGAGCAGGAGGGCTTTCGTATGACCGGGGCGGGTCTGCTCCTGCGGACGCCCCAAGAGCCGCGGCCGCGACGCGGAGGTGGAGCGACGGTGACGGCCGAAGATGAGCCCCAGGCGTGGGATTGACCCCAGACCGGCCCAAAGGCAGAGGCTCCTCGTGAAAACGCCCGTTTGGGGTGGGCTGCCGCTCCTCTTCGCGGCCGCGTGCCCCGCAAGCAGTCCTGCCACGAGCGAAGCCCCCCGCCCCTCCTGGGGGCTGGAGGCCTCTCCCAGCCAGCCCGCGCAGTGGTTAGGCGAGGCTCCCGCCGCGGTGCCCCAGCGCGTGGTGACCCTGGCCCCCGGCCTCACGGAACTCACGTTCGCCCTCGGGGCGGGCGACGCGGTGGTGGCGACTTCTCGCTTCGCGGATTTTCCTCCGGAGGCGCTCGATCGGCCCCGGGTGGGGGGCCTCACGGATCTGAACGTCGAGGCGATTTTGGCCGCCGGGCCCGACGTCGTGGTGGGGATCTTCGCCGAAGCCTACCGCTCGAAGCTCGATACCCTCGTGCGCGCCGAGGTGCCGGTCCTGCTCCTCCCCAGCAGCTCCATCGCCGACTTCGCGGAGAGCGCCCGGGTCCTAGGCAAGCTGCTGGACCGCCGAGACGAGGCCGCGGCGCTCGTTTCGCGCCTCGCCGGAGACCTCGCTTCGGTGTCACCGGCCCCGGGGAATCGGCCCCCGCGGGTGGCCGTAGTCTACGGCTGGCGACCCCTGTTCTTGGCCGGCCCGGGCAGCTTTCCGGACGAACTCCTTCATCTCCTCGGGGCCTCCAACGTGGTCAGCGAGGGCTCTGCATGGACCCAGTGGTCTTATGAGGCTTTCGCGGCCTCTCGCCCCGACGTCCTCATCGACGCCACCTCCGAGCGGGGAAGAATTCCCGCCGTGCTGTCTCATCTTCCAGCCGCGCGATCCGGCCGGATCTACCCCGCCCCCGAGAGTCTCGCCCGTCCTGGCCCCCGGCTCGGGGCCGCCGCTCAGGCCCTCGGTCGTATCTTCACTTCCACCGCGCCATCATTCCGGGCCCACCCTTGATTGACCGTGAGCCCCGTGCTCTCTCGACGCGGAATGCCTATCGGCCTGGACATCGCGCTGGTGCACCGGCCGGGTCCCGCACGGGAGCAGCTGGAGCGCCTCCTCACTCCCCGGAGTTTCGTCGCCTGCGATGACTCCGGCGGGCTCGCCACCTTGGGTCGAAGCCGGCTGGTGATCATCGAAGCCGAGTACGTAGCGCCCGCTCGGGAGCAGGTCCCTCGCACCGTTCCCTT
>JBCBRU010000504.1:0-6676 GCA_039819565.1 Myxococcota bacterium | reverse complement strand
GAAGGTCATGTCCCGCCCGAACAGACGCACGCTGGCCCGATTGGGTCCGATGCGGTCCTGAATCATCGCGGACTGCCGGCGCTCCGCCCAGGTCAGGGGTCCGGCCAGCCCGACACAGAGCCCGACCATGACCGCGATCATGAACAGAGGCCAAATGAGACTCACAAAGCTCACGAAAGCACCGTTTCCAGGGGTCAGGCCGGGGTCGCGGCCGGAACTTCGGCGGGCGTCGGCTCCGGCGCCTCCGTCGGCACCTCGAGCACTCGGCCGTACGAGCCGAGCGCATCGGGGTCGACGCCGTCGAGAAGATTTGTGCGGGTGGCGAGGCGAGTGAAAGCCTCACGCCAGCTCCGCAACGACCACTCCGAAGCTTCTCCGAGGGCCTCGGCCACGAAGGTGGCCATACCCACGTCCGTCTTCCGACCCCGGATGGGCTTGAGGGCCGGACGGAGGCGCTGCATCCGCCCCGCGTGATTTACGAAAGTGCCCTCTTGCTCGGCGAAGCTCGCGAGAGGCAGGACCAGCTGCGCGGCCGTGCACGTCTCGTCCCAGTTGGTGGCGAGAGCGATGATGTCCACGCCCTCGAGGGCGCTGACCCAAGCCTCCGGGTCCGGATGCTCGGTGCCCGCCATCAGCAGGGTCTTCACGTTTCCTGCGGCCAGAGCCTTCCGAAGGCCCGCGGCGCCGTCGTCGTAGATGGAGTAGGCTTCCAGGACGAGCTCCGCTCCGGCTCGATTGGGGTTTCGGTCCGAGACTTTGAGCAGATGGTCGGCGGCCCAGGGAGGCCGACCTAATATCGCGTACGTGTCCACCGGCAGGACGTGCTCGGCCAGCTCGATGAATGCCGTCAGGCCTTCGGTGGTGAGCTGCGAAGACAGCGCGAGCCCAAGATGAGCGTCGGTGTCTCCCACGAAAGGCCCGAGAAGAGCCTGAATCTGCTCCTTCGCCTGCTCCCAGCTGATCGGCACCATGCGTCCGTCCGGAGCCCGCGCGTGGGGGACGGTCACTTGGGTCTCGGGGTCGTGGACGCGTTTGTAGGAGAGGCGGCCGGCATCGCAGAGCCAGCTTTGGTTGACGTGAGGATTCTCTCGAGCCCGATACCGCTGCAGCTCGTTTTGGTAGTGGTCCGCGTGGACGGCGCAACCCCGCGCGCACCCGGAGCAGAGGGTGTCGGTGGTCTTGAGAAGCCACTGGCGCACCTTGAAGCGAAAGTCGCGGCTGGTGAGCGCCCCAACCGGGCAGATCTCCACCGTGTTCAAGCTGTAAGGATCATCGAGAGGTCGGCCCGGGAACGTTCCGATCACCGCTCGGTCTCCCCGGTCGAACTGCCCTAGTTGAGGGTTCTCGGCCACCTCGTCCATGAAACGAACGCACCGGGTGCAGTTGATGCAGCGCTCCTCGTCGAGCATCACCTCGGGCCCGAGGGGCACCGCCTTTCGCTTCACCACCTTGGTGTGCTCGAAGCGGGTCCCGGAGCGGTCATGCTCCATGTAGTAGTCCTGAAGCTTGCACTCACCGGCCTGGTCGCAGATCGGGCAGTCGATCGGGTGATTGACGAGGAGGAACTCCATCACCGCCTCCCGAGCCTCGAGCACCCGTTCCGAGCGGGTGTTGACGACCATGCCCTCTCGACACCGCACTTCGCAGGCGGGGACGAGCTTGTTCATCTTCTCTACCTCGACGAGGCACATGCGGCAGTTCGCGGCCACGCTGAGTCGGGGATGCCAGCAGTAGAAGGGGACGTCGATGCCCGCCTCATGGGCGACGCTAATGATGTTGTCGCCGGGGGCGAAATCGAGCTCTTGCCCGTCGATCATCACCTTCGGCATCGCTGGGGGAAGCCTCGACGAATCCGTACGGGGGCGCAAGCGCAGGCTACGGTCTGCCGATGGGACATTCCCGTCCGCCGCTCGGGATGTCCCTCGCCCCTCCTCACCTCCCGATCGGGGTGAGAATTCGATCTACATCACACACCGGCGGTGCCAGTCTTCCAAGATCGCGGTAGTAGGGACTGCCATGCTTCGCCCTCGCACCCTTCCCCTCGCGGCCTTACTCGCTATCGGCGCCCTCGCCGGCTGCGGCGACGACCCCATTCCGCTGGCGCTGCTCGACTTTCAGGCGAGCGCGCAGAGCGTCGACGCCGGCCAGACGGTGACGTTGACCTGGGCCACCAGCGGCGCCAGCAACATCGAGGTTAGGCAAGATCCGGGGGCGGTGATCTTCAGCGGGGCCGATGCGACGGGCATGGTCGTCTCGCCTGAGCTCAACCTGAACACGACGTTCACCCTGACCATCTCAAACGCGGACGGTGAGACGGCCACCCGCTCGGTGAGCGTCGACGTCATCGGCATCAACATCGTGAGCTTCACGGCCAGTCCCATGACCATCGGGCGCGGCGATGCCTCGATGCTCTCGTGGACCCTGGGGGGAAGTTCGCCCTCGGACGTGCGGCTGACCGACTCGCAGGGCCAAAACGTGATTCAGCCGGGCAGTAACCTCATGCGTCAAGGCTCGGCGATGGTCCAACCCAACGAGAGCGAGACCTATACGCTCTTCGCCCAGGCCGGAGGCGTCACCGCGATGGCGACGGTCACGGTGACCGTGGCCTCGATGCCGCCGACGATCGGACGCTTCGAGGCGCGGGCTCTCATCGGAGGCAACGTTCAGGTGGTGACCACCGTCGCCCGAAACCAGCAGATCCAACTCTTCTGGGAGCTGACGAACGCCGAAGAAGTTCAGATCAGCGCCAACGGAGCCGTGATTCGGCCTTGGAACACGAACGGGGCAAGCCCGGGCGGCAACGTCCAGGCGCGCGCCACCGAGGACACCAACGAGTTCCTCATCGAGGCACGAAACGGCCCCGATCCCGAGGACCTGGCTCGGCAAACGCTCGTCATCACCACCCGCGACCTACCGGTGGTGAACAGCTTCAGCGTGAGCCCCCTCGAGTATACGCGGGGCTCAACGGTCGCGACGGCCACCTGGGAGACCACGAACGCCGACGGAACCCTCCTCCAGGTCGGAGGACAGAACGTGCCGAACTTCTCGAGAGAGACCACCGGCTCTTTTCAGTTCTCGGTCACCGGCGAGGCCAATGTCACTTTGATCGCCCGCAACGCGGTGGGTGATGCCGTCCAGACCGAGCGTATTCGCTTCGGATTCAACGAGCCCGAGCCCAACGACACGACGGCCCAAGCTATCCCTCTCCCGGCCGACGGGGTGGAGGTCCGAGGGACCCTCACGTCGACCACCGACGTCGACGTCTATTCCTTCATGGTGCCCGAGGGCGCGGGGGTGTTCGCCCGCGTCGACGACGAGATGGGCACCAACTGTGCAAACCTGGATCCGAGCCTTACGCTCCTCGATCCGGCGGGCGCTCCCCTCGGCACCCGAGACACCTCGGGCCTCACGCGGTGCGCGGAAATCCTGCCCCCCGAGTTCGCCGGCTGGGCCGGAAACCTCGCCGCCGGCACCTACCATGTGGCCGTCCGGCGGCCCCCGACCTCGACCGCCCAGCGATACAGATTGACCCTCCGGCTCATCGTCCTCGATCCGCCCTTGCCGAACGTCACCATCACCCGCGTGGGCGCCCCGGATTGGGAACCCACGGACTTCGTGAGCATCTCGGTTCCCTTCGGCGCGGCCGCCGACATGTTCCCGGATCTGCCGATGAACGTGGCGCGTATTCTGGGCACCCGTCACACGTCGACGCTGAGCAATCTCACCGTCGTCTCGAACCCGAACCTGGCCTCGCCTTCCGACTTCAGCTTGGAGCTGCGCACCATGGCCGCCGCGCTCGGCTATCCCAACCGCGGCACCCTGGCTGCCGCCGACTGGAACGAACCCCGCGGCCACCTGTTCGGGTACACGCTGGTCCCGAGCGCCACCGCCACCACCGGGACGTCGAGAGACTTCCCCGTGGCCCCCGGAGGTCCGGTGATTTCGGATCGCGCTCTCCCCATCAACGTGGGCTTCGCGCTGGACGCCAATGGGGAGGTCTTCGACGAGATTCCGGGGAGCCCAGCCCCCGTGCTTCGGGAACCGACGCTCGACGGGATCAGCCATGCTCACGTCATCCACGAAATGGCGTCGGGCTTCTTTCCGATGCCGCCGGCGCTTCCCGCGACACTTCAGTGGATCTTGACCCTCCGCGACGCCACCAACGCCGGCTACGACATCAACTTCACGGTGAACGTCAACGCGCCCTGACTTCGGCGCTGAGGGCGCTCCCCGCTTCGCGCTCGACCCTCATCCGTGTTAACCCCATGCGCCGAGTGGCCGAGTCGGAAGAGCGCTTGGTCGGCGGGGTCTACCGCCTGGAGCGACGCATCGGTGCCGGTGCCATGGGCGTGGTGTATGCCGCTCGCCACGTCGTGACCGAAGCCGAGGTGGCGCTCAAGCTCCTGCATCCGCATCTCGCCGACGCCTCGCTGAACGTCGCCCGCTTCGAGCGCGAGGTCTCGGTGGCGGCGCGCGTCGGCCATCCCGGTATCGTCCGGGTCTTCGATGCCGGGCTCGACCCCGAGGACCAGTCGCTCTTCGTGGCCATGGAGCTGCTCCGAGGGTGCGGCCTCGAGGCTTGGCTGCGCCGCCCCGGAGTCACCCTCGCCGATGCCGTCGGGATCCTGCGAGCCGTGTGCGAGCCGCTCGCCGCCGCCCACGCTCACGGCATCATTCATCGCGACCTCAAGCCGGACAATGTCTTCGTCGAAGAGGGTCCGGAAGGCCCTCAGGTTAAGCTCCTCGACTTCGGGATCGCCCGAGATCTAGGACAAAACAGCCTCACCGGCACCCATGCCGGCCTCGGGACGCCCCATTACATGGCCCCGGAGCAGGCCACCGACGCCCGCGGCGTGAGTCAGAGCGCGGATGTCTGGTCCGTCGGGGTGATGCTGTATTGGTACGCCAAGGGAGAGCTGCCCTTCGATGGAGATGGCCCGTTCGACACTGTCCTCAAGGCCATGACGGCCACTCACCGGTGCCTGCAACCTGAGGAGGCTTCGCCGGCGCTGATCGAGCTCGTCGAAAGCTGCCTGTCGAAAACCCCCGATCAACGTCCGAACGACGGCGCCGCCCTCGCCACGGCCCTGGACGACGTGATCGCAGCCGGAGAGCTTGATCGGACCCTTCCGCCCGCCCGACTTCGGTCGCACGACACGCTTCAGCATCCTTCCGAAAGCGAAGGTGCCATCGGAGACGCCGCCAAGTCGCTCCTCGCGAAGGCGCGAGCGGCGGCCCGAGGCGACCCGACCCCCGACCTCGAATCCGGGGATCTTCCCGGGATTCCTCTTCCCTGGCCGGGAAGCGGCGACGACCGCCCCAAGCCCCGAACTCCGTCGCTCGCCGAGACGCCCCCTCACGTATCCAGCGTAGTGCTGTCGGGCGTGGCTGGAGCCGTCGAAACCCCACCGGCGCGTCCCGCCTCCGTGCCTCCTGTGTCCCCCCCCGAGCCACCTCGTCGTCGACGATGGGGACTCCCTCTGCTGACCGCCGGGGTCGCAGCGCTCGTGCTGGGCGGCGCGCTCCTCAGAAGATCTCCGGAGCCGGTGAGCGCCCCGAGGTCCTCCGCTCCCATGCCGCCGGCCCCCAAGCAGGCGCAGCCCACTCCGCCGCCCCCGCTGGAGCCCTCGGTGTCGGGGGTCGCTTTGAAGGACGAGGCCGAAGCCCCAGCCCGACAAGAGCCGCCTCCGATGACGCCCCCCTCCCGCGTCGCGCCGAGTCGGCGTGCGCCGAGGCGCCCTGCCGCCGCGCCGAAGAGCGAACCTGCGGACGCAGCTGCGGCTGAGACCGTCGTCGCGGAGAATCCGCCCGACGTGCCGATCTCGCCGGAGAGCGAGCCGGAGGAGCGAGAGCCCGAGGTCGCCTCAGCCCCCGAGCCGGCGGTGGGGTCCGAGGATGCGCGGCCCGTCGACGAGGCCACGGAAGAGGCCCACGCCGAAGTCGAAGCGACGCCCCCCGCCGCTACGCCCAAAGAAAGGAAGCCCGAGAGTCCGCCTCCCAAAGCCCCCTCGGCCCGAGCCAAGGCCGAGCCTCCCAACGACAAGAAGAAAGCTCCGGAGGCCACGGACTTCGTCACCTTCTAGCGCCGTATGAGTTCTCTCTTCGTCCGCCCCCGCCTCCCCTGGGTCCTTCTGTTCGTCCTCGGCACCGCGACGACCGCGGAGGCATCGCCGTGGACGCTTCGGGAGGGCCAGCTCGTGCTGAGCGCGGGCTTCAATCACCAGATCGCGAGCCAGGAGTTCCTCGACGACGGTCCGGCCCAAAACTTCCCCCTCAACGGTTACCTGAACGCATCGAGCTTCTCGATCGGCCTCCGAGCCGGGTTTACCGACAACATCGAGTTTGAGGCGGTCCTCCCGATCACCGTCGTGAACTATCAGGCCGACCCGGTGATTCTCCTCGACCAGCCTGCCGGGAGCACCCAGACGGCGCTCGACTACTTCCAGCGAAATGTCCTCGATCTCTCGCGCAGCGTCTCCGGGGTTTCGGACTTCATCTTTGCGGTGCGCTACGGCTGGCTGAGAACCCCGTTCGCGCTGGCCACGGAGCTTCGGATCAAGGCGCCCACCGGCTACGAGCGACCCGCTGGTCGCCCGCGTCGCCCGCCCGCAGGTTGTAGCCGGCGCCCAGCCGGACAAAGGTCCCGCTTCGAAAAGCGTAGCCGAAGAGCATGCTG
>JBCBRU010000503.1:0-6701 GCA_039819565.1 Myxococcota bacterium | reverse complement strand
CCAGGTGGCGGGCGTCGATTTTCAGTACGCTGGAGGGGGAACGGGCATGAAAGACGTAGCCTACTTCCTGCCCAGCCCGCGAGAAAACGAAAGAAGTCCGCCCAGGCCAGGGGGTAGAGGGCGCGCCCCTCCTGCTCCACGGCCTCCACGTCGACGGGCGCGGAGCGCGCCTGCAAAGCCTCGCGGAGGGCTAGGAAATAGGTCTCGAGGTGGCCCGCGTCTTCCGCCTCCGCGGCTTCGACGTCTCGGAGGCTGGACAGGAAGTAGGCTACGTCTTTCATGCCCGTTCCCCCTCCAGCGTACTGAAAATCGACGCCCGCCACCTGGGCTTCGGGGGTGAAACAGAAGTTCGCGAGCTTGGCGTCCCCGTGCACGACGGTGGGGAAACGGCAGTCTGAGAGCCTTTCGTCTAGGTGCGGGGCGGCCTCCCGCAGAGCCGGGTCCCGAGTCGCCGCCAGCTCCTCGGAGCGGGTGGCGAGATGCCAGTAGGTGCCCACCCGCCACAGGCTCCCGGGAGGGTCGCCCATGAAGCGCGCATGAAAGCGGGCCAGCCACCGTAGACAGGCTCGGACCTCCTCAGGCGAAGCCTCCGTGCGCCGAAGGTGATAGCCGCTCGCGTCCAGGTCCTCGAGGACGAACCACCACCCGTCGTCGTCCCGCGCCGCGGCCAGGCACTCCGCGACTCTCGCGTCGGCGCCCAGCCGAGGCGCCCAGTCGCGGTAAAAGCTGAGCTCCACGTCATAGGACCGGAGCTTCCGCTCATGGCCGAGGCTGGTGCTCCAACCTCGCGGATGGGCGCGGTCGGTGGGCGGTTGGACCCGTTTGATCACCACCCGCTCCCGCGTCCCGCCCACGAGCTGAGCGCGGAAGAGCTCGCCATACCCGCTCCATAGACTCTGAAGGCGCGGACCTCGGATGAGCTCTCGGGCCCCTGTGGCCTCGAGGATGGCTCGCATAGCTCGAGCGTTCGAGCCCCTGGAGGCCCTCGTCAAGCGAGGACCGTGACCCGCTCGGGCCCGATCGCGACCCCGTGGAAAAAAGATGAATCCAGAGCTGTGAGTACGTGCGTCCAAGGGACATGACGAACACGGACCGAATCGACGCGGACCCGCGGCGCGGGCGAGCGGCCTTCGCGACCCTCGCGGTGGCCGGGGGCTTGGGTACGACGAGCCTGGCCCTCGCGGAGCGCCCGGCCACGCGCTGGCTCCGGACCCCTGGCTTGGTCGAGATTGACTCGGGGACAGACGGGGACGTGGATGCGGTCATGGAGGCGACCCGATGAAGGCGACGGTCTGGACGTGGCCGACGCTGCTTGGCCTCAGCTTCGCGCTGGTGACCAGCTCTGCCTACGCCGAGCCTCCGTCGGTGGAGATCTCGGTGCAGGCCGGGGTGGGCGAAGACGCCGAGGAGGAGACCGAGAGCGACGAAACCCGAGCCGCGAAGGTCCTGGCCAAGGTGTTGGGGGACAAGCTCCCCGATGTGGCGGAGCGCATCGCCACCGCCATGGAGTCGAAGGCCAAGAAGGAAGAGGCGGCTTTCGCTCGGCTCACGGATCAGCAGGTCTACGAGATCATGAAAGCTCGGGAGGGCTCCGAGCCTCCCCCGCTGGTGGCTTTGGTTGCGCCCATTGGCTTCTTCATCATGGTGCTGGGCATCGTGGCGATCGTCTTCTTCTTCCGTGGACGCAGCGAAGAGCGGCGCCATGAGACCATTCGGCTGGCGGTGGAGAGAGGTATGGAGATCCCCAGCGAGCTCCTCCTTCCGAAGGGGGCCCGTCGGTCGGACCTACGGCGCGGGTTGGTCCTCGGCTTCGGAGGACTCGGCTTGGCGGTGGCCATGTCCGGCTCAGATTCCGACGGGTCATGGGCGGTCGCGATTTTTCCCATGATGATCGGCGTGGGCTATCTGGCCTTTTGGTGGCTCGATCGCCTGGGGTGGGACGGCTCCGGCCGCGGCCTCAAGTACTAGAGAAAAGGGGACGTGACGGTCGCCCATGTCACTCTCCGACGAGGCCCTCGTTGCCCGCGTGGTGGCCACCGGCGAGCAGCACGCTTTCGCCACCTTGGTACGACGTCATCAGTCCGCCGTGCGGGCCTTACTTCGCCGCCTCACCGCCGGCGATGACGCCCTGGCGGACGACTTAGCGCAGGAGACTTTCATGCGAGCCTACCAGAACCTCGACCGATTTCGCGGAGACGCGAAGCTCTCGTCCTGGCTCTACCGCATCGCGTACAACCTTTTCCTTTCGCACGCGCGGAAGAAGAGCAGCCAGGAGCTGGCCCTCGAAGAGGGGCAGGACGCGAGCGTAATCCCGGACGCGTCGAGCTTGGCGCGGCACGATCTGAACCAAGCCTTCGGTGTCCTCAAGCCCGAGGAGCGGGCGGCGCTCGCTCTCACGTATGCTCAGGACATGGACCACAAAGAGGCGGCATCGGCCCTGGGAATGCCTCTCGGTACGCTGAAGACCCACGTGCGTCGCGGCAAGGACAAGCTTCGCAAGCGGCTCGGGGCGTGGCAGAACCAGGGGGTCGCATGAGCGGTTCGGATGATTGGCTCGAGGGACTCCTGACCGAGTCGGCTCACATTCCCGACGAGGGGTTCACGGAGCGGGTCATGGAGTCGCTCCCTCCCGCCCGCCCTCGCGAGCGCCGGGGCTGGGTTCTGGCCGCGGCGACGGCCTGTGCCTGCGCGCTCTTCATGGCCCTGGATGGTGGAGCTACGCTTCGCCTTCTCGCGGAGCTCGCGGGCGTAGTGAGCCCCACCCGCGGGGGCCCGCTCCCGGTGTCTTTTCAGCCCACGATCTCAGCCGCCTTCGCCCTGGTGGCTCTTCTGGCCCTGGCTTGGGTGCCCTACACCATCGCCTTCGAAGAAGAGTGAGCCGTGCGCCGCGCTGGCGGCATCGTCCACTTCTCAGTCGCTCTCGCGATACATGATGTCCGTTCGGAGTACGTATTTCCGACCGGAGGCCACGGCCCGCCCTCGGTGCAAAGTTCGGTGCTCGAAAGCGAGGCCGCGGCCGACGCGCGGCACGACTTCGGATTCGCTCTTGGGGTCCGTCCAAGCTTCTCGGCAAAAGTCCGTCTGGCCGCCCTCGAAGCCTTCATTCAGGTAGACCATGAAGGTTTGAAAACTCCGCTCCTCGGGACTTCGAACAAAGGCCCCATCGAGATGCCAGTCGAAGAACTGACCGGGGTCGTAGCGGTAGATACGAAAGCGTTCGTTGAGGCCCACGGGTCGAGCCGGGAGGCCGGGAAGCCGCGCGACGTCCCTCGGGATCCGAGAAAACAGGGCCTCCGCTAAGCCCGGATCGTCGACCATGACCCGGGTGTTGTTCCGCAGGTCCGGGGCGTGAACGTACGCGTTCGGTCCCACCGTGATGGGGGCGCTCTCGAAGCCCAAGCCCTCGGAGGCTTCGATGAGGGAGAGACAGGTCTCGGCGCCGAGGAAGCTCTCCAAGACGAAAGCTCTCGGAAAGGCTTCGAAGATCTCGACCGGGGCCGCGGGAAAGCGAGGCACGGGCAGCATGCCTCATTGTCGAGGTCCGTCGCATCCCGAGCAACTCGCGACGGCGAGGGTCAGGAGCAACGGGCGAAGGCGAGGATCAGATTTCGGCGCGGCTGGCCACAACCCGGCTGATGAGGCCGAAGTCGAGGGCTTCCGAGCTATCCATCCAGCGATCGCGATCCGTCGCCTTTTCGATCTCCTCGACGGGTCGCCCCGTTTCCTTGGCGTAGAGCTCGTTGATCTTCCGCTTGGTGCGAATGATGTCCTTGGCGTGGATGTCGATGTCGCTCGCCGGGCCGGTGAGGTAGCCGCTGATCAGGGGCTGATGGATGAGGAACTTCGCGTTGGGCAAAGCCAGGCGGTTCTTCTTTTCTGCGCACAGAGCGATGATTGAGCCCATGCTCGCGGCCATGCCGACCACGAGGGTGATGACCTCCGGCTTTACGAAGCGCGCAGTGTCGTAGATTGAGAAACCGGAGCTGACCTCGCCGCCGGGGCTGTTGATGTAGAGGTAAATCGGCGCTTCGGCATCGTCGCGCTCGAGCGCCAACAGCTGACGGTTGATGTCGTGAGCCATCTTCGACCCCACCGAACCCGACACCTGGATGATGCGGCTCTCGAAGACGCGCTGGTCGAGGGGCGTGAAGAACGGGAACTCCATGCTGTTACGCTAGCTCAGGCCGGCTCTTCGTCGAAGCGAGAAAGGAAGCGGCGAAGCCATTGCACGCCCCGGAGAGTCCGTACCCCGTGCCAACAGAGGTCGTCTCCGGACACCAGGTGCACCCTGGACTGCGGGGCCAGCGCTTGGACTTCGGGCACGTGCTGCTCGGAAAACGGGAAGGGTTCGTCCGGGAGCAAGATCACGTCGGGCTCCGGCTGAACCGTGGTGAGGTCGACCTCAGGATACCGCTCCGGGGCCTCCGCGAAGACATTCACCCCCCCTGCGCGTCCGATCAGGTCGTCTACGTAGGTCGGGGCCCCGGCCGCCATGAAGGGCTTTTTCCAGATGAGGTAGGCGTACCGAAAAGCGCGGGGCCGGCGCTTCGCGGCCAGGGCTGCGAGCTCCGACTCCAAGGCTTGGGCGTGGCGCTCGGCGGCGGCTTCGGCGCCGATCAGCGCTCCGATTCTCCGGAGGTGAGCCGGGATCTCGTCCGCTCTCTGGGGGAAGCTGACCTCGACCGGGAGCCGAGCCGACAGAGCCTCGTAGTCCTCGCGCCGATTCTCCTCCTCGTTCACGAAGACGAGATCCGGCGCCAGCTCGAGGATGCGCTCCACCTTGGGGTTCTTGGTGCCGCCGACCTTCTCGATCCCGGCCACGATGTCCTCAGGGTGAATGCAGAACTTTGTGATCCCCACCAGCGCGTCCGCTCGACCGAGGGCGATCAGCGTTTCGGTCGTGGAGGGACAGAGTGACACCAAGCGCACGCCCGAAGCTTCCCGAGCCCGTCCTGCTCTTGTCACCTCTCCGCGCGCATCGTACCGCGGCGGCATGTCTCCCGAGCCTCGCGTCGCGGTTTTCTGCGGGTCCCAGGACGGAGCCGATCCGGCGTTCTTGGCCGCGGCCCGCGCCCTCGGAGCCGGGCTGGCCGCAAAAGGATGGGGTCTCGTCTACGGCGGCGCCCAGGTGGGCACCATGGGCGCCGTGGCGGACGGTGCCCTCGAAGCCGGGGGCAAGGTCTATGGCGTGATTCCCCAGCGGCTCGGGAGCCACGAGGTCGCCCATCATGCCCTTACCGAGCTCTTCGTGGTCGACAGCATGCATGCGCGAAAGGCGATGATGGCCTGGCTATCCCGCGCCTTCCTCATTTTGCCCGGGGGCTATGGGACCCTCGATGAGCTGTTCGAGGCGCTGACGTGGCGCCAGCTCGGCTATCACCGCAAGCCGATCGGCCTCGTCAACGTGGCGGGCTTCTACGATGATCTCATCGCCCACGCAGAGCGCGCGGTGACGCAGGGCTTCTTGCGAAGCGAGCACCAGGAGCTGTTCTTCGTAGAACCCACGCCCGAGGCCGCTCTTCGCGCTCTCGAGCCTCGCCTCGGAGCGGCCCAGTGACTCCGCGGCGCGGCACATGGTCCGTCCGGGGGCTCGACCTCGCCTGGCACGAGTGGGGGCCGGCGGACGGCCCGGTGGCCCTATGCATTCATGGCTTCCTCGACCACGGAGAGTCCTGGGCCTTCGTGGCGGAGATGCTCGCGGCAGAGGGGATACGCTTGGTGGCTCCCGATACTCGGGGACATGGTCACTCGGGATGGGTAGGGGACGGCGGCTATTATCACTTCTACGACTACTATCTCGATCTCGAGCGCCTCGTCCGTGGGCCCCTCGGCGACGTACCCTTCGTGCTCGCGGGCCACTCGATGGGGGGAAGCATCGCGACCGGACTGGCCGCCCTCCTGGGCGAGCAGGTGCGGGGGTTGGTCCTCTTGGAGGGGATGGGGCCTCCTTTCAGTGACCTCGACTCCGCCCCCGACCGACTCTCTCGCTGGACCCGCGCCCTGGCCGACGGGCCGGTCTCCCAGCCCCGGGATGAGCGTCGTGCTTCTCGGCGCCTCATGACCGATCTCGAGGAGGCTGCCGAGCGCCTCCGCCGCATGAACCCCCGTTTGTCTGAACCGCGCGCCGAACGTCTCGCCGCGTCCTTTTCGGAACCTACCCGCGGCGGGTTCGCTTGGCGCTACGATCCCCTCCACCGTACCCCAGCCGCCAAGCCCTATATCGCGGCCGAGGCGCAGGCCCTCTGGAGGTCCATCCAAGCGCCCACCCTGTCGCTCTTCGGAGGCCGCGGATTGGTACCGGATAACATTCAGGAGCGGCACGCCCATATTCCCTCCGTCTTGGTCGCGACGGTGCCAGACACGGGCCACAACCTTCATCACGAGCGTCCGGAGGTCATTGCGGCGGCGCTGTCGGCGCGGGTTCGCGACACCCCGCTCGAGCCTCCACCGGGGGCAGTGCTCGGAACCCCCGAAGGCCGCACCTGGGCCACGAGCATGGCTGAGTTTCGGCGCCCTTAGTCCTTCCGCTCAGGCTTTCATGACGCCGCACACGGGCGCGGGCCAGTCGAGCTTTCCGTGCTCAGCGATGATGGCATCCAGCTTCGTAGCCACGTCGTCCGGGAAGGGAGAGGTGCGACGCGCCTCCAAGTCGGCGTGGCTGGTGACGAACTCGAACACGTTGGAGAGTTCGTCCCGGGTCT
>JBCBRU010000502.1:0-6704 GCA_039819565.1 Myxococcota bacterium | reverse complement strand
GAGCCTGAAGTTCGACTGCTTCCGCGAGAACTAAGATGCAGCCGCTGCCTCGCGGTCTCATGACGCGGCTCACCGCTGGCGCGGAAAGGAGTCATCGATACGGCACATCTCGGGCGAGTTCGATGGACGCTTCCGCTCAGGGAGGGTCACACCGAGTCCGCAGAGCCCGACCTGTCGGTCCTCGTTGACCCACCTCGGCGAGTCTCCGAAAGCTCAGGGGGTGGGTCTCCAGGTGGTCTGGCTCAAGCGCGACCTCCGCTTGGAGGACCACGCCGCCCTCACCGCCGCCGCCCGCCAGGGCCCGGTGGCCCTCCTCTACGTGTTCGAGCCTTCCCTGCTCGCCCGGCCCGAGATCGACGCCTCCCATGTAGCCTTCGTGCTCGGTACCCTCGCGGCCCTCGAGCAACAGCTCGCGGAGAGGGGGGTGGCGCTGTGGGTGGAGCTCGGAGAGGTCGTGGACGTCCTCGATCGCCTCCATCACCAGCACCGCTTCGAGGCGCTCTACGCCCACGAAGAGACGGGGCTCTTCGTCACCTGGGACCGCGACCGTGCCGTCGCCCGGTGGGCGCGGCGCACGCAGGTCAGCTTTCACGAATACCCTCAATTCGGGGTCTTCCGTCCCCACCCCTCACGGGATGGCTGGGCGGAGCGCTGGGAGCGGAGGATGCGTCCGGGCCCTCTTCCCGTTCCCGAGATAGGGGGTCCCCCGAGGTCACCGAGAGACCTTCCCCGCCTCGAAGACCTCGGCGTCGCTCCCAGTCTCAAGGTCGACGGCCCCGCCCCCGGACGCGGCGCTGGCGTAGAGCTCCTCGATAGTTTCCTGGAGCGGAGAGGTCGGCGCTACGCGAGCGAGATGAGCTCGCCGGTCACCGCCGTCGAGAGCTGCTCTCTCCTCTCTCCCCACCTCGCCTACGGAACCCTCTCGATGCGAGAGGTCCGGCAGGCGAGCGGGCGGCGGCGGGAGGCGGCGCTAGCTCGTAAAGACGCGGACTGGGCGGGTTCCCTGGACGCTTTTGAAGCCCGACTTCGCTGGCACTGCCACTTCATTCAAAAGCTCGAAGACGAGCCGGAGCTCGAGTTTCACAACGCGCACCGGGGCTACGATGGACTCCGGAACGAAGCCCCGCTCGACGCCTGGTCGGCCTCCGAGCGCCGCCGCCTGCGGGCGTGGATCGAAGGGCGTACCGGCTACCCGATGGTCGACGCGGCCATGCGACACCTCCATCGTACGGGGTGGATCAACTTTCGAATGCGAGCGATGCTCGTAAGCTTCGCCTGCCACCATCTGTGGCTGCACTGGCGAGAGCCGGCCGTCGCTCTGGCCGCCCACTTCGTGGACTTCGAGCCGGGGATTCACTTCTCACAGTTCCAAATGCAGGCAGGAACCACCGGCATCAATACCCCCAGAATCTATAACGTCCTCAAGCAGGCCGAAGAGCAGGACCCAGAAGGCCTCTTCATCCGCCGAGAGCTGCCCGAACTCGAGGGCGTACCGAACGCCTATCTGCCCTGTCCCGGAAGAATGCCCACCGACCTCCAGCGCCGCACGGGCTGCAAGATAGGCCGCGACTATCCGCCCCCCATCGTCGAGCACGGGACCGCCATGAGCGCGGCGCGGCAGCGCCTCGAGGGGATGAAGCGTCGCCCGGAGCTACGCGCCGAGGCGGAAAGGGTCGTAGCCCGGCACGGCAGTCGAAAGAGCCCGACGGGAGCGCCCCGCTCCACCCCCGGAGCGCCGCCCCGCGCGAGCCACTCCCGACGCCGCCGGGGATCTCGGACTTTGACCTAGCGCGCCGCAGGCCCTACGCCGGCCCTTTCGGGCTCCAGCGTCGCGACGGTAGCCCCGGCCGCGCATGCCCACATCCCCCTAAGTCTTCGACGTGCGAGAAGCCGCCGGCGGCTCGAAGGTCGAGTGGACCACCTCATAGCCGAAGTCTCGCATCACCTGTTGGATGTCGGTCGTATTCTTGGCTTCGAACAGGCACTCACCGCACCACGCCTCCTCATCGGAGGCGAAGATTGCGATCTCGGGCCGCTCCAGCACCGCGCGGACGTTCGCGCCGTCTTCCTTCAGGAGACGGGAAAGATTGGACATGGCCTGCTCGTGGCGTTCGTCGCCCATCGCGGCTCTCACGCCGGGCCGGCGCAAGAATTGAAGGGAGCTGGCAATGGACGACACCACGACGTACTCACCGTCATGCTCGCCGCCCTCGAGGCGGTACAGGTAGGCGTCGCCAACATAGTCCAGGGCCTTGCGGATCAAGTGAGCTCGTTGGGGCCTAGACATGGTTCATTTACTCCGGATGAGCCGCCGCTCGGGACGATTCGGGGCCCAACCAAGACCGTAAAAACGCCGGACAGCGAGACAAGCGCTTCCCTCCCGAGAACGCTCGGTCAAGCCGTCTCACGCCGAGTGTCCCGTCTGGGTGACGAGTGTCCGAACCTCGAAGCCGGGCCCCTGCAACATGCGAGAGAGGGGGCAGCCGTCGAGCACCGGGCCCAGGGCCGCAAGGGCGGCGTCATCGAGCGGACGCTCGAGCAGAATCTCTCGCGTGACGACGGTGCGGTTTTCGAGCCGGGCCTGGCTGACCGCGACCACCAGCGTCCCCGCCTCCGTCCCAAGCGCAAAGCGGAGCATCTCGATGAGGCTCGAGCCGAGAGCGAGCAGCATGTGTTCGATCGGCGTCAACTTGGGCACCGGAGCGTCCGCGTCGTGCGGGTGCAGGACGACCCGGCCCTGGCGCGTCGACATCTCGGTCGGCGCCGCCCCCTGGGCGCGCAGCATCACGCTGCCCGAGGAAAGCTCGCGGGGTTCGAGTGCCGTGGGGTGTTGGTGTCCGTCGCTCACGCCCCGACGGTGCTTGGCTCGCCGCTCCTTGGGAAGCCGCAATGAACCGGACGGAATAGCGAAGGCGCGTTTATGCCGCCCTAGAACTGCCCCCGAAGATCCAGGCCGAAGCTGAGGGGTCGCGCCTGAAACCCGAGGTCAAAGCCGGTGCCCGCGAACTCGGCGGGGTTGAAGTCGGCATAGTACGCTTCATCGAGGAGGTTTCGTCCCCATACGGCAACGGACCAAGACTCGCCGCCCACCGAAGCTCGAAGCCCGATGAGATGTACGGGATCGCGAACATCGAGGTTGTCGATCTGCCAGTACTTGTTGCCCTGAAGCTCGTAGGTGGCCCGGAACATAAGGCTCAGCCACGATGAGAGATCAAAACGCACCTGAGCGCCGGTATTGAGAGTGAACTCGGTGGTTCGAGGCGAGCGATTGCCCTCGATCCCGCTGGTGTCTACTCCGGAGGCGCTCAGGAAGCTCTCCAGCTCATCGTTGCCGAGGGCCTGAATGTTCGAGTCGGTGAGCCCGAAGCCACCGAAGAGAACGAGCTGCCTCAGCGGCCGGAAACTCAAGTCGAGGTCGGCTCCCCATATATGGACCTCCTCCAGGTTGGAGATGATCTGCGAGCCCGTCGTGGCATCCACGAAGAAGAACTGAAAGTCACGACTCTGTGAGAAGAAACCAGCGAGATTTACGGTGGCGCGTCCGTCTAGGAACTGGGTTTTGACGCCAAGCTCGAAGTTGTTCAGGTATTCGTCATCGAACGACTCGAGGACCACACCCGGCGCATTGAACCCTCCGGACCGAAATCCGGTGCTATAGGTGGCGTAGCTGAGGATCTCTGGGATCACCCGGTAACTCAGCGTCACCTTGGGCTGAAAGGCTTCGAAGTCAGAAGTCCTCACCACGCCTTCGGCGTTGGCGTTGACCTGCTCCCGTTCGTCTCGGTCAAAGCGAGCCCCGACTTGGACGGTCAGCGCGTCGCTGATATCGAACTCGAGCTGGCCAAAGAAAGCCCAAGCGAAGTTGGAGTTCTCCTCATTGAGGTCGGCGAGAATCATCCCGCTCTCGAACTGCTCCGGGGAGTTGTCCATATCGAGGAAGGCTCGCGTTTGAAGGTCCCGCTCCGTGGCCAGGAGATACGCACCGGCGTGCCAACGAAGACGTTGGTCGTCGTGTGAGACGACCCTCAGCTCGTGACTGAACAGGGTGAGATCGAGGTTTTGCCCTTGGCCCAGGCTGAGTCCCCCGAAGATACCCGAGGGCATCGTCGGATTGGAAAAGTCGAGATCCGCCCGATACTGCTCTTGAAGATCCGTGAAGCCCAGGATGTAGGTAGCCACCCCGAATGGAAGCTCTAGGTCGACCTTTCCCGAAAGATCCGCGACGCGGCCCGTCGTGAAGCCGCGAAAGTCCGAGGTCGGAGCGAAGACGTCGTTCGCCATGCCCGTACGAAAGACGGGTACGGCGGCCCCGTTTGGCTCGTTGTTGACGACCGTGTCGTAGCTCGATCCCGCATCGAACTCGTTGTAGGAGGCGCGAAGGTCCACCGTAAGGATGTCGAGGGGGCGTATAGATAGCTTGCCTCGCACCGCGTAGTCGTAGTCGACGGTGTCGACGTTGGCACCCAGGAACGTATTCTCGATGAGACCGTCGGTGCGATAGAAGGAGCCCGAGACCCGAAAGAGGACGAGGTCTTTGACGATCGGACCGCTCAGCCCGGCCTGGGCCCGGTAGCCGAGGCCATTCTCGAGGCCGAGCTGAAGAACGCCTTCGAACTCGTTCGTCGGCTGTCGGGTACGGATGTTGATCGCTCCGCCGATCGCGTTTCGCCCGTACAAGGAACCCTGAGGCCCTTTAACGACCTCGACCTGCTGGATGTCGAAGAGGGACTGCTTCAGCTGCTTTTGGTTGTTCTGAGGTACTCCGTCCACGATCACGGCCACCGGAGGGTCGGCGTTGTTGATCTGGGTGACACCGCGAAGCACCACGAAGCTATTTAGATAGGTAAAGGTATCGTCGAAAGTGAGGTTCGGAACAAGGGCGACGAAGTCCTCTGTCGTGCGAATCCCGGCGTCCTGAATATCTTGGCTGCTGATCACCACCGCAGGTGCCGCGAAGTCTTGGAGTCTCTGCTGACGCAGGTTCGCGGTGATGGTGAGCTCTTCGATGGCATGGGTTGAGGTCGAAGTCCCCTCCTCGGCCTGGGCCCAGGCAGGGGGCGAAGCGACGAGCCCCGCGAGGCCGTAGAGCGCGCCCCAAAGCCATCGGTGTCTAAAGGAAGTATTCGTCACGATGTACCTCACTCCGTCGAATCCCGCGAAGCCTGCGCGCGGCGAGCGAGCTCCTCGAGGGGAATATACTCTTCATCAAGCCCGAAGCATCGGGGATGAATGAACTCGAGCGCCCGAGGCGTCGTCAGGGGCGCGGGCGCCGCGGCCGCGATGACTTTGACCCTCTGCCCGTAGCGCAGCGACTCCGTGGGGATGGGTTCGGCGTTCTCTTGGTCGACGACCGTAATTAGGTCCGGCACGATGGCCCGGAGCTCACCGTTTTCCCGAGCCACCAGATTCTCGTTTTGGAAGATGATCTCCAAGGTGCGAGAGGAGCCTCGAGACGACTCCAACGTGGCGTAACCCACATTGAAGCCTCCTTCCGTGGTCCTTCGAAGGTCGGCGATCTTGCCCTCAAAGACCTCGAGGGCGTACCCATAGACAGAGGACGATGAGAGCGCTTCGATGAGCGCCTCGGATGGGCGACCGGACGAGCGCCCCGCCGCGATGGCTCGCCCGAGGCGGAGGGCTTCGGTCATGGTGTTGGGAATGGTGGCCGTGCGGGCGCGGTCCACGGTGAGCGGGTAGCCCGCCACTACGCAGCTCAACCCCATCTGCATGGCGGCCAGACGGACGAACTGCTCGGTGCGAACGGCGGAGTGGGTGTCGACAATAATCGAATTGAGGTGTTCATCCACCATGACGAACGGAGTCGAAGACACTCCCTCAAAGTTCATCACGACCATCTGCAGCTCCGGGAACGCTCTTCCCATCCCGTCAGCATCGACCAGGGGGAGTCCGGCGCGGGCCGCCGCGACGATGGGCAGGGTCGAGTTGAGGCCTCCAATCTCCGCGGACATGAGCGCGTCGACAGGTCGGCCGAGGCGCTCTTGCAGTCTTTGCAGGGCGAGGTCCACGTCCAACCCAGACACGCCCTTTTCGAGAAGCACGGTCGGAGCCCCGAGCATGGCCACGAAGGCCACCATGGCGTCGTCGGGAAGCTGGTCGAGCCCGACGATCTGAGGATGTCCATACTCCTGAAGAGCGGCCTGACACAGGAGCCGCCCCAGGTATGGATCCCCTCCCCCTCCGGTCCCGAGGAACGCGGCCCCTCGAGCGAAGTCGTGAAGGTCGGCCTCGGAAAGAACGAGCTTTGAGCGAAGGTTGTCGATCATGACCCAGTCTCTCCTCGCGTTGAGGCGGGGCCGAGGGCAGGGAGGTCGCCCGCAACCTTCAGCCGCAGACGAACCGCGCCGCCGGGCATATAGGCGAGGGGCAGCTCCTCCACCGCCATCACCTGGAGGGTATTGGGGTCAGCCCCCGCCGCTACCGCTTGGGCCCGCGCGTCCTCTTCCGCCCGCTGCAAGGCCCCGTCCCGTCCGAGCGCGTCGTAGGAAAAGACCCGGTCGACCTCCCCCCCGATTTGAGCGATCGACGCCCCCACGGCATTGGCCACGTGGGCATGAGGGTGAGTCACGACCTTCGAGACCCCCGCGAGCGGCCGATCTATGAGAATACTGCCGCCCCCTACGAGAACGAGGGGAACGGCGCCACGGCTGACCTTCATACGGTCAAGCCCGTCCTCGAGGGATCGG
>JBCBRU010000501.1:0-6709 GCA_039819565.1 Myxococcota bacterium | reverse complement strand
GTCGGAGGCGGCCCAGTACACTTCGCCCGGCTCGACGCCGTAGACGTTCTTCATGGTCCACTTGAGCGCCACGGCGTGGCCGCCGTTGTCGCGGACGACAGCAGGATCCCGACGCGGAGCTCCTCGGTAAGTACGACCTGTCCAAGTTCCGGGCCCTCTTCCTGGCCGGTGAGCGATGCGACCCCGACACCCTGACCTGGGCCCAGGAGAAGCTCCAGGTGCCGGTGATCGACCACTGGTGGCAGACCGAGACGGGCTGGGCCATCGCTTCGAACTGCCTCGGGATCGAGCCGCTCCCGGTCAAGGCGGGCTCGCCCACTCGGTCGGTGCCCGGTTGGAACGTCCAGGTCCTCGACGACGGGGGGGCTCCGGTCGAGGCCGGAACCATCGGCAACATCGTGGCCAAGCTCCCGCTTCCGCCCGGGACCTTGCCCACCCTGTGGAACGCGGATCAGCGCTTCCGCGACTCCTACCTCTCAGCCTTCGAGGGCTACTATCAGACTTCGGACGCGGGCCTCATCGACGAGGATGGCTACATCCACGTCATGGCGCGCACCGATGACGTCATCAACGTGGCTGGGCATCGGCTGTCCACGGGCGGGATGGAGGAGGTGCTGGCCGCGCATCCGGCGGTGGCGGAAGCGGCGGTGATCGGCGTGGCCGACGCCTTCAAGGGCCAGGTTCCGGTGGGATTCGTGGTGCTCTCCGCCAAACCTGGGGTCGAGCCCGACGCCGTCGAGCGTGAAGCGGTTCAGCTCGTGCGGGAGAAGATCGGTGCGGTCGCGAGCCTCAAGACGGTCGTGGCCGTGAAGCGGCTCCCCAAGACCCGTTCGGGCAAGATCCTTCGGCGCACGATGCGGGCTCTGGCGGACGGCAAGGAAGCGGCGGTGCCCCCCACCATCGAGGACGCCACGGTGCTACCGGAGATCGAAGAGGCCCTCACGCGCGTCGGCTACGGCACGAAGGACGGGTAGAGGAGGGCTACTCCGAGAGGACGGGCGGGAGCACGTCGTCGAGCCGGCAGCTCTGGTTGCGGTAACTGACCGAAGCCCTGAACTCGGACATCACCCACAGCGCAAAGGTCCGCAGGTGGCCAAGAGCGCTCCCGCCCTCTCCCGGGTGCAGAAACAACCGGTCTTTTCGCAGCTGCACGAAGCACTCGACGTCAAAGGTGGGGGTGGTCTCGCGGCGGTACAGGGCCACCGTCTCGCGGCGCTCTTCCTCGCTTCCGAAGAGCACGTACAGGTCATCGTAGGGGTCGTAGTAGTTCGGGTAGCTCCGGAGCCGCTCCTCGAGTCGGGTTCGCGCGGCTTCGTCGAACGGAGCCGCGGGCATCAGGCTGAACGAGACTGGTTTCGCCCCCATGGACCTTCGACCTTCTAGGCCCATCGCGGCGTCGGGGCAATGAAGTGAACGTGGATTGGGCTGCGGCGCGGCAGCCGCTAACATGTCCGAGGTGACGCTTCCCGGTGAGCTTCGACGCCTCCTCGACCTCGGCCTCGGGGGCAGCGGTCCCATCGTGTTTCTCACCGGGGCGGGTATCAGCGCTGAGAGCGGGATTCCCACCTTCCGAGGCGAAGAGGGTTACTGGACCGTCGGTTCGCGCCACTACCGCCCCGAAGAACTCGCGACCTCCTCCGCCTTTCGAGCCATGCCCGAGGAGGTGTGGTCTTGGTACCTCTATCGGCGAGGGGTCTGCCGCCGAGCGGATCCGAACCCGGCCCATCGGGCCCTCGTCGATCTCGAGCACGGCTTTCACGAGCGCCTGGTGGTCATCACCCAGAACGTCGACGGTCTCCACCTTCGGGCCGGCTCCACCCCTCAGCTCACCTACCAGATCCATGGCAACCTAGATTTCATGCGCTTCGACGACAGCGGCGACCGCACCCCGACTGAGATCCCGCCGGAGATCGATCAGGACTGGGAACGGGGCCGGCGAGTGCGTGCGTCCGAGCGAGAGCTGCTGAGCCGAGAGGGGACTCTCGGACGTCCCCACGTGCTGTGGTTCGACGAGCACTACGACGAGCATCTCTTTCGCTTCGAGAGCTCTTTGAGCACCGCGGCCGAGGCCAGCCTCCTCGTGGTGGTGGGCACTTCGGGGGTGACCAATCTCCCGCTGCAGGTCGCCGGGCAGGCCCTCCGCCGCAACGTGCCCTTCGTGGTGCTCAACCGCGACGAGGACACCTCCTTCGCCGAGCTCGCCCATCGGGCCCCCCGGGGACACTTCGAGCGCGGCCCCGCCGGGGAGCTGGTCCCGGCCGTGACCGAGTACATGATGACCCACGGCCTCGACCGCTTGGCCTGACATCCACGGCCCTGCGGGTGATCGCGATCATCCCCGGCCAAGAGAAAAGACTGTGTCGAGTCGCGGGGTTGCGCTCACCGCGACTCACTGCGCCTTCCGCGGCACACCCCCCGGACGGGTCCTCGCGTGGGCGCGGCTGGCCTAGGTCGTGCACTCCCGGGCGGCATGAGCTTCACTGCCATCGTGGTTGCGTCCCTCCTGACCGTCTCCGTAGGTCAGCCCGCCCCGGAGGGGGAAGAGGGGCTGTGGGTCGTCCCGGTGGACGCCGAACCGCTGGGGCCAGGCCCGGCTTCTGCTCTGACCCATCTCCTCTTCGAGTCCCTGCGAGAGCGCTTCTCGGGCCGCGTCGAGGCCTCGGAGGGGCCTTTCGAGGGGCGGTGGCACGTGCGTCTTCGTGCCCTCCCGCTGGCGAAGGACACCCTCTTCGTACTCACCCTCCATCGGCCGGACGGGAGCATCGAGGTCTCTCGGCGGGTCACCACGCTTCTCGACGACGCAGCCAAGCTGGTGCCGCGCATGGTGGAGGCCGCGCTAGAAAACTCGGAGCTCGCGGAGACGCGAAACCTCGATAACATCATCGACCAAGAGGCCCGTCCGCCGAAGCGCCGCGGCGGCGACAACATCCTCGGGCCCCGCTTCGCGGTGAGCGTGCCCACCCTCGACTACGCGCCCATGGCTTCGTTTCAGTTCAGCGGCCGCTTCGCCGTCGACGACAGCTTCCTCGAGTTCGCGGCCGGCCCGCTCATCCCTCTCAGCTACACCGATGGACCCTCGTACGGCGGCTTTACGATCGACCTCGGGATGAGCCGTTTTCTGAACCATGATGCGACCAGCGTGTATCTCGGCGGCGGGCTGAACCCTCGGTTCATCTTTGCCGAGTCCGTCCTCGCGGTCCTTCCCTACGTCCAGGGGGGGGTGATGTTCATGCGAGATGCCAGCACGAAGGCCTTCTTCGAGCTGAGGCTGGCTCAAAACGTCCTCCCCATTCGGACTTTCAACCATCGGTCCAAGGACGGGAGCCTCGGCGACCAAGACGGAGGAGACCTCCCCACCGAGTTCGGCATTGCGGTGGGTATCGGCTGGTAGTCAAAGGGGCGCAGGCGGTCAGGAGCGGAGAGCGGCAATCTCGGCTGCGTAGGCGAAGAGCTCGAAAATGCCCCCGGTATGCACGAACACGGTCACGCCGCGGGACGGCGGGGGGCCGAGCCCGTTTCGCAGCAGCGCGAGGAGCGCCTTGCCGGTGTACACCGGGTCGACCACCAGCCCCTCCGTCTGCGCGAAGCCCTGTAGCTCCGCCATCTCGTCCGAAGTCGTCCGCGCGTATCCCTCCCCCACGAAGCCATCTTGGATGCGGAACCGAGCCCGGGAGAGGACGTCCTCGCTGGCGTGACCGCGCGCGGCCACGTCCGCGAGGATGCGCTCCACCTCGGCCGTAAAGAAGGCGGCGTCCTTCATCACGTTGACGGCCACCACGTCCGTCTCCACTCCGGCTGCGGCGAAGCCGAGGGCGAGCCCGGCGGTGCTCCCCCCTGAGCCGCAGGCGTGCACCACCCGACCGATCTCGACCCCTGCCGTGCGGGCGTCTTCGACCAGCTCGAGGGCGCATCGCGCCATGCCGAGAGCCCCGAGTCCGTTCGAGCCCCCCTCGGGGATGACGTAGCCGCCGCTTCCGGCCAGGGCCGCCATGCGGTCGTTGCGCTCCGCGTAGCCGTCGGCGTCCACGAAGGTGATCTCCGCGCCCACCCAGCGATCCAGCAGGAGATTGCCCACCGGGGGCACCCGGTCTTCTCCGCGCAAAAGAAGATGGGACCGCAGACCACGTTGCGCCGCGGCCACCGCGGTGGCGCGGGCGTGGTTCGAGTTCACGCCTCCGCAGGTCACGAGCCGCGGCGCCCCTCGAGACTCCGCCTCGGCCACGAGGTATTCGAGCTTTCGTACCTTGTTGCCGGAGAGCGCGGATCCGGTGAGGTCGTCGCGCTTGACCCAGACCTCGTGACCGAGTTGCTGGGTGGTGCGCTTCAGGGGCTGAAACGGAGTGTCGCCGCGCGCGAGCGGCACTCGAGGGGGCTCGGGGGCGCCGAGCGGCCACGAGGACGGGAGGGTCATGCCTCACCTTCGTCGATCCGGCGCATGCCTTCCAGGAGGAGTCCCGTCACTCCCATCTCCACCTCGTCCCGCTCCGGAACGAGCTCCGGCTCGAGCCAGAAGTCGCCGCTCTCCCAACCCAGAATCGAGAACACGGCCTCCGAACCGCGCAGCTCCCCGAAGCTCGCGGAGAAGATGCGTCCGTCGTTGTAGGCCACGGTGGCGCTATGCTGGTCGGCGTTGAGGCAGAGCTGGCCGGACTGCCGGGCCTCGGCCAGGACCTGCAAGACGGTGGCGGCGTTCATGACGGACAGCTTGCCGCGAAAGCCCTGGCTGCCGGCTCGAACGATGAGACTATTGGCGCTCTCCACCCGGGTGGCGAGGAGCCGCGTGAAGCGCTGGGCCATATCCGCGTGCTCTCTCATCATGCGTTGAAAATCCGTGGAGGGGAGGACGAAAACGGTGACCGCGGTACGGGCGGTGACGGAGGCTGCGGTCAGGGAGCCGGTGAGGAGCGAGATCTCGCCGAAGCAAGAAGGGGCCTCGAGCACGTTGACGACGCTCTTCATCTTCTCGTCGGCATAGCCCACGATCTCGACCTCGCCCTCGATGAGCATGAAGAAGGCCTGCCCCGGGTGGCCCTTCTCGACCAGGACGCTGCCGGGCTCGAAGCGCTGCGTCTCCAGGTGTCGGGCGAGCTCGGAGAGGAATCCATCCGAGAGGGCGCGAAAGACCGGGATGCGCCGGAGCTGGAGCACGGCGTTGGGGAGGTCCTCGGTATCGAAGCGAGCGGGGGGGGCGGACGCGGGGCGCTCCTCGACCGGCTCCACACTGAAGAGCACCGGTCGGTCAGCGCGCGGACAGCGGAAGGTCTCGGGCCACGCGTCGCTGCGGGCGCGGGGACAGTCGGCCCCGTCGACGTCCTTCAAAAACGCCGCCACGGTGAGCGCGCACACCGCGGATGAAGCGTGGGTCACGATGCCCGGGAGATGGAGGACGAGCTGATCCCCCGCGTCGTAGAGCGGACAGCCGTCCTCGGCCCGAACCTTCAGGAGGAGCCGGCGCGAGGTCACCGCCCGATTGGAGCACTGACGGGTGGCATGTGGAAGTGTCCGCGAAATAGGCTGAGGACGAACGTGGGTCGAAGGTACAGGCCGCGACGCATCGTCCGGCGTTCTCGTCCTTCGGCGTCGATGGTGCGCGTGGTTTCCCGGGCGTCGGCGCCCTTGGGCCGCACCTGGAGTAATTCGCCGACCTTGGGCCCGATGTGCTCCACGCGCCCCGCTCGCACCTCCGCCGAAAAGCGGCTCCAGTCCGACTCGATGAGGGCCCAGACGGAGGCATCAGGCCTCCACAAGAAGGGCGAACCGACCTGGCGTACTCCGAGAGGAAGCTTGGGGTCGGCCTCCACGGGGACGAAGAGCACCGCGGCCAGCTTCTTGTGCAGACTCGATTGCGCAAACGTCGTCGAGTCCAGCTCCGCGAGGGGTAAGGTCGTCACGTAAGTTGACTCACGAGGATGGCCGCGAGCGTCCACGGGGACCGTCTTGAGCTCGACCCCTAAACGCTCGAAGTCCGGCACCGCCCGGTTCCCCGCGGCGGCGCCGAGGGCGTCTTCGATCAGCTGACCCACCCAGCCCTTGGCGCGCGTGGCGTCGAGCGGGACCGAGTGACCGAGGCTGTCCGCGAGGCTCGACAAGGACCAGCCGGCCAGAGCCCGCGCCCGCCGCAGGAGCTCTCCCTCGTCGCGAGGTGGGCCGAGAGGGGGTGAGTAGGTCAAGGTTTAGGCGTGCTCCTGCACGTACTTCCGGACCAGCTCCACGTCCGCCTTGGGGCCGATCACCAAGCCGGTGCGCTCGTGGAGCTGGGCCGGCTCGATGTCGAGGATACGCTTGCTTCCGTCCGTCGCCGCGCCCCCGGCCACCTCGGCGATGAAGGCGAGGGGGTTACATTCATAGAGCACGCGGAGCTTCCCGTTGGGGGAGCGGCTGTCCCGGGGGTAGAGATACAGACCCCCGTAGAGCAGGTTTCGATGAAAGTCGGCCACGAGGGATCCAATGTGGCGACCTGTCACGCGTCGCTTGTCCGCGTCGTTACGGTGCTTGATGGCGTCGATGCACGGCTTCACCCAACTCGGCCAGTACACCACGTTGCCCTCGTTGATGGACAGGACCTTAGTCTTGGCGGGCATGCGGATGTTGGGGCGGCTGAGGAAGAACTCTCCGCAGCTAGGGTCGAGGGTGAAGCCGTGCATCGACGCCATCAAGCACCGTAACGACGCGGACAAGCGACGCGTGACAGGTCGCCACATTGGATCCC
>JBCBRU010000500.1:0-6729 GCA_039819565.1 Myxococcota bacterium | reverse complement strand
GTGGTCTCCGACGCCCACCGCGGTCAGCCTCAGGCGCTGTCCCACCCGGAGCTGATTGGGTTCCTGGAGGCCGTTGAGCTCCGCGATCAGTCTTCACCGACCCCTTCGGGCCCTCGAGGTGCGACCGGGATGGTGGAGCGTCGACGGCACCCCCGCCGACTGCGTCTACCTCGGTGCCCACGAGCTTTTGCCGCGGCGGCCGAGCCTGGTCCTCTCCGGCGTGAACGCCGGACCCAACATGAGCTTCGACGTGCACTATTCGGGCACCGTCGGCGGGGCCATGGAGGGCACCCTCCTGGGGGTCCCGGGCATCGCCGTCTCGCTCACGGACCGGGACGGGAGCTACGCGTGGTCGGCCCGCTTCGCCGTCGAGCTGGCCCGTGGATGCCTGGCCGGCGGGATGCCTTCGAACGTGGCCCTCAACGTCAACGTACCCGGAGGAGAGCCGCGGGAGTGGCAGCTCACCTTCCTCGGACATCGACTCTTTCGGCACGCCGTGCATCGTCGGGACGACCCTCGCGGCGGGCCCTACTACTGGATTGGGGGCGAGCCCTCCGACCCTCACGATCTCCCGGGGAGCGACTGTAACGCCCTGGCCGATGGGCGGATCTCGGTCACTCCGCTCGGGGTCGATCTCACGGCGAGCCAGGGGCTGCAGGAACGCTTTCGGGACCTTACGCTCGAAGGAGCGGAGCGGGTGCCCTCGAAGGCGCCTCCCGCGGACCTCGAGATCGTGCCGGTCCGATAATTTGACGGGGGTTGGCAGGGCCGCTTTCATCCCCGCATGTCTACGAGATCCGCTCCGGGCCGGCGCTTGCCGGGGCGGTGGTGGGTCATCCTCGTCTGGCTCGCGGCGGGCTGCGCGCAGCGCGCCGCGGCGCCCCATGAATGGCGTCGGAGCCCCGCCTTCGTGGATCCGGGCGCGCCCCCTCTGCGCAGCGTCCACGTGGTCAAGAGCGGAGAAACGCTGAGCGCGATCGCGGCGCTGCACCGCCTGCCGATCAAGAAGATCGCGGAGCTCAACGGCCTCCAGGAACCCAATCAGCTCCGGGTGGGACAGCGCCTGAGGCTGACCGCGGTGGGCGTCGGAGACCACGCCCAATCCTCCGCTCATGCGCCTGAGCCGTCGGCGCGCGAGGTCAAGCCTCGGCGGGAGGCGAAGCGGGCCGAGGATCCAAAGGTCGACTGTCACGCCCACGGTCCCGCCCCCCGGGGCTGGTCGTCCTCTCGCGAGGGCTTCGCTTGGCCCGTCGATGGTCTGGTGGTGACCAAGTTCGGGAAACTCGAGGGGCGCAAACACGAGGGGCTCGCCATCGGCGCTCCGAAGGGCACGCCGGTCTGGGCGAGCGCCGAGGGGCGGGTCATCCTGATCGGAAAACAGCAGGGCTACGGACAACTGGTGGTGCTCTCCCACGAGAAGGGCCTCGTGACGGTGTACGGGAGCCTGGACCGACCTTGCGTGAAGTCGGGCGACAAAGTGAGACGAGGGGCGCTCCTCGGCCTCGTCGGGGATTCGAGTGGCGTCGCCTCTCCTCGCCTCTATTTCGAGCTGCGAGACGGGGAGACGCGCCTCAATCCTTGGCCGCGCCTCCCCTGAGCCTTTCCATGTGACCAGGGGAGCGGTATCAACGCGCGGGTGAGCGAGACCGACCTCAGCGAGCGGGTGCGCAGTAAGATCCGCGACTTCCCGGACTTCCCGAAGCCGGGCATCGTGTTCAAGGACATCACCCCGATCTTCAGCCACCACGACACCCTCAAGGCGGTCACGGAGGCGCTGTCGGCGCGGTACGCAGCGCAGAACATCGACGCGGTGGTGGGTATCGAGTCGCGCGGCTTCCTCGTGGGAGCCCCCGTGGCTTTTCACATGGGGGCGGGCCTGGTCCTGGTGCGCAAGCAGGGGAAGTTGCCGGGCCCGGTGGTTCGAAAGACCTATGACCTCGAGTACGGTCAGGACACCCTGGAGATCCAGGAGGACGCCCTGAGGCCCGGCATGAGGGTGGTGGTGATGGATGATCTCCTCGCCACGGGCGGCACCATGGGGGCGACCCTCGAGCTGATTCGAGACCAAGGGGTCGAGGTGGTGGAGGCCGCGTTCCTGGTTGAACTTTCCTTCTTGAACGGACGCGAGAAGCTCGGTGACGTCGATTGCCACGCCATTGTGGTGTTTTGACGCATCGCTGACTATCTAGCGGTATTGACAGCCTTTTTTCGGCAGGCTAGTGAACCACAGCCCGGCTCCCGTAGCTCAGTTGGATAGAGCGACGGTTTCCTAAACCGTAGGCCACAGGTTCGAGCCCTGTCGGGGGCGTGATTCGAGGACCCATGAACAAGTCCGAGCTGGTCGAACACCTTGCGGAACGTGCGCGCATCACCAAGAAGCGCTCCGAGCAGATCGTGAATCTCGTCTTCGACCAGATGGCCGAGGCTTTGAAGCGCGGTGACCGCGTAGAGATTCGCGGCTTCGGGAGCTTCACGAGCCGCCCTTACGAAGCCTATACGGGTCGGAACCCCCGGACGGGGGATACCATCCACGTTCCCGCCAAGAGGCTTCCTTTCTTCAAGGTAGGTAAGGAGCTCAAGGAGCGGGTCGACTATGCTCCCGGAGCTCGGCCGCAGTACCAAGGAGGCGCCGAGGACGGCGCCGATGACGACGACGACGACGACGAATGACCCGCCTCCCTCCGGGGGTTCGCACGCCCGGGGCGCGGCGCTGTCGGCTCCCACGGGGGCGATCATCGACGCCGAGCTCGAGGCCCTCCGGGGGCGCCGAGTGGCGGTGGCGTTGTCCGGCGGAGTGGATTCCGCAGTGGCGGCCGCCCGTCTCGTCGAAGCGGGCGCGGAGGTCGTAGGTCTCGCCCTCCGACTCCACGATCCTGACCCAGGAAACCCTCTCGCGCCGCGGGCCTGCTGTCCTCCGGACGACCTCCAGGACGCGCGCCGAGTGGCGGAGATGCTGGGTTTTCCTTTCTACGTGCTCGACGGCCGATCGGAGTTCGCCGAGCACGTCGTTCGGCCTTTCGTCCGGAGTTATCTGGGCGGACGCACCCCTAATCCCTGCGTGGGATGTAACGCCTTTGTGAAGCTCGAGCGTCTGCACCGCCGGGCTCGAGCCCTGGGCTGCGAGCGCCTCGCCACCGGGCACTACGCCCGAAGGATCCGGGAGGCGGGCCGGGACCGCCGCACTCACCTCTTCACGGGCGTCGACGCCGATAAGGACCAGAGCTACTTCCTCTTCGGAACACGCCCGGAGCTTCTTCGTGATCTCGAGTTTCCGCTCGGGGCGTGGACGAAGGCGGAAGTGCGGGAGGGCGCCCTCGCGCGTGGGCTCCCGGTGGCCCACAAGCTCGAGAGCCAGGAGGTGTGCTTCGTCGGCGGAGCCGGGGCCGGACGTTTCGTGATGCGCCAGCCCGAGGCGAGCGGCGATCACGCCGGTCCCGTGGTGGACGAAGAGGGGAAGGTCCTGGGGCGTCATCACGGGGTGATGAACTTCACGGTCGGGCAGCGAAAGGGGCTCGGGATCGCGGCCCGACATCCTCTTCATGTTCTGTCCCTGGACCCCGAGTCCAAGACGGTCACGGTGGGCCCGTCGACCCGCCTCCTCAAGGAGGGGCTGACGGCCCGAGACGCCAGCTGGCCGGCGGGACCTCCGGCGGGTCCGGTACGGGCTCGGGTCAAGATTCGGTACCGAGATCCGGGGACCCCGGCCCGGGTGGCGAGGCGAGCCGACGGCCAGGTCGAGGTGCGCTTCGAGCAGCCGGTGCGGGCGGTCTCTCCCGGGCAGGCCGCGGTTTTCTACGTCGATGACGAGGTCCTCGGCGGAGCATGGATCGAGGGCGGGACGTGACCGTCTCCAAGGACCCCCACCGCCGCTTCTTCGACGCTCTCGGGTTCTCCCCTGCAGATCCGGTGCTCTTTCAGGAAGCGCTCACCCATCGGTCCTTCGTCAACGAGGTCACGCAGCCGGGAGGCCCGCCGCTCCCCGACAACGAACGCCTCGAGTACCTCGGGGACGCAGTTTTGGACCTGCTCGTCGCGGACGCGCTGGTGCGGCGGTTTCCGGGTGCCCGCGAAGGAGAGCTTTCGCGGATGCGCTCCGCCATCGTCCACGAGGGGGCGCTCGCCGCGGTGGCGCGGAGGCTTCACCTGGGCGCGGTCCTTCGGTTGGGAAGGGGCGAGGATCTCTCGGGCGGGCGCGACCGCCCGTCGCTGCTCGCCGACGCCTTCGAGGCGGTGGTGGCGGCCATCTACCTCGAGGTGGGTTTCGATCGCACTCTGGAGATCGTGCTTCCCCTTTTGGACTTCGATCAAGGGCGAGATCTCGCCGAAGAGGATCCGAAAACCGCCTTGCAGCAGCACTACCAGGCGGAGCGCAAGGTGACCCCGCGCTATCGGGTTGCGGCCACCGACGGCCCCGAACACGAGCAGAGGTTCGTGGTCGAGGTTCTCGTGGGTGACGAGGTCCTCGGCACCGGTGAGGGCCGAAGCAAGAAGCAGGCGGAGCGGGACGCCGCCTCGCGGCTCCTCGACGATCTCCGGGTCGAGAAACCCAGTGCATTCGAAGGTCGAGGGGATTAGGTTCCGCCGAATCGTGAGCGAAGGGCGAAGGCGAAGCAGCGGCCGCGGCCGGGGGCCTCGGGGCTCGAACGCCTCGCAGGACCGCGAGAAGCTCGCGCGCGCCCGTAAGGCTCGAAAGGCCGAAAAGCGGCGAGAGGCGGAAGCCAAGCGCCAGGTCGAGGCCGAGGAGCACGCGCGTCGGCGGGCCACCTGGGAGCGCCCCCGCCTCGCCGTCGAGCCTCCGATTGAGGCCGCCGAGGAGGAGGGACCGTTTCGCGCGGGCTGGGTCGCCCTCGTCGGCCGACCCAACGTGGGCAAGTCCACGCTCCTCAACGCCCTCCTCGGCCAGAAGCTCGCCGCCACCACCCACAAACCTCAAACCACCCGCAAAAACCTCATCGGGGTGCTCAACCCCCCCGGCGCCCAGATCCTCCTCCTCGATACGCCCGGGCATCACCAGGCCAAGGGTCCGCTCAACCGCTTCATGGTGGCGCAGGCCGAGGAGGCGGTCCGGGAAGCCGACGTGGTGGTGTTCGTGGCCGAGGCGCGGGTGGATGGTCGCATCACCCCGGGTAACGAGCGCCTGTTCGAGGTCCTCGACAAGATCGACAAGCCGATCATCGTGGCCCTCAACAAGACGGATCGAGTGCGGGATAAGCAGGCCATATTGCATCAGATCGGCAGTTTGCAAGAGCGCCTCGGGGAGCGACTCACCGCGATCGTGCCTATCTCGGCCCGGGCTCGGATCGACCTCGAGCCCCTCGTGCAGGAGGTGGGTCGGGCCCTTCCGCCCTCCGAGCCCCTTCTTCCCGTCGACGAGGTCACCACCGAAAGCGAGCGAGAGATCATCTCGGAGTTCATCCGAGAGAAGGCGATGCTCGAGCTGCAGGACGAGCTGCCGTACTCGGTGGCCGTGACCATCGACCGCTTCGAAGATCTGCGTCCGAAGCTCGCCCGAATCTTTGCCACCCTTCATGTCGAGCGCCCCTCGCAAAAAGGCATCGTCATCGGGAAGCAGGGGTCTCGACTCAAGGTGATAGGTTCCCGGGCCCGTAAGGACATCGAGTATCTCCTGGGCTCCAAGTGCTATCTGGACCTGTCGGTTCGGGTCACCGGGGACTGGAGCTCGGACGGGCGGCGGCTCCGCGAGCTGGGATACACGAAGCGTGATGCGGAGAGCCCGGGCGCGTCGGCGGCCGAGGTGGCCGAGGCACTCGCTTCGCTTCCGGAAGAGGTCTTGCAAGCGCTCGAGGCCGAAGACGAAGGAGAAGAGACGTGAGCACCAGCGCCAAGCCCGTGGTGGCCATCGTAGGTCGCCCCAACGTGGGAAAGTCGCGCCTCTTCAATCGCTTCGTGAAGGAGCGGCGTTCCATCGTCGCCGATCAGCCCGGGGTCACGCGGGACCGCATCTACGCCGAAGCGGAGCTCTCCGGGGCGCTGGACGATCGAGAGGTCGTCGTAGTGGACACGGGAGGCTTCGACCCGGAGAGCGAGGATCCCATCATGCGGCGAGTCCTCGAGCAGTCCGAGCTCGCCATCGACGAGGCCGACACCATCATCGTCCTCACCGACGGGCGGGCGGGGGTGATGCCGGAGGATCACGACGTGGCCAAGCTTCTCCGGCGAAGCGGCAAGCCGGTGGTGGTCGCGGTGAACAAGCTCGATGGTCCGAGCCACGACGATCTCCTTCACGAGTTTCATGCTTTGGGGATCCCGCGGGTGCTCCCGGTGTCCGCCGCCCACGGCCGGAACGTGGGCGATCTCGAAGAGATGGTGGTGGAGACGCTGCCCGTCCTCGAGGATCTCACGGCCGGGCTGGACGAGCTCCCGGAGCCCGGCGAGGACCCGAGTGAGGTAGCGGGTCCCATCCGGGTGGCCGTGATCGGGCGTCCCAACGCGGGCAAGAGCTCCCTCGTCAATCGACTCCTCGGAGAGGACCGTCACTTGGTGTCCGAGGTGGCGGGGACCACGGTGGACTCGATCGACTCGTTGGTGGAGGTGGGCGAGGACCGCTACCTCTTCATCGACACCGCGGGCATTCGCCGAAAGCGCTCCATCGTACACCGGGTGGAGCGGTTTAGCGTGTTCGCGGTGTCGATGAAGAGGTAGCGGTCCTCGCCCACCTCCACCAACGAGTCGATCGAGTCCACCGTGGTCCCCGCCACCTCGGACACC
>JBCBRU010000499.1:0-6733 GCA_039819565.1 Myxococcota bacterium | reverse complement strand
CCCGACCGCTGGGCCCTGATCGGCGAAGCCGGCGCGTTCACCGACCCCCTCTACAGCCCGGGGACGGACTACATCGCCTTAGCCAATAGCTTCACCGCCGAGATGATTCAGACCGACGTGGAGAACGGAGATCTGCTCGCCCGGAGCCAGGAGCTCAACGCACAGTATCGCGCTCTCGTCAGCGGTTCCATCGGCGTCTATCGAGAGTCGGCCGCGGTGTACGGACATCCCGGCGCGATGTCGACGAAGGTCTTTTGGGATAACCACGTCTACTGGAGCTTCCCCTGTCAGTTCTTCCAGCAGAACATCTATCGCTTGAGCGGCGAGGCCCTCATGCCCTTTACCCTGGTGGGAGCGCGTTTCGTGGAGCTCTCGGGAAGGATGCAAGACGTGCTCAAGTATTGGGCTGAGCACGTCGAACCCAGCTTTGGGGGCGGCGACATGGTGGTCGTACCGGCCTTCCCGAGTATGCTGGTGGACTCCCATTGTGCGCTGACCCGGAAGCTCAGTCACGCGGAGACGCTCAGCTACATGCAGGCTCAGTTGGCGGCGGGCGAGGAGCTTTTCGCGGAGATCGTGCTCCGCGTCACGCTGGAGCTCGGACCGATCGCCGCCCGGCATATGTGGGACGAGCTGGGCATTCGAGAGTGGGGACTCAGCCTTCCGGAAGGGCGCGTAGCCGCAGAGGAGCTCGACGGCCGAGCGCGTCGTCGCGCTCTGCCCTCCGTCAGCCGTGACATCGAACGCGCCCTTGGTATGCCCCGCCAGTCCACGTTCAGCGTGGCGGAGGTGGGTCGGTGGATGACGGATCGTCCCGCTGAGCCTCGAGCACGGGCCGAGGCGTGACCGATCACCCCCAGGGACTTTCCCCCGAGCATCACGTTCTCGGTCTGCTGGCGGGAAAATGGGTCGCACAAGCCATCTCGAGCGCCGCTGCGCTCGGAGTGCCAGATGCCCTCGAGGAAGCGCCTCTCGGTATCGGGGACCTCGCGCGCCGCATCGAGTGTGACGCTCTCATGCTGGAGAGGTTGCTGGCCGTCTTGGTCGGGGAGGAGATCCTCACCTTCTCCGAGGAAGACGAGACCTACGGTCTGACGGAAGCTGGATTGCTCCTCTGTTCAGGGGAGGACCGATTGCGGGATCTCGCCACCTTCATTGGCTCGCCGAGCCAATGGGCGCCGTGGTCGTCGCTGGCGGACGCGGTGCGAGCAGGAACCTCGGCCTTTGAGCGCACGCACGGGTTGTCCTTCTACGACCACCTCGAGGCCAACCCTTCCGATGCCGCTCACTACGACGAGGGCGTGGACCGCTTCACGACCGGGGTGGCTCGGGCGGTGGCCAAAGCCTACGACTTCTCCGCCCACCGCCAGCTCCTCGACATCGGGGGAGGCCTCGGAACCTGCGCCTACGCTATCCTCGATGCCTGGCCGCAGATGTCCGGGACCATCCTCGATCGGCCCCACGTCGTCTCTCGAGCCCAAGCACGAGGCGAAGAGCGCGGCCTCGCCGGACGCTGTGCTTGCGTCGTGGGTGACTTTTTCGCGGAGCTCCCCGCAGGAGCCGACCTCCACATCCTGAAACACATCCTGCACAACTGGGCCGACGAGGACGCCCACCGCATCCTGGAGCGGAGCCGCGCCGCCATCGCTCCTGGCGGAACCTTACTTCTCGTCGAGGGCGTGCTGCATCCGGGCCGGGGACGAAGCATGTCGCGGCTCATGGACCTAGAGATGATGGTCCTCTTCGGCCACGGTCGAGCCCGCTCCAAGCGCGAACTGCAGCTCCTCCTGCGCTCCGCGGGATGGACCCTCGATCGAACCACGCACCCTCTCGACGCCTTCGCTCGTCTCCTCATCGCCCGGCCCCGCTAGGGCGGGCGATCCTCAGAACCGTCCGACCAGAGCCACGCCGCCGGATCCTGGTCCCACCGTCGGGACGAGCTGAACCCCGCCGTACCGGCGCTCCCAGCGCCGAATGCGTGAACCCGAGACGATCTTGAGGACGGTGCCGGTGACGGCCAGTCCGACGCCCACGCTGGCCATGATCCCCCCCGCCACGGTGAGGGCCGGGAGAAGATCGGGCGAGTCATCGACGATGATCTCGTCGTCGAGCAGGGCGGTGGTGATGGCGAGGCCACCACCGACACCCAGCAGAATGAAGCCGGTGGTCATGAGAGCACCCCCGCGGGAGCGGGGCTTGGGGGGAGCGTCGCGAAGGTCTTCCGATTCGAGGTTTTGCGGCTCTGGGTCGAGTCGGGGAAGCGGCTCGGCGTCGGCCTCCGAGGTCTCCGGGGGCGTCGTCTCCATCGAAGGAAGCGGCGCATCTGTCTCGGGAGCCGCAGGGGGTTCGGCACCGCCCGCGGGAGGTGGAGCTTCCGCAGGTGGGCTTTCGGGCGGGAGGTCAGAGCGTGGCCCTCCGGGACGCATCTCTTCGAGGAGCGCCTCCTTGGTCACGATCTCGACGGAAGCCACGGAGGTGTAGTGCACAACGACCTCGGTGCCGGCGAAGCTGATGCGGTAGCCGAGCTCGTTGGTGCCGAGGAGCATCCCCTTCACGACGTTTCCGTCGTGGAGAACGAGCCGAACTTCGTCGCCGGGCTCGGGGTCCTCCGCGGCACGAGCGGGTGAGGCCAAGACGAAGGTGAGGGCCACGAGGACGGAGGCGAGGACGAAGGAACGAAGCCTCAAACCGGCCGGAGAGGTCATAATCGTCGGGTAGCACGAGGTCGCACGAAGGTCAGGGGGCGTGGGATGTGACCACGCTCACCATGGTTCGGGAAACAGGTACGTTAGTCGAACACCCCGTGCACGAAAGCGGCACCATCGGGCCGGACGAACACCCAGAGGGCGCGACCGTCCTCGGTCTCGACGCGATAGTAGTCCCGCTCGAGGGCGCGAGGGGCTCGCCACCACTCGGTGCGAAGGTGCTCCCGGCCCGCGACGGATACGAGGCGGGCTCGACGCCCGCGCCACCCGAGCACGTCCCCCGATGGAGAAAAACGGGCCGGCTCCGGAACTTCGAGAAGCTCCAGAGGTCGAGGGGGCAGCGCGGGCAGAGGCTCGTCCTCGGGCCGTCGCACCTTGGGTTTGGGCCAGGCTGTTTCATCGTCGGCAGCAAGCACCGGCTCCTCGGCCAAAGGGGCCGTGACGGACAGAGAGCTATCGACCGCGGGCAGAGGCTGGTGGCTGGGAGCCGTCGCCTCCACCACGGGAGGGGCGGCGACGGATAGGGCTCGCCGCACTGGCGCGGGCGGAGGGGCAAGAGCCGCGTCGACCGAAAAGGGCTGCGTCCCCCACGCCTCCTCGGGGCGATGGGTGTCGAGCATGCCCGGGCTATACACCCCGGTCTCCCCCACCGCGGCGGTGAGCCGACCCACGAGCTCCGCAAGCGCCTCGGCCTTTTGGGCCCGCCGAGAGAAGAGATCGAGCTGAGCTCCGCGGTCGGTCTCGGATCGCTCCGCCACCACGCGAAGCACCCACACGGCCCCGGGGAGAGCTCCGCCGAGGGCCTCCCGAGCCACCGAAAACGCCGTCGCCGCCGAACGCGTGGGTCGAGCGAGCTTCACCTCGATCGCAGCCCGGCGCTTCGAAGTGGCCTCGCGGTGAGCCTCGAGAGGGACTTCACGCTCGAGCCCTGGCTCTACGAGAAAATCGAGAGTGAGCGCCCCCGCCGCTAGCTGTCGCGCCTCGAGACGGGCCTCGAGGCGATTGAGGAGTCGGCGAAGCACGAAAAGGATCGGCTCCAGATCTTCGGTCGCGGCGTCGAACTCGAAGTGCTCCTCGAGCCGTTCGGCCGGCCGGTGAGGGGCTAGAGGGCGCACGCGCGACGCACGCGCCCGCTCGTGGAGCAGGACCCCGGCCTCACCGAAGCGCGCCCCCATCTCGGCGGCGCTCATGCCCTCGATGTCCCCGACCTCTCGAAATCCTAGTTGCCGGAGGGCCTCGCACACTCCGAACTGCGCGAGCTCCAGCCGGCGATCCGGATCTTCGCGATGGGTCGTCCAGGCCAGGGCCTCGAGAGGCAGCCCAGAGAGCGCTGCTCGACCTCGACCGGAAGGAGCCACCCGCCATCGTCGTTCGGTCTCCGCGGAGGAGGACGAGGGGCGAGCAAGCTGGGCTGCGAGGGTGTGCGCAGTGTCTGGATCGTCCGCCGCTGCCGCCGTTACCCGGTGACCGATACGGGCAAAGTCGGCCACGACGCGCTCGAGAACCTCGTCCTCGCCGTGGGTCCCGAAACGCCGACGGAGCGCCCGACGGCTTTGGCCCACTTCGACGAAGAGGGTGGCGGGAGGGCACACCTCGACCTGGGGACCGTAGGCAAAGAGCAGCTCGGCCGCGTTCTGAAGGCGCGTGAGCTCGAGGCCAGGCTCACGATCGTGGACGGCGAGCTCGGCGAAGGTGGCGCGCCCTTCGGCCTCGGACATCCCAGATCGAACCCCTCGCGCGTACGCGGCCTCCGAGACGGCAACCAACACCGCCCGGCCCCGCTCGACGTCGCGGACGGCGCAGGGACCTAGGGTAGGGAGGTCGTCCGGGTCCGGATCGTCGGGGGTGTGGTGATCGTCCGTGCCCTGGAGCGCCCGGGGGGGTTTTGGGGTGGAGATATCTTCTTTGCCTTGGGGCGCCTTAGGCGTCCCCGGCTTCGGCGTGGGCCCGCTCACCTTGCTCAATCTGTTTGGCGCTGAGGTCAGCTTTTTGCCTTGGGGCGCCTTAGGAGCGTCGGAGAAGACGGCTTCTAGCGGGAGGGCCCGTAAGCAAACCGCCACGATCCGGGGCGAAGGGCTCTTTGAACCGCTCACCTGTTCAGTATCCGCAAGGAGGGACAGAAGATCCAGTCGCGCCTCCGGATTTTCGCGTGCGCCTCGGCTCGACCGAAGTCGTGGAGCCTACGATGAAGGCGTGTAACGTTCTCGGAGACACCCGTAAATCTCTTGGCGAAGGCGGTCTTGTCCTCAGGGCTCCAGGACGCGACGCGATCTTCGAGGGCACGAAGCTCGGGCAGGCTTAGCGGCACCTCCTCTCTGGTTTGTCAGACCTGCCGAAGGCTCGGCAGGCGTGCCGAGCGGGGGCTTCTTTCGAGACTCAGAACCGCTAGCCCGCTCTGCAAATAGGGCCGCAAGCACCCGGAATTATTCGAGTGCGACGTTGCTTTACATGCCCATGACTGGCCGGTCTTCCGGCCACGAAGTCTGCTAAGCCGCCGACCCAGCCCAGAATAGGTGGGAGATGGAGAGACTTCGTTGCGCGCGCAACCATTCGTAACCTGCGAGCTCGTGGCCTTCCCTATGCTCGGCGCGTGCAGCGACTTATTCTGAACCTGATAAGTCTCGCGATGCTGGCGGCCGCGTGCGGCTCCGAGACCGCCGTCGATCCCGGCGGCGGGGGAGCGGCGCCCGGCCGCGAGGAGGTCTCTCGCGGCCTCGAGCTCCTGCAGTTCGCCGATGCGGACGGAGCCCCCTTGACGGAGACTGTGGTCTGGATTGCAAGGAGCATCCCTGAGGCGGCCACGGAGGCGGAGTTCGATGCGCTCGACGTCCCCTTTGGCTGGTTCAAAAACGATCCTAGGGTATCCGAGCCTGACGCGAGCACCTTTCTTCGCTCTCCGGATGCGTCGAGTGAGGGGGAGTTCGTCGACGAGGAGCACTTCGGGTTCCTGTGGCGCTTCAACGCCAAGCTCCTGGAGGCCGACGTACCCCTCGACGAGGAGGGCCTTCTGAGGAGGAGCCTCGTGTCGAAGTACCACTCCGTTCGCTTCCTCGCGGGACGTCGTCTGACGTTTCTCATCTCACCCGACGATGAGGTCTACATCCGGCAGACCCGGTCTATCGAGCGTCCTTCGGAGCCGCCCACTTATCCCGCTTCGTGGCGTCTCGCGGAGCACACGCTCGAGGACGACCTCTCCTTCGTCTTTCCGAACCCCACCGTGGTGATCCGAGCCGACAACGGAGACTCCTTCCAGGGGCCCCTGTCGAACCTCGGCTTCGAGCTCTAGGGACCGAAGACGGCGAACTCATGTATCTCCCAAAGAAGCTTCTCCCGGTTGGGCTGATGGCCTCGGCCATGGCCTGTTCTACCTCCACGGGGTCTCCGGAGCGCACCGACTCAGGGGCTCGAAGCTCCCAGGATGTCGGCATGCCCGTCTCCGCCGATGCGGGACGGATGGACCTCGGCGACGTAGACGCTGGCTCGACCGACGCGGTGGATGCCGGCCATCGCGACGGAGGGGAACAGGACGCAGCGCTCAGGGAGGGGGAGTTGCGGCTCGATCAACCCCTCCGCCATGACGGGATAGATCGAAGCTACCACCTCTACCTCCCCTCCACGCCTGCAGGTGCTCCCGTCGTCTTCTTGATGCACGGCTTCGGGGTCAGCAACGACAGCCTCCTCGGCCTCGAGCCTTCGACGCCTTCAGGGGGGTATGAGGTCTGGCTGGAGATCGCTGCCCGCGACAACGTGATCATCGTCGCCCCCCGGGGAATATCGGGGCCGGATGGAACCATCGGGTGGAACGACTGCCGGACCGAGGCGCAGTCCCAGAACCCATCCACCGACGACGTGGGGTTCATTCGGGCGATGGTCGATGAGCTGGTCCGGTCATTTCAGGCGAACCGCAAGCGGGTCACTCGGGCCGGGAAGTATGACTTCGACATTCGACTCCAGGCTCCGCCGGGGTCGAACGCGGTCATCGGGCCTCAGAAGGTCAACGTCCTCGCCGTGGAGGGCGGAGAGACGAT
>JBCBRU010000498.1:0-6751 GCA_039819565.1 Myxococcota bacterium | reverse complement strand
CACCACCGGAAAGTCGTCGGGCCCGAAGAGGTCGTGCGCGTCGGTGCCCGCGACCAGGGTCTGGGCCAGCTCGCGCATCTTCCGGGCGGCGTGATCGAAGCTCAGCTGAGTCTGACCGGGGCGGATCGCGGCCGCCGGCACCGGGTGAGGTCCGCCCAGAGGCAGCTGGGCCAGCGCCTTCGCCCACGCCTGCTGGCCGAGGCGCACCGGTTTGCGGACGGGCCCATCCGCCCGGCCGATCAGGGCCTCGACGGCCGGTCCGTCGAGTCGGGAGACGACCTCCAGGAGAAGCTCCTCCGGCGGCGCTTCGGGGCGCTCGGCGGTGGCCGCTCCGACGAGCGCGAGGGCTCTCCGGAGACCGGACACGGAGGGGCCGGCGACGTCCGATCTTCGCGTGCGCCGGGGCCCCCGTCCTCCACCGGAGGGGGCGAGGCCCGGATCCCGTCGCGCGGCGCGGGGCGGAAGGCGGGGGCCGTCGGGCATGCGTGGCCTATCCTACATGTGGTGAGCCCGAGAGTCGTCGCGTAGCGTGCGGTCCGTGTCCCTCCGACGGTCGTTCACCAAAGAGTTGGCGGCTCGCCACGGTTCGTTGACCTGGGTCCTCTTCGCCGCCCTGGCGGGGGCTCCGATCATGTTCCTGACCGTGGCCTGGGTGCTGGTCGAGCCGGCGCCAGGGCTGCTTGTGCCCACCACCGGACCCGAGCCGATCCCCCCGTTTCAGGTGATCGCGATGTCCATCATCGCCGCGGGCGCCGGGATCCTGGCCTTCCTCATCCGAGCCGTTATCGCCACGCCACAGCGCCTCACAGCACAGGAGGTCCCTACCGGCACGATTCAGTCGTTGGTACCTCCGGAGAGCGATGATGAAAGACGGCTTGCGGTTTCGGTCGGGCGCTGGCAAACCGCCTTCATCGTCGCCCTCGCGCTCTCCGAGTCGATGGCGATCATGGGCTTCCTGCTGTCCTTCTTGGCGCGGGACCTCACCTACGTCCTGATCGGGGCGGGGGTGGCCGTCGCCCTCGACATCGTCTTCCTGCGACCGGACCCCACGATCTACGAAAAGCTCATTCGGCAAGTCCGGGGATGACGGGGCGCGTTGACCGCGTCGGTGGCCTTGGCTAGCACCCCTCTATGGCCGCCCTGACCAACGTCGAACTCGACAAAGAGTTCGACCTCATCGCCCTCGAGGCCGAGTGCCGCGAGCTGTGGGACTCCTCCGGGATCTACCGCTACGACCCGAAAGCGGACGGGGAGCTGTACTCCGTCGACACCCCCCCTCCCACCGTTTCGGCGAGCCATCTCCACGTCGGCCACGCGATGAGCTACACGCAGGCCGAGATCGTCGTCCGCTACCACCGGATGCGGGGCAAGAAGGTCTTCTACCCCATGGGCTTCGACGACAACGGCCTCCCCACGGAGCGCCACGTCGAAAAGCTCCACGGCGTAAACAAGAAGCGCACCACCCGCGCCGAGTTTCGGGCCCTGTGCCTCGAGGAGACCAGCAAGGGGGCGGAAGCCTACGAGGCGCTGTGGCGGGCGCTGGGTCTGTCCGTCGACTGGAGCCTTCGCTACTCCACGATCAACGAGCATTGCCGACGCACCAGCCAGAAGTCCTTCATCGACCTCTACGAGAAGGGTAGGATGTATCGGTCGAACCAGCCGGTGCTCTGGGACACCATGTTCGAGACGGCGCTGGCCCAGGCCGACCTCGAAACCCTGTCCCGGAAGGGCAAGCTCCACGACATCGCGTTCAAGTCCCCGGAGAACGAGGACCTCGTCATCTCCACCACGCGACCGGAGCTCATCCCCGCCTGCGTGGCCCTCTACTGTAACCCGGAGGACGAGCGCTACACCCACCTCGTGGGCAAGACCGCCATCACCCCCGTCACGGGACACGAGGTGCCGATCAAGACCGACGAGGACGTCCTGAAGGAGTTCGGCACCGGCCTGATGATGGTCTGCACCTTCGGCGACGGCGAGGACGTCAAGAAGTGGAAGCGGGACGGCCTCGACACCCGGGTGATGATCGGGCCCAACGGCAAGATGCTGGACGCGGCCGGCGACTACGCGGGCCTCGACGTCCACGCCGCCCGCAAGAAGATCATCAAGGACATCGAGGCGGCCGAGCTCTACCGAGGGGTGAAGAACGTCGATCAGAACGTCTCCATCGCCGAGCGCTCCGAGGTCCCGGTGGAGTTCGTGATGGCCCCGCAGTGGTTCGTCAAAGTTCTCGATCTGGAGGAGCCCCTCCTGGCCCGGAGCGCGGAGCTCGAGTGGCACCCCCAGGAGATGAAGATCCGCCTCGATCAGTGGATCAAGGGGCTCAAGTACGACTGGAACGTGTCCCGGCAGCGCTTCTACGGGGTGCCGATTCCGGTGTGGTACTGCACGGAGTGCGGAGAGATCCATCTTCCCCCCGTGGAGTCTCTCCCCGTCGACCCGCTCGAAGATCCTGCCCCCGTCGATGTCTGCAAGGCGTGCGGCAACGGCGAGTTCCAGGGAGAAGGGGACGTCTTCGATACCTGGATGACCTCGTCCCTCTCGCCCCTCATCAACGCGAACTGGGCGGAGACGGAAGACCACACCGGGGACATGTATCTCCACCCGATGACGGTGCGGGTCCAAGCCCATGAGATCATCCGAACCTGGCTGTTCTACACGGTTGTGAAGTCTCACTTGCACGAGGAGTCGCTCCCCTTCAAGCAGACGATGATCTCGGGTTGGGGACTGAACGAGCAGGGCAAGAAGATCAGCAAGCGAGACCTCGAGAAGTTCACCGACGCCGAAGGCTACAATCGCTACGAGCCCTACAAGGTCATCGAGAAGTACGGCGCCGACGCCCTCCGCTATTGGGCGGCCTCCTCCAACCTCGGCAGCGACACCCGCTACTCCGAGCGCGAGGTGAAGGCGGGGCGTCGCCTCGTGGTGAAGATGTGGAACGCCTGCCGCTTCGGCTTCTCGCATCTCGAGGGCTTCGACCCTGAGGCTCCTCGGATGCCCTTCACCGACCGCACGCCGGAAGATCGATGGCTGCTCACGGAGCTCAATAAGGTCATCCCCAAGGCGGAGACGGCCCTCGAAGGCTATAACTACGCCAAGGCCCGGGAGGCGATCGACGACTTCTTCTGGAACACGCTCTGCGACAACTATCTCGAGCTCATCAAGGACCGCTTCTGGCGTCCGGAAGCCTACGAGGAGAGCCAGCGGGAGTCCGCCCGCGCCACCCTGTGGGAGGCCATCCGGGGGGTCCTCAGCCTGTACGGGCCATTTGTCCCCTTCATCACCGAGGCGCTGTGGCAGCGGCTCTATCGCCCTTACGAAGACAAGGTCAGTCTTCACGTCGCGGGCTGGCCCGAGTATCTCCCCGAGCGCACTGAAGAGGTACGCGAGATGGCGGTGCTCGAGCCCATCCTCCGCGCCCTTCGCCAGGTGCGCACCGACCTCCGCATCTCCCAGACCCGCACCGTCAAGTCGGTCACCCTCGATGTCTCGGGTGCGGACGAGACCTTGGTGAAGACGGTCAAGGGCCTGGAGGGCTCGCTGTTCGCCATCGCCCGGGCGGAAACTATCGAGTGGGGGCCGGCCGAGATCGCGACCGAGCTCGAGGGGGTCAAGGTGGCGGTGACCCCCGCGGAGTGAGCGGCAAGCCCTACGACAATAAGGCCCTAAGCCGGGCGGCGTAGCGCCGACTCACCGGCAGTCGCTCGTCCGAGTCTCGGAGCACGAGTTCGAAACTCGTGCCCTCGGTCGGGACCATCATCGACACGAAGTGAAGGTTGGCGATGCGCGCGCGATGGATGCGCACGAAGCGATCCGGCGGCAGCGCATCTCCCCAGTCGGCGAGCGGGCGGTTCGAGTAGCCACTCACCCCGAGGCCGTGCACTTCGCAGTACTCGCCGTGGGCTTCGATGTAGCGAATCTCGCTCACCGGGAGGAAGTGGTAGCGCCGTCCGGTGCGGACGATGACGACCTGTTGGGGGTCGAGCCGGCCGCCGTCGACGAGAGGAGGTCTGAGCTCGCCCACGCGGTTGAGGGCTTCCCGGAGCCGCTCCGGTTCCACCGGCTTGAGTAGATAGTCGACGGCGCTCACTTCGAAGGCACGGACCGCGTAGTCGGCGTAGGCGGTGACGAAGATGACGTGATAGTCGACGTCGCCCGAGGACAGAAGCTCGAAGCCGGAGCGCTTTCGGAGCTGGATGTCCAAGAGGACGAGGTCGGGCTGAGCGGCGGCGATGACGTCTTTCGCATCCTCGACCGAGGCCGCTTCTCCGACCACCTCCACGTCGTCCCAGCCCTGCATCAAGTAGCGGAGCTCATCGCGGGCCGGCCGCTCGTCGTCGACCACCACCACGCGCCGAGGCGCTTTGGCGTGGGGGGTCACGGTAGACCCTCCGAGTCGACCTCGAGCTCCGTGACGACCTCGTCGCCGCGCTGAAAGATGCGGCGTTGGTAGTGCCCCGGGAAGACGTGTCCCATCCTTTCGTCCACGTTGGGGAGCCCCAGGCCGGAGCCTGACCCGAGGCGGCCTGAGTTGGAGATGGTGACCCGCATGCCCCCTCGGTGGCGCTCGGCTCGGACGCGCACCTCGACGATGCCCTCAAGGTTCGCATCTCCGTGCTGGGTGGCGTTTTCGACGAGCGGGATCATGAACAGCGGCGGCACCCGAACCCCCATCACCTCGGGGTCCACCGAGAAGTCATAGCGCACCTGCTCCTCGAAACGCGCCTTGTCGATGGCGGCGAAGTGCTCGAGGGCGTCGAGCTCATCGGACATGGTCACGAGCTCGTTCGGGTCCGTATCCAGCGCGTAGCGCAGGAAGGCGGCGAGCCGACCAATGACCTCCCGCCCCCGCTCCGGTGCGCTCACCGTCAGGCCTCGGACGGCGTTCAGAGCGTTGAAGAGGAAATGAGGGTTGAGCTGGTAGTGAAGAGCGAGGAGCTGGGCCCGCTGTGCGGCCGCCTCGGCCTCCAGGGCTTGGCGAGCTTGGCGTTCGGCATCCCTCGAGAAACGAAGGGCAAGGTAGATGGCGGTCCAGCTGTAGAGGAGGAGACCGTGCGAAACCATCGCGAAGGGGAGGCGCTCCCACTCGATCCCCTGGCTCGTAGGCGTGAGCAGGGGGCGGAGGAGGAACCCGTCTGCGAGAAACCAGCCCGCGGCGGCGACCAAGGGACCCAGCGCCACGGTGGCTCTCCACACCAGCCGGGACTTCGAGCCGGACGCCGGGAGCGGTCGCAGCTGCCTCCGGTAGAGAACGAGCAGGAGACTACTCGCCGCGAGCCCGAGAACCGAGCCCCCTATCTTGAGCGTAGCGAGGTGGGGCCACGCTTCTTCGGGAACGATGAGGCGGAGCGAGGCGGCCCGCGCGAGCCCAAGGGTGAGCCAGCCCCCGACGTGGGCCACCACCAGCGCGCGCCAGGAAGTCACCCGAACGTTGTACCAAACGCTGGCCATTCGGAGTTCCCGCCCAGCGCGGCTGTCGACCGTTCGCGGGTCGAAGCGAACCACTCGTGTCCGTCGCCGTCGTCCCGTGGAAGTCGCGTGCTAGGTCCCGCTCCATGTGGATTCCGCAGCTATGGGCCGCGCTGGCCTCGACCACCCCTCTTCAGTGTCCGCACGCCCTCCTCGAGCGAGGGGCTGACGGAGAGATTCTACGGGGGTCTCCGGCCCAGGTCATCGAGGTGCTTCGCGCAGGAGGGCGTCTGCGCGTCGGATGGTTTCATCCGCGAAGGGATGACCGGGCTCCGGTGGTGCATTGGGTCGACGGAGGCTTCGTGACCGAGCTCGGCCCCCACGTCTTCGCGCAGTTCGGGGCGATTCATTCTCAACAGCCGGTTCGCTCCCCCCTCGCGATCCGGCTGCGCGAGGCTCGGAACGCATGGTACGGCCTCGTGGGCACGGACGGCGTCCTGCAGGGCCGCACCCACGATGGGGACGTCAAGTCTCGACCGGTCCCGATGATCTGGTGCGAGAGCCCCGAGACCTATCACCGGCGCTGCGCGAAGGACTGGCGGGTTCTCTATCGCCACGATGCGAAAGGTCACCCGGTCGGCGGAGACAAGTCGGCCCTCATCGACGCGGTTCGACGAGGCCGCCCCCTGAGGATGGCCTGGGGAGGAAAGAAGGGGAGCGTGACCTGGGCGCACAACGCGGAGCCCGTCTTCGTGACCCTGACCAAGTTCGAAGTCATCGCCCAGCTCCCCGAGCACCTGGCCCAGACCAGCTACCATGACGCCGCCAAGGCCCGGTTCGTCGACGCGTCGTGGGTTTGGCGCGGGCTCCTGAGCACCACAGGAACCTTCGACGCGGCCTGGGTAGACCGGGGCACCGGCCAACAGGTCCTGCGCCTTCCTCAGCGAGCCGCCGTCACTTGGTTCGCCTACACCTCCGACGAAGCCTGCCTTGCGGATCCGCTCGAGCTCAGCGTCGAGGGCGGAGTCGTTCTCGACCCGACCCACCCCCGAGTAGATCTTCGCGACAGAGATTGACGCTACTGCAGGTTGGCCGTCCACTCTTTGGGCTGGGGAGCAAGGTGTCCATCCTGGATGGCCTGCTCATGCCTCAGGGGGCGAGCGACGCGCTCTCGACCATGAGCTATGGTCGAGTCGTGGCCACGTGGTGCGTTGGGCTGGGGCTTGGAGGTGCGATGCGCCCCGGGTCCCTCCTCACCGGGATCGCGGCAGCTCTGCCGGTGAACGGGGTGTAGGTGCGGCTGACCCTCCTCGACCCACGTGAGGCGCCGAAGTCCTGATTT
>JBCBRU010000497.1:0-6768 GCA_039819565.1 Myxococcota bacterium | reverse complement strand
GGTGAAGGCGCTCGGCGAAGCCCATCCCGACGTCGCCCTAAGCCGAACCAACCTGGCCTTGGTGCTCCGCGACCAGGGGGGACCTGCCCGGCGCAAGATGTCTCAGGTCGACCGCGACCTGGTCGTGGAGGTCACCGCGGCTGACGCCGCCCCGTAGCGCTGACCGTCCCCCGCCCTACCGCGAAGTGATGGCGAATGCGACGGGCGAATCGCCCCGAGCGACCCGATCTCACCACCGTCCTGATGTCCATCATCCTGCGTGGTGACGTCTCCATCATTGAACGTGGTCAGGAACACCACATTCAGCTCTACCGGGCAGGCGCCCTCCTCAAGGAGCTGCGCCAGAGTCGGATGGACAACTCCCGGGACGCGCTCATGCTCCAGCTGCCGTCTTCGGCGACACCCTTCTCGCGCAGACTGCCGTCGACCGATTCAAGAACAACGCCTACGACCTCGTCATCGAAGACGAGTCCTACCGAGCACGCCTCAAACCCACCATCCCGGACGAGGAACCGAGCCCGGCCCCGGTCGTCAAACAAACCAACATCGGTAAGCGCAAAGCCCCACCGAGAGCTCGATAGCCTAGGCCTTCGGCTACGTAGCCCTGGCCCCTCCACACACTCAGACGCTGCCCGAGTCCCGGTCACCTCCGCCTTCGGCTTGGGTAGGGTCGGCTTCGCCGCCCTCGGGATTCAATCCACACCCCAACCATGGCACGCTTCCGCCCGGTCGAGAGTCGGCTGCATGGTCCAATGCTTTTGGCAATCCGGGGGTCCCACGGGGGTGGCGAACTGCACGCCGCCGAAGCATCGTCACCTTCGAGACGCCCAGAAGGTTGGCGGCTGCACTCAAGGAGCGTCCGGATGCTTTCCATGCCCCTCGAGTCTCGATCTGCCCGGCCTTCTCCGCGCTTTGGGGGCCGCCGTTGTGGGTACGGCCTCCGGCGAACTGAAGCGTCTCCTTTAGCTCGCGGACCAAAGGCGCACGTCCCCGACAGGCATCCCTGCTTGAGCAAGCGAACGAGCTGCTTGTTCGAGGGTCAATAGGAGAGGGGTCTTTAAAATTGAACTCCCTGTCGTTTACTCTGCCAACCCATCCGCGAGCTCCGGGTTGTGGCCGCCGCGAACGCCCAGGACCGTGAGGGGCGAATTACGACGACATGCAAACGGCAACGATATAAAACCATCAGCGATATCCATCGACGACCTTGACGTCAGTTCGTAGCCGGGAGCTCGGCTCCGTTCACCGGTCGTCCCGAGCCTTCCATCGTTTCGAGCTGCGCGAGGCACTCGGCTTCGTCATCCGAGGCGTGCTCAGAGACGCAGCCGAGCGTGCGAACCAGGATCTGCCGGCGGCGGCTTATGTCCGGCAGCCGCGAACGCACGCCCGACCGTATCCTATTGTCGAGCCGGGTCAGATCCTCGATCAGCTGTTTCGTCGCCGCGGATGGGAGCTGATTCGCCGCCAGTTCCCGATACCTTTCGGTCTTCTTCTCAAGCTGATTGATAAGGGTGACCTCGTTCTGAAGCGCATGGACTACCTCATCGTGGAGGTCCTCGAGGGCGAACTCGACGAGCTTTGTCGTCTCCTCAAAGCTCTTCCTCGGGCCTCCTTGCTCGAGCCGTTCGAGCCATTCCGCCCGACCCTTGAGGAGAACTTGCCTCGTGCTGTTGAGCCGCAGGATGAACTCGGTCAGGTGCTCGTGCCGAGCCTCATCCAAGAGGGACACACCTGGAGTTGTGAGCCCCTCTAGTCCGTCATGCAGATCCTCCACAGCGTCCGCATAGTCAGCGAGCGCACGCCAGGCGGTGGCTTCGGTGGCCCTGGCTCCATCTCGATTTCGAAGGGCCTCCCGCCGATCGAGGAAGTCATCGATCCAGCCGACTCCAAGGGCGAGAATAGGCACGGTCAACACGAGGATGACGACGAGGGATATTCTCGTCATCTGCTCCCGTCGATGTCTCGCTCGCTCTGCCTTCCGTCGACGTTCGTCGACCTTCGTTGACGCGGAGATAAACTCCCACTCGACCTGGTTGGCGTCTTGCCTATGACTCGAGATCCAATCCTTCGCCGTAGCGAGAAGCGCTCCAGTATAGAGGAAGTCCTCCGAGCGGTTCGACTTGATCCAGTCGTCCGCTGACCTTGCGATCCGGTTGTGCACCCTGATGGCGTCTCGGTTCTCCTCCGTCCAGGCTCGCAGACGTGGCCAGTGTTCGATAAGCGCCTCATGGGACAGCTCCACGGCTCGACCCGCTCTGGACTCGCCAATCACGACGAGTCTCGCCTCTTCCGAGGACAGGGTCGTGACCAGCGACCTCATCACGTGGTCCTCCGGGAGTCGCTCGACGTGAATCCTGCGCTTTGTATCTCGACCATCCTCACCGGGTCGAATGAGACGCCGAAAGAACGACGGAGCGGCCCGCTGCTGTTCGGGACTCAAAAGCACCGTAAAGACCCGCTCCGCATGCTTGGCCACAGCGCCATCGAGTCCCCCGGCCCGCTCGTAGCCGCTCATCGTGAGGGCTCTGCCGGGCCCCCCTTCCGTATCCCAAAGGACCTTCAAAACATGCTGGAGCAACGGGAGCGCGGCCGGGCTCCGCCGCACGGCTTCGAGGAGCACTTCGATCAGTCCGGCGTCGATCTGCCCACCGGCCAGCATGGCCGGGCGAAGGATAGCTGACCGCACCTCGTGAGCCTCCATCGGACCGACCAACACTGCGTTGGCCGACACCGTGGAGGCAAACCGACCGTATCGCGCGATCTGATCCACAAAATCAGCCCGGACGGCGATAACGACGGTGACAAGCCCCCGGCTCTCGGCGGCCGCGACGCCGAGGTTGTCGAGAAAGAGCCTACGCTCCTTCTCGTCAACTTCAGCTCCGAAGACCTCTTCCAGCTGATCCACGACAACGAGCAACTGTGGGCGCTCGAGAGCCCTACACACCCTCTCGGAGAATCGATGTAGGGCGCGACTTGGGTCCAACAGACGGGTCGGGTGCGCGATCAGCTCTCGTTCAAAGGCTTCAATCTCCAATCGCCCGGCGCGTAGCTCGGGAGCGGTCGAGACCGCCAGCGTGAGGGCCTCAAGCGGTCGCTGTCCCGGAACGAGTTCAACGATCGGCCAGGCTTTGCTGCCCTCGACACCACCCTCCGCCACCCGTGGAAGCAAGCCTGCATGTACGATCGAGGACTTCCCCGAACCGGAGGCTCCGATCAAGCCGACCAAACGGACGCCGCCTCCCGCAAGCCGCGAACGGGGCTGAATCCTTCGGAGGAGCTCCTCGCAGAACGCCTCCCGTCCCGAGAAGAGCTGCCTGTCCTCCTTCCGGAAACTCCTCAGTCCAAGGTAAGGAGCGGTGCCCGGTGGCAGCTCGATGCTTGTCGGCGGACCTGGCACGCGCCCTAGAATGCCGGCAATGAGTCGTTCAAGACCTGGTTCGTCGTCCGATGAGTTGAGCGAGACCCAATTGGTTCCCCGAACGAACAACGGAAGCTGAGCGAGCTGTGGATGCTCCATCCCCGGAAGAAGCACGGGGATGGTCCGAAACTCGGTGCCGTCGACGACCGCCCTGCTCTCAATGCGCCGCATGATTGCGGCCTCCATCTCGGTACGATGCCAGGGACCAAAACCGTCCGGTCCGACGAAGATTGCGCAGGAACGAGCGTTCTCGAGTCCTGAGGAGATACTTTCCATGGTCGATGCGCCTGGAACTATCGACCACTCGTCCAGCCAAACCGTGAGTGGACGGCTTCGGAGGTGCTGAGCAACTCGATGGACCATCTCGCGATCGGCACGGTTGTACGAGATGAAGACGTCGCTCGGCGCCGGACCGTTGGACCGAGTCATGGGTTAGCGACACAAGCGAGCGGAGAACACTGCACTCTAAAGCCGGGCGGACAGACATAAGATCGTCCGTTGGGGCATGTCGTAACTGAGCTGCAATCCCAGCCGCTACCCGGGAAGCATCCGGTGCCCCATCCAGCGACGTCGCAGAACTGCGATCCGGCCTGGCAACATCTAGACGGGCCGTTCGTTCCACAGTGCGGGTTAAAGCCGGTGGAGCAGAAACGACATGTGCCCTCGCGTGAGCAGAAGGGCGTTGTCCCCCCGCAGGTACATGAGCCACCCGAGCAGAATTGTCCTCCGGTGCACGTGTTATTGCAGTCCCCGCAGTGCGTTGAGTCGGTTTGAGAATCGACACATGCGTTCGAGCATACCTGCTCACCAGTGGGGCATCCGCATGGACCCCCTCCGAGGCAATCCTTCGAAATAGCGATCTCGTACTCGCCCCCGTTCTCAAACCCTGAGAAGATATCCGGAGCCGAGTCGGCTACGATCAACACGTTCTGCGCCTTGTTTGAGTAGTAGAGTACGCTGCGCGCGAGGCCGACCGGTGCCTCCAGCCCCACCGCGAGACACTGCCCGCACCGACCTCGGGTGCCCTCCTCGATGACATATACCCCGGCGATGGCATCGGACGATGAGATGGTGGCGCTCACGGTTTCTCCGGCACGAAGCGGTACTCGATAGAGAGCATCCGCCCCGGAGTACGAGGTGACCGATGAGGGGCAGTCGGAACCCGAAGTATCGTCAGACAGATACGAATACACGCCCGTGTCGATCAAGCCGGCTGCACCGACCTGCGTAGGATCTGAGCACTCATCGTTGTCCGGCCCGGTCCCCCCAGGCTCGAAGTCGGCGTTGGTTCTCATGACGACCTGACGGCCCGTCGCGGTGTCAAAGAGCACGATCTTTCCGGAGTCAGGGTCGTTCGTCTCGGACCAGCTCCCGACGTAGAGCGTGTTTCCATCTCGGATGCGAATCCAGTTGGCCCCTGGTCTTGCATCATAGGTGCCGGTGACTTGCGGGTCGCCGAAACCCCCATCGAAGGTGCCGCTCGTACCCGTGACGTTGGCGAAGAAGATGCTGTCGGTGTTGTTGAAGTCGAAGTACCAGCGGTTCTGGATCGGAGGGAGTCCGGAAAGGCCCCGGGGAATCTGAATAAGCGGCGGGCTATTCCTGCCGGCACTCATGGAACGAGTAATGCGCATCGACCGGTCATCCCGAGTGCGGTCCGGGTTCGCTACCTCAACGTCTCGGACGCCCGTCCGAGCCCCCGAAGGGAGAACGATGGCGACGTTCTGGGCGTCCTGGTGGGTGATGCGGGCGGCGATGCCGTCGACTTCGATGGTGGCTCCAGGACTAAAGCCGGTGCCGCGAATGAGGAGCGGTCCCCCGTCGCGTCGTTGCTCGTCCGGGAGGAGTTCGTCGATGGTGGGCCGGATCGTGATGCGCAGACTGTTGCTGACGCCCTGGCTTGTTCCTACAGAGATCGTCCCCGTAACGGAGTTTCGCGGTAGCTCGAATACCACCTGGGTATCGGTCGAGGATACGGGCAAGAGGGTTTCACCCTTCCAATTCACGTTGGACGAGCTCCCGAAGTCAGTGCCTCGTAGGGTGACTATCCGACTCTGACTGAGGGGCAGAGAGCTCGGGCTCACGGATATGAGGGTTGGACGGGAGCGGATGGAGATCGGCACTGAGCTTGACGCGCCTGTCATGTGGATCAGAGTGAGCGTCCCCGACGTAGCGGTCTGCGGCACGCTCAGCCTCAGCTCCATGCCTGTGCTCGAAAGGACGGTGTACGGTACCCCGTCGACGGACGCGGATCGAAGCGGAGCAAGACCTTGACCCACGACGGTGAAGTTTCCGCCCGGTTCAACGACGGCCGGACGGAGCTCGTCAATGCGCATCCTTGGATACACCGTGAGGGGGAGCGGGTTAGATGAGCCGAATCGATTCGTTACGACGACGTTTCCACTTGTAGCGCTGGCCAGCGCTTCAACGACGAGGATCCGAGGAGACCGGGCAACGATCGACAGCGCCGTTTGCCCGCCGAGTCGGACGGATGTCCCCGCGTCGGCTAGGTTTCGACCAAGTAAGGACGTTCGTTGGCCCACCGAAATCGCGGGGGGGTCCGCCGAGGAGACTTCGGGGGCTCCGATGACTTCCAGATACACGGAGTCCGAAGCTCCGCCAGGCGTCGAAAGTGTGAGGGTGCCAGACCGTGCGACTGGGAGGAGCCGCAGGGTCAGCGCAGTGGGCGAGGCATCTTCGATGGTGAGGTCGAGTCCGTCGAGCTCGGCCCGACGGACGCTCCCAAGCCCGGTCCCCGTGACGACGACCGTCTCGCCCGGTGAAGCGGGTTGGGGCGTGACTTGAGCGATCCGCGGGGGCTCGCGAACCGTGAGCGGAATCGCGTTACTCTCACCGGCGGGTGTCCGCACCATCACGTTCCCTGAGGCAGCCCCTTCCAGGACTTCTACCAGGAGAACGTCCGAGGTCGAGCCAACGATTCGAAGGGTAGGTTCACCTGCGAGCTGCACCTCGGCGGCAGGATGACCGAGATCTTCCCCAATCAAGGAGAGTCGCGCTCCAGGAGCGGCAACCTCCGGATCCAAAGATTCCAGTGTCGGGGGACCAAAGATCTGAAGAAAGAATGTAGAAGAGCTTCCGCTCTCAGTCACTAGGACGACGGGGCCTGAGACGGCATTCTCCGGTAGACGGGTCGTGACCTGATCGGCGCTTGCGGTCGTCGTCGGGAGCTTCTCGCCGGCGAGCGTGAGGGCGTTGAGCGGCGATAGGTTTTCACCCAAGATACTAAGCTCGCGGTTGGGTAAGTCGAACGCTCTTGACCTCGAGCTCGTCAACGGTGTCGACCTGACGCCTCCGCGAATCGAAGCCGTGGATCCGGACCCCGCCTTACC
>JBCBRU010000496.1:0-6769 GCA_039819565.1 Myxococcota bacterium | reverse complement strand
GGTACTGGCCGTAGCCCGACTTCTTGAGCTCGTCTCCGAGCACCCGGAGCTGGTCTCGGTCGATGAAGCCCATCCGGTAAGCGAAGGAGGGCGGGAGCCGCCGCTGAGCGGTCCCGCCACGGAGACGGCAACATGCCCTTCGAGTTCATCCCCCAGGCGGTCCCCGAAGTCCTCCTCATCAAAGGCACGCGGTTCGGCGACCATCGCGGCTTTTTCTCCGAGACCTATCGGGCCCAGGATTTCGAGGCTCAGGGCATTCCTCCACTCGTTCAGCACAATCACTCGCGTTCCGAGCGGGGCGTGTTGCGGGGGCTCCACTACCAGCTGCTGCCCGCCCCGCTGGGAAAGCTCGTACGGGCTGCCCGCGGCTCCATCCTGGACGTCGCGGTGGACGTTCGTACAGGATCCCCCACCTACGGTCAGCACGTCGCGGCTGCCCTCGACGACACCGGTAACGAGATGCTTTGGGTCCCGCCCGGGTTCGCACACGGCTTCCTCGTGACCAGTGAGATCGCTGACGTCGTGTATATGCAGAGTGGGTATTGGTCGCCCGACCACGAGCGCAGTCTCCGGTGGGACGACCCGAGCGTGGGCATCGAATGGCCGATCCGAGACGTCAAGATCTCAGAGAAGGACGCGGCCGCCCCGCTCCTCCCCGATATCGAGACCAACTTCAACTACGAAAGTTGAATTGCGCGCGCTGATCATCGCCTATCTGTTCCCGCCCCTGGGAGGGCCGGGGGTACAGCGGACGGTGAGCTTTGTCCGGCATCTTCCCAGCCTCGGCTGGAGTCCCACCGTCATTGCCGCCCACGCCCCCGGTTACTGGGCACGGGACGAGAGTCTCCTCGGTCGAATCCCCGCTTCAGTGCGGGTCCGCCGCGTGGCCGAAGGGGCGCTGGCACGCGGATACGGATGGGCGCGTCGACTCGCGCCGAGGGAGGTCCGGGCGGATCTCGACGCGACGCTCCTCGTCCCCGACCGGCAGGCTCCCTGGGGGTATGGTGCCTTCGTCGCTGCTCTGCTCGAGGCCCGCCGAGGCCGGCCCGACGTGGTGTTTGCGACCGGAGCGCCGTGGACCAATCTTCTCGTGGGAGCCGCCGTAGCCCGGGTGCTGCAGCGTCCGTTGGTGGTCGATCTGCGGGATCCATGGACGGACAGCACGGTCTTCACGCCCGCGTCGCCGGCCCACCGCTGGGTGCACAAAGGTCTCGAGACCAGGGTCTACCGGTCCGCGTCTCACGTGATCGCCAACACCCCCGGAAACCTGGAGGAGATGAAGGAGAGCTTTCCAATCACTCGGGGCAAGTCGAGTGTCATTCCGAACGGATGGGACAGTCTCGATTTCATGGGGCTACGCCCCGTGGCTCCGCCGTCTGGGCGTCTTTGGGTGGGATACGCGGGGAACTTCTATGCCGGCCGACGCCCCCGCGAGGTCCTCGAACTCTTCGCCCGGGCTCGTGACCGCAGCGACCTCGTGCGTTCGCAGCTTAGGTTGCGCTTTGTCGGGAACACCGCCGTTGCCGATGACGCGCAAGATCTAGGGCTGTCTGAGGTCGTGCAAGAGCTGGGCTACCGCCCGCTTCGCGAAGCCCTCGGGCTTTTGGCAGGGTGTGATGCCACCCTCGTCACTGTGCCGGCCGACGCCCGCCCCGGCTGGGTCCCGCAGAAACTCTACCAGCAGCTCCGGCTCGGTCGCCCTATCCTCACGCTTGCCCCCGAAGGCGATGCGGCGACCCTCACTCGAGAGGCCGGTCAGCTGTGGGTCGACGTGCGAGCGCCCGATGCCCCGCGTCGACTGGCCCGAGCCCTGGAGCGCGTTCACGCGGGAGACGTGAGCCATATGCCGGCCGAAGTGATCTGGCGCTTCGACCGCGCACGATTGTCGTCTCAGCTTGCGAGAGTGTTGGATTCGGTGCGGACCGTTCCTTGATCCGATCAGTCGGGCTGTGGGACATCGTCCCCGATGACCCTCGCCGTTGCGCTCGCGGCTCTAGCTCTGGGTGCGGCGCCGCCCGCGCGTACCCTCGGAGTGAGCCTCGATACTCACCGCTCGAGCGCCAGTCATCTCCTCTTCGTCGATGCCGCCCGTCGAGCTCGCCCTTGGACGCCCTTCTCCCCCGGTCAGGGCGACTACGACTCCGGAGTCGAGGTGCCCATCGATGATCGGGGTATGCCTCTCGAGGTCCCCTTTCGTCCCGCCGAGGGAGACCTCCCTCAACGCGTGCGCACGGTTCTCTTCGATGAGTTGAAGGGGCGCTACCCGTCGGGTCGATACATGCTCGAGGTCTCCGGAGACGGGGAGCTCCAGGTGAGCGGCGACGCCGCGGCCGCGACTTTTGTGGCACCGGGGAGCTTTCCAGTAGACGTGCGGCCGAGCTCCACCGGGGTGCGCCTCGAGATTCGGCGCTCCTCCGTCGACGACCCGATTCGGGACCTGCATCTTTGGCTTCCTCAGGCTGGAGCCGCCCGAAGCCCTTTTCCGCCTCTCCTTCTCGATCGGCTCCGGGGGTTCTCGGTGCTTCGCGCCGCGGATCTCATGAGGGTGCGAAGCGGGGAGTATCCGTGTGACGACCCTTCGGTGCCTCCCCACGCGCCCGCCTGTCGCCAGAGCTGGGCCGCGCGCGCTCGGGCGGATGACTTCACCCAAGCTTCGCCGCGGGGGGTGGCGATCGAACATCTCGTGGAGCTTGCCAATCGAGTGGGGCTCGACCTCTGGCCGGGGATCCCCCACGCGGCCACGGATGACTGGGTCCGGGGTTTGGCCACTCAGCTTCGCGACCAACTTCGGCCCGACGTGGAGGTCTACGTGCAGCTGTCGGACGAAGTATGGAGCCCTGGGCGGCCCCAGCACGCCTACTTTCGCGCTCTAGGCGCGGCTGAGGCGCCCGGTCTGCCTCGAGATGTCGCGGCGCGACGGGCCTTCGCCCGGCGCACCGCCGAGGTGTGGAGACTCTTCGCAGAGGTGTTCGAGGACGAGGCCGACCGGCGACTCATTCGTGTCGTGCCCGGGTTCTTCGCCCGGCCCGCGTACGCTGAGGCCCTCCTCGCCGATCTCGGCCAACCCTCCATCAATCGCGCCGGCCTCCCTCCCGAGGCTCTATCCGTGGGTGCGTGGTTCGGAGGCACCGTGGCCGATACCCTCGTTGCCAAAGGGAAGGCCAAGCGGGCGACCGCGGAGGCGGTCCTCGACGCGCTGTCGGCGAGCCTAGGTTCGCTGACCGACCCGCCGTCTTCGGAGACCTTCGCCGGTCTGGCCCGAGCCCACTCGCGGCTTGCTCGGCGCCACGGGGCTGCCTTGGTGGCGTACGCCGGCGGACCTCGGCTCGTCGTGGGGGCCGGGGAGCCGAGTCCTCTCAACGCGGCCTTGCACGCCGCGAACCGCCACCCCCGTATGGCCGAGCTCTACGCCCAAGCGCTGGACCTCTGGTTCGGGGTGGGAGGTCGCGCGTTCGTCGTGCACGCCTTGGCTGCTCCTTTCGATGCTGCAGGCTCGTTCGGACACCTCGAATACATGTCGCAACCCATCGCTCGGGCGCCGAAGTTTCAGGCCCTGCGCCAGCGCCTCATTGCGTTCGGCGCCGATCTTCCCGATCCGGGCGGTCGGCGCGGGCCTCGCCTCGTGTACGCGCCGGTAGGCGTCTTCCCCGGGGGGGGCATGTTCCTCTTCGCGTCGACGCCCGAGTCGAGCCGCACGGCGCCCCCCCCCTCGCGCTGAGCCCGCGACGCGGCGCGGTGCACGCCTATCCCCGTCGGTTCCGGAGGAGGGTCCCGGCCAGTCGCGCCGAAGCGGCGGGGATGGCCTTCGAACGGGAGAGATCCCGCATGTCGTTGGTGCGGAGCTGCTGGGCGAGAAGCCGAAAGTGGGCAACGAGGGTTTTGGGGTGATGGCATATATCTCGACGAATCGTGTAAGGACGCTTCCAGTTTCGCCTCCTGTCCTTACAGATCTCTTCGATGACATCGGGATGGGTTCTCTTGGAGCGCACCGCGTACTGGATCTCGAGTTGGGTTGTGGCCGGGGAGAAGAGGGCGCTGAGGGCGACGAGCCGGACGGGGTGTTCGAGGAGCGCGCGGCGTACCGATTGGGTGCCCCGAACGCTGAGCGCGATGAGTTGCGCGACGGTGAGTCCGGCGATGCCCTCCCGCGCCTTGTCGACGTCGATCTCGTCGGCTTCGTCGTCCTCGTAGAGCTCTCGCGTCAGGTGAGAAGGAAGGTCGACCTGCTCGGCGCTCCGGAGCCGTTCTTCCAACCCCAGAGAGAAGAGGACGTCCTCGTAGGCTTTGCAGTTCGGAACGTGGCGCCCGGACCGCGCCAGGAACTCCAGCGAGCTTTGTATGACGTCGGTTCGGACTGCGATATTTTTCGCAGCGGCAGCTGCGATCTCGGGATGCTCGAGCAGTCGAACCTGATTTCGAAGGATGATCTCGACCTGGCTTCCTGCGAGCACCGAGGCCATGAACGCGATGGACTCGGCGTCTTCTGAGGACTCCAGGAAGGGAGAGACGAGGGGGTTCTCGGGGTCTCGTAGCGTTGAAAGGGCGACCCCCTTCAGCTCTTCTCCGCCCGAGCCGGCGAGCTGGCACTGTAGCGAGATGAGCTGATCCGGCGGTAAGGGCGCCGCCCCCCGGGCGATACCCATCTGCGCCCGCGGGCTCATGCTCTCTAGGCTTGGGTTCACGGCTCTTCCAGGGAGCCACGTTTCAACGGCGAGATCCATCCCCCACCTAGGGGGGCCTCCGGCCAGGAGCGTCCGACTCATCTTCGAAGCGGTTGCGGCCTCGTCCGGACGCCCCATATATCTTTCCGCTCGGGCACATGGAGATGCGCTGGCCCTCGCATCCGCGTCGTCGAAGCCCTGTTTCTTCGTGGGAAGAAGGTCGAAATCCGCTATCGGCCAGCCTGTGGACCGGGCGGGGACTTGGGCCCTCAGGTGAGTACGAGGAGGGTGCCCACGCTCATCACGAGCACCGCCAGAAGACTCCGGGGCTCGATGGTCTCACCGAAGGCGAGGCGTCCGAGCGCCAGGGCCGCGAAGCCCCCGACCGCTCGCTTGATGGTCTCGACGGTGCTTACGAAGGTCCACGCGTACGCGGATAGCTGAAGACCCATGGCCAAGCACCCGATGAGCCCCGCGGAGAGGAGAGGCAGCCACGCCGCTCTCGGAACCTGAAGGCCTGCCTTTCCCTTTCGCAGCCCTCGCTCTAGTCCGAACAGGAGCAAGGTCCCCAGAGCCACCACCATCGCGTGGCTGGCGGGGTGAGCGTAGACGAGGGCAGCCTTGTCGACGGCGCCCCCGGCTGACCAGAGCGCTGCGACGATGACGACCAGAACGCTCCCACGTTCGACGCGCACGCCATCGTGGCCGCGGACGACGGCGAGGGCGAAAGCACCTAGGGTCACCAGGGCCATACCTGCGAGGGCTCGCGGGGTGGGCGTCTCTCCCAGCAGGGCCCATGCGGCGAGACCCGACAAGACGGGAGTGAGGGCGAGGAACGGCACCGTTCGGCTCAGCGGAGCGAGGACGAGCGCCCATAGGAAGAGGGCATTGGCGCTGGCCTGAAGAAGGATCGATACGACGCCCGCTCCCCACCACGTGGCCTCGAGATGCCATCCTACGACGGCCGCCCAAGCTCCGTAGAATGGGAGACTCACCACCTGGAGCCACGCCGTGAGCGAGAGAGGGTGGAGGTGCAACCCTGCCTGCTTTCGAGTGGCGTCGAAGCCCGCATAGGCGAGGGCCGAGCCGAAGGCGAGGAGCGGACCCACCACGCTCATGCCTCGGTCTCCGCCGTCTTCTTCGGCAGGGCTGCCGCCATGCGGACGCCGGCCGCCGCGAGGATCAGCACGCCCCCCATCATGGCCCATCCGCTCATCCGCTCCCCCACCAAGAGGAAGGCGAATACGGGGGACAGCAAGGGCTCGAAGAGAATCAGCAGCGCTCCCTCGAGCGCGCTCACGCCGCGGATACCGCGTATGAAGAAGAGACCGCCCAGGCCCTGCTGGACGGAGCCGAGATACAGCACGGCGGTGAGGGCGGCGGCGGTGGGCGGAGGACCCCCGAGAGCAAAAGGCGCGGTGAAGATCACCACCATGACGCTCCCTGCCACCGTCGCGGTGAGACCCTCCGGACCGGTCAGGTGCCGGTAGCTCATGATGAGAAGAGCGTAGGTCACGCTCGCCCCCAACGCGGCCAGGTTTCCCTCCAAACGCCCGCCCTCGAGGTCGCCGGCGAAGAAAAGGCTGCTGCCGAGGAGGCTGAGGGGCACCGAGAGCACTTCGAGCCGCGTGGGACGCTCGCCGAGGAACCACGGGGAGAGGGCAAGCACCCAGACCGGAGCGATGTTCTGGATGAAGATGGAGGCGCCGGCGGTGGTGCGCGTATTCGCGTAGACAAAGAGCACGTTGGTGGCGGCGTAGAAGGCCCCGGCGAGGAGCACGCGAGGGGTCCACCGACCCCGGGCCGCGGGGACGAGGGCGACCAGGAAGAGGGCCGAAACCACGGCCCGGCCCATCGCGATCTGGGTAGCCTCGAGGTCGCTGGCGAGCTTTATCGCCGCCCCTCCGGTCGACCATATGGCGGCCGCGAGGATGACGTAGCCGCGGGCCTCGAGAGGGGACGGGCCCCTTCCCTCGTTCATACTTAGCCGCGCTTCGGCGTGACTCGGGGGCGCTTGACGGTGCCTGAGATCTGGTAGCCGTAGAATCCGTCGGAACCCCTGATGGCTTCGCTGCTGAAGAACATCGACCGCTACAAGGGTTCCGACG
>JBCBRU010000495.1:0-6785 GCA_039819565.1 Myxococcota bacterium | reverse complement strand
GAGCGCGGCCGCGGAGGCTCCCGCGAAGCTGGAACCGCGGCTCGAACACGTCCTCCGTTGGTGCCTCAACCTCGCTCGGCTCTGGATCCTCGACACTCCGGATGGACCGGTCCCCGTGGGGCCCAAGCTCGCCGCGTTTCGGGCCCGACTGCGCCCATGGGCCGAGGAGCTGGCCGGACGGCCGTCAGCAGATCTCGCGCGTTTGGGAAGAGATGCGCAGGCGTTCCGACCGCTCCTCCACCAGACCCTTGCCGAAGTGGAGCGAGCCTTCGAGGGGCGTCTCGATCCCGCCTTGTTCGGGCGAGAGCTGAGCACGAAGTCCCTGGTCCTGGCTCTCGGAGGCGGGGGGGGATGCGGCTATGTGCACCTCGGAGCGCTCCGGCTCCTCGAAGAGCTCCGCCTGACCCCCAAGCTCGTCGTCGGGGCGAGCATGGGGGCCATCCTCGGGCTTTTTCGAGCTCGGCGCCTCGAGTTCGAGGAGGACATCATCCGCGCCGTTACGGGCCAGCTGAGCTACAAGCGGATGTTTCGCATCCTCGACGCGGAGACGCGCTACGCCATGCCGGGCGCCCTCCGGCTACACCTCCGAAGTACGCTAGCCCGCTTTTTCGTCAGCAAGGAGGGTCACACTATGACCCTCGACGACCTTCCCATCCCGTTCATCTCGGTCGTGACCGGCCTCCAGCGGGAGGCCATGCGGGACGTACAGCGCTACGAACGGATGTTCTTGGCCCAGCTCCGCAAGGGAACCTTCGCTCGTCTTCTTCACCTCAAGGACTTGGTCCAGAACATCGCTGCCCTCGTCCAGGAGCTCTATGCCACTCCTGGGGCGCTGAGCGTCGTACCCCTCGGCCACGAGTCGCGCACCGGTGGTTTCGACGTGATCGACGCCGTGGGTTTCTCGGCGGCGGTTCCGGCCATCTTGCAGTACGACATCACCCGGGACGACCCGCGTATGCACGGACTGATGCGGGACACCCTCGATCACTACGGCGTCGATGTCTTCGCAGACGGGGGCCTCGTCGCCAACGTCCCGGCTCGGGTGGCTTGGGAGCACGTTCAGCTAGGGCGCATCGGCCACCGAAATGCCTTCATCCTGGGCCTCGACTGTTTCGCACCCCAGATCGGTAGGAACGTCGTCTTCCTCCCTCTTCAGCGCGTGGCGGCGGTCAACGTGGCCCGTCACACCCCGTTCACCCAGACCATGTTTCGCTATCGACGTGTCCTCTCCGCCACCTCCCTCGTGCCCGGACGACGCGCCGTACGTACCGCGATTGAGAACGGGAGGAGCGAGCTCGGTGCACGCACCCCGTTCTTGCGCCGCATGCTGGAACCGGTCCCCGACCCGCGGTGATCCTGCGCGTTGACTGTGCTCGCGGGCGGGGCAGAATGCGTCGCCATGCCTGAGAACACCCGCATCTGGATGGACGGCCGCATGGTCGACTACGCAGACGCCACGACCCACGTTCTGAGCCACTCCCTCCACTACGGACTGGGCGTATTCGAGGGCATTCGCGCCTACGAACAGCCAGACGGAAGCGCCGGCGTATTTCGGCTCCGCGAGCACATGGACCGCCTCGCCAAGTCCTGCCACATCGCCACGTTGGAAATTGGGCACTCCGTGCAGGGCCTGTGTGACGCCACCCTTCAGGTCCTCCGCGAGAACCGTCTATCGGACGGATACATCCGCCCGATCGTATGGATCGGTGAGGGCTCGGTGAAGGTGGGAGCCACTGAGAACCGCATTCACACCGCCATCGCCGCCTGGACCTGGGGTGCCTACCTCGGTGACGAAGCGCTGGAGCGGGGCGTTCGGGTCTGCGTGTCGAGCTACACCCGGATGGGCATTCGTCAGAACTACGAGAAGGCGAAGATCACCGGGCAATACGTCAACAGCGTGTTCGCCAAGCGCGAGGCCAATATGAACGGCTTCGACGAGGCCATCCTCCTGGACGACCGGGGCTTCGTAGCCGAGGGCACCGGAGAGAACCTCTTCCTCGTGCGTGAAGGCGAACTCTGGACCCCACCGCGAGGCAGCTCGATTCTCGCAGGCATCACCCGCGACACCTTGATTCGCCTCGCCCGGGACGAGGGGCTGGTGGTCCGCGAAGAGGCCTTCACGCGCTCCGACCTCTATGTCTCCGACGAGGCCTTCTTCTGCGGAACGGCGGCAGAGGTCAGTCCAATTCGCGAAATCGATGGTCGGAGGATCGGGATCGGTCGACGTGGGCCGATCACTGAACGCCTCCAGAAGCGCTATTTCGAGGCCGCACGCGGCCTCTTGCCGCAGTACGCGGAGTGGATAACCTCTGCCTGATCCCCTCCGGATCCGCCCAGCACCTCAGCGCTCCTCCCGTTCGTCACACTTAAGAGCGTCCTTTGAAGGCCCCGTAAAGGGGTCCCCCCGACCCCGAAACTGCTCGTGCTGAAAAAAAATGCGCGATGAAAATCGACCACCGCTCCGGCAATACCTCGTCGATGAGCGGACGAATTGAACGCTTTGTTCCGCGGGTGGAACGATGGTGATTACCCGTACACGCCGCCTTTCCTTTCCGCGACGCGCCGCCGATATGACCGAAATCACTTAACGACGCGTTGCGTCGTTGCAGCGCACAACCCGCCGGACGTTTCCACGGCGCTTCGCAGACCAAAGCGCCCTCAGGGCGGAATAGAACCCCTTAGTGTAAGAACGTGTAGTCATTTCGCTGTGTTGACATGTTTCAGATCGAACCGCTACGTCCGCCTTACGTCGTAAGTTCGGGAGCTTACGGCGCCGGGGGCGGGGGCGCTCCCGTGAAACTGCGCCGGACGGATGTTCATGTATGCTACGCAGCCTCTGCAGCACCTCTGTTCGAGCGCCTCGAGGCGCGCAAACGACCTTGAGCAAGACATGCAGGGCGCGACGCCCTGCGCGACTGGATTGGGGAGAGACACCGAATGGGACTGAGGGACAGCTTCCGGGACGTCGACGATCGCACTGAGGATCTTCGCGAAATTGCGGGTCAACACCCGGACATCTGGACTGATTTCATCGGGCAGTACGACCTCTCGTGGCTCTATCACGAGAACGCCCTTGAGGGCGTCGTGCTCACGCACGCGGAGCTCAGCAGTGCGCTCCGCGGTCGACCGCTGGCACCGGAGACCTACGCTGACATTCGCAACCTCCGCGTCGCGGTGGACGCCATCCGCCGTTCCGCGGACGACATGGAGCCGATCACGCTTGAGCTCGTGGGACGCATCCACTCCCTCCTGTCGACCGGTCGTGAACCTGACGGCACGGATTTCCCGGAGGCTGCGTATCGGAAGGACATCCCGCTGCATCGGGCCTACTTCCACGAGATTGCGCAGCCGGACACGATTCGAGGCCGCTTCGAGAGCCTCCTCGCCTGGGCCGCTGAGAACGACCCGGAGGATGACGACGCCGTCCGCTTCGCGGCGCACTTCCATCACGAGTTCATGCGCATCTTCCCCTTTACGAAACACAGCGGGAAAACGGGCCGACTCCTGGTGAACTACATTCTCCTCCGGCACGGCTATATGCCGGTGGTCTTTCACGCCACGGAGCGCCAGCGCTACTACGACACTCTTCGCCTGGCGAAGAAGGACATGGAGGCCATGCTGACCGACATGATGACGAATTGCGTGGAGAACGGACTCCGCTACATTCGCCACGTGCTCGAGGAACGCTCCAAGAAGCCCGCCGCCGAAGCGGTCTGACCCCCCTTCCTCGGCCGTCGGCCCGCTCGATCGAGGGCAAGGCGCGGCGCCGCTACCCCCATCCTAGCGTCCTGCGAACGCGACTCCCATCGAAGCGAGATAGAACTGGTCGAGCACGCCACCTGCGACACGGGCATCGCCCGGCTCTGGGCGTAGGTTGAAGTACGCTCCCTGCCAGTCGAACCGCCCGAAGGCGCTGATTCCGCCATCGATGTGGACGGCCACGCCTCCACCCACGCTCGCGGTGTGACTCTCGCTGCGAGGAAACCATGGGCCTCGCCCGATGGCTCCGGCGTCGAGCATGAAACCCCATCCGCCGTGAAGGTCCACATCCACACGATCGACAATCCTCACCGTGGCTCCCGCGCGGAAACCGAAGGTCTGGTAGCGCACCTCGGGAAGGTCCGGGACGGAGAACCCTTCCTCTGAGGTCTCGAGATGAAAGCGACGCTCGCCAAAGGCCGCGCCGAGCCGGAACTCGACCGGGTCTAGAGGCAGGCGCCCAAGCACTCCCAACCGCCATGCGCTCGCCGCCGTGGGGAAGGTCGTACCTCCGCGGTTGCTCTCGACGGCGAAGGGCAGCTCGGCCTCGACGTCGAGCCCGACCCAGCTCAGGGGACCGCTCTCGAAGTGGGCTCCCGGAAACCAAGCGGCATCGAAGCGGAAAGCAGGAGCCGCGCCCAACTGGTAGCCGGCCAGGGACTCGAAGATGTCGTCCACCCACGAAAGGTCACGGGCGAAGAGCCCCACCCCGACCCGAAACCGAATCGCTTCAGCCGCCAATCTACGGGGGGCCCCCGACGCAGCAGGAGCTTCGGCGACGACGACCGACCCCGAAGTCTTCGACGGTCGAGCCGCGGTCGACGCCCTCGATCGTCGACGCGGCTCGTCCCCGGCCGCGGGGGAAGCAGGGCGCGCGCGGCGGCGGGACTTGGTCTTGCGCTTGGTCGGCTCGGTAGGCTCGGCCACCGTCGACGCGGTCAGCGCCCGAACCTGATCTCCAAACTCGGACCAAAAACGAGCCTTCACGTCCTTGGCGAGGGAGCGCCCATCAGCCCCGCGAAACTCGGCCCGGGCGCGCCTACGCCCGGAGGCATCCAGAAGAGACACGTCCGCTACGAGGACGCCTTTCACTTCTCGAACCAAACCCGTGACGCGCCCGGATTCCAGAGTCCCCGGGGTAGCTAGGCTCACCTTCTTTCGCGTCAAAACAACTTGCACGGCAGCTCGAACTCGACTCCATGAGGGGCCAGCCACCTTGCCGAGACGAATCGGCCCTTCCGCTTGCGCAGAAACGGCGCTCGAGACCCACACGGCGCTCACAAGAGCAACGAGGGGCGCGAGGCCAAGGGCACGACGGTCAGCATTCATGGGGCGCATCATGACGTTCGGATCCTGGATGTACAGTGGGTTCGTGTCGCGCCTCGCACAGAGCGGCGCTCGACAGCGTGGCTTTCGCAGGGCCAAATAGTGGCGTGTATCTGCTCGCGGTCCTGGTAGCGGCCACGCCCTTGCCTCGACCCCTATCTCCCGTGAACGCCAACGATCTGGATCGTGCTGCTCTTCTGCTCCGCCAACATGTGGCCTATCTGAGAGCAAGAACTCCGGTTTCGGAAAGCCAACCTCTTCTCGCGGGAGAGGTCGATGGGTGGGGCGTGGTCACCGGAGCTCATGAAATCACCTGCCAGTCCTTCCTAGTCGAGGGCGCGACCGAGATTCGCGTTGAGGGGCCCACGGGCGTGATCGAAGCCACAGTCCGAGACGTAAATACCGCCCTGCGGGTAGCGCACCTCGACCTCAGAGACTCCGCGGCGTCGGTGGGCCTCCAAGTGGCGACCCCATCTCCGACGGAGGCACGGGAGCCCGGTATGGACGTCTTCGCTCTCGTCAGCACTCGGCCCCGCGCGGGTGTGGTCACGGGCGCGCTCACCCACCTCGGTGAAGAAGCTTGGCTGGAGGGGAACCTGCGCAGCTCTCTCGAACTCGCGCGTGGGATGCCGGTGTTCGATGGACGTCTTCGCTGGCTGGGAATCTCGCGTACCGTAGCCTGGGACCGAGACCGCGCGATGCTCGTTCCCCCCGAACTGACCCTGTCTGGCGCTACTCGGACGGCAACCGCCGCGGCCGTCCCACCCCCGCCCGGCGAAGCGCCCGAGCGCCCGTGGTGGGCTCAGTAATGCGCTCGAGCTCCCTTTGGAGGTTGGGCACGGGGGGCAGCCGAGCCGGCGCGTTCGGGTGGCGTCGGCGGTAGATATCCCGGGCCATCACGAGGCGAGCGCGCTCCTCCTCCCAATGGGTCCCGGCGCGAGCACACAGGGCTCCCGCACGGGCAAAGTCTCCGCGCCACGCGTGGACGGCAGCTAGGAGCCGCAGCTCTAGGTAGCCCCCCTCCGGATGGATGCGTGATCGAGAGCGCTCCACGCATCGCTGCGCGTGCTGGAGAAAGGCAGCGGACTCCCGCTCTCGGCCCAGCCAGCTGAGACCGGGCCCGGCCACCCGCTCGGCGAGCCCGTCGGCGGCCGTCGCCAGCGAACTCCCGTCCTCCGGCTCGTAACTCCACCAGCGATCGCCGCGCCGATCCTCGACCAGACCCACGCGGATCCACCGCACGCAATCATGGGCATGAGGGCCGAGGTCGGGGCGCCGAATCCAGCGTACGAGGGGCCGAAGCCAAACGAGGTCCAACCCCAGGTTCGCGGTCAAACGAGTTCCGTAGACCGAGTGCTGGGCTTCCACGACCTCAGCCACACCCTCCCGCTCGCGGACGAAATGGACCCCCTCGTGGACGAAGCCAAGGGGCGCGAGCCGGCGCTCAAGCGCCTCCGCCACGGCGGCTTCGGCTCCGTCCTGGGTCTCCCGTGAGGGGACTCGAGGCTCCGTGATGGGGGAAGATTCGGTCATCGAAGCGGCCCTGTGCACGTACCAAACCCCGACGTCGGGGGACCAGCGTCGTCCTAGCCCGGGGTTCCCTTGGAAAGATCGCCGGCGTGGCGCACCAGTATCTTGAGCATGGCAACCACCGCGTCCAGTCGAGGTTGCGCCGAGCGAGAGGCGCGGGAGCGCCCCAT
>JBCBRU010000494.1:0-6798 GCA_039819565.1 Myxococcota bacterium | reverse complement strand
GCTCGTCGTTTTCGGCCCGGCCGAGCAGACCCAAAAAGCGGGCGCTCGAGACCCCCGGAGGGCCTCGAGGATCCAGACCGGCGGCGACCAAGCTCTCCTCGACGAGGGCCTTTCGTCCGTCCCGTCCCAGGATGACGAAAGGCCCTCGTCGAGGAGAGCTTGGTCGCCGCCGGTCTGGATCCTCGAGGCCCTCCGGGGGTCTCGAGCGCCCGCTTTTTGGGTCTGCTCGGCCGGGCCGAAAACGACGAGCGCCCGCTCGAAGAGGTGCTGCTCGATCACGCCCCTGAACTCCAAACTCTCGCGGGCGCTCTCGAAACGGCGGCTGATCACTACTGCCGCGCCAAAGCGGAGCAGCGAAGCGTCGACTTCGACGATCTCTTGGTGCTGTGGAGAGAGCTCCTTCACCCCGATCAGCCCTCGGCCAAGCTCCTCGGAGCAAGCCTGGATCACGTGCTCGTCGACGAGTACCAAGACACCACCCCGCTCCAGGCCGAACTCGCGGAGGACCTCACCCGGACCGGCGCCCACCTGTTCGTCGTCGGCGATGACGCCCAGTGCATCTACGGCTTTCGCGGGGCCCGGTTCGACAACATCCTCGAGTTCCCCACCCGTGCTCCGACCGAGGTTCATCGCCTCGTGACCTCCTACCGAAGCACGCCCGGCATCATCGGCGTGGCCCGTGCCGCCCTCGAGCTCAATCCTCTGCAGTTTCCAAAGGACCTGCGGTCCGCCCTGCCGCGGGGGGCGCCGGTCGAGGTCCACGCCGCCGAAGACGAGGCGCACGAAGCAGGATGGGTTGCGCGTCGCGCTCGTGAGCTCCAGGCGAGCGGGGTGTCCTGGCGCGATCAAGCCATCCTCGTGCGCCGACACCGCGACGCGAGCGCCTTCGAGCTCGCGCTCACGGAAGCCGGAGTCCCCTTCACGTCGCGGGCGGGGTCGCGATTCTTCGACCGCCCCCATGTGGCCGACGCGGTCGCGCATCTTCGCGTGATCCTCCATCCGGAAGACTGGACGGGCTGGCGACGAGTGTTGGCCCTCCGTCCTGGGGTAGGACCAGTCACCACCGATCGGATCGTCGCCGCCCTCCGGGACCAGGAGGACCCCCAGGCGGTCCTGGCCCAGGCGGTCGAGAGCTCTCCAGGTCGGGCTCGCGAGGGATTGGTCGGGCTCGAGCCCCTATTGCGCCGCCTTGCAGCCACACTCCGCGGCGGAGTGGGCCCCTTCTTCGACGCCCTCGCTACGGATCCGGATCTCGGAGCCAAAGGCGTCCTCGCCCGAGCCCAGGATGAGCGTGACGCGATCGACGATCTGGGCCGCCTCGCCGCCTTCGGTGGGATGTCTCCCGAAGCCTTCCTGGACGAGCTCGCCGCCGGCGAAGAGGACCGAGCGAGCGAGGACGACGTCCTGACCCTCTCCACGGTGCACGGAGCCAAAGGGCTCGAGTGGAATGCGGTCTTCGTGACGGGACTCTGCGAAGGACGCTTCCCATCCTGGGCGGCGCTCCGGGATCCCGGGGGAGAGGCGGAGGAGCGCCGCTTGTTCTATGTCGCCGTCACCCGCGCCGGCCGCTACCTGGCCCTGACCTGGCCTTCTCGGAGCCCGGGCGAGCGGGGCGCCAAGATCCCCTCTCGCTTCTTGGAGGAGCTTCCCTCCGAGCTCTACTTCGAACCTACCTCGGCATAGTCAGCCAACCGGCCCCGCAGCGCTGGCCCGATGCCCTTCACCCGCTCGACGTCTTCTAGGCTTCGGAAGGCCCCGTGGCGCTCGCGATCCTCGACGATGCGGCGAGCCAGAGCCGCGCCGATGCCGGGTACGACCTGAAGGGCGTCCGAAGAGCAGGTGTTGATGTCCATCCGAACCCCGAGCCAAAGGCCCCGCACCGGATCTCCGCGCTGATCCCCGCATTCCCCAGCGCGAAACGCACACCTCTCCAGGGGCGCCGTCCGCGGTTCTGGCCACAGCCGCCGCGAAGCGCTGGGTAGCCCGGCCGCGAGGGCTAGGCCCACCGCCACCAGCACCCGTCGCCGCTCCCGCAAGCCTAGTTGCCAGCTTGGAGCAGATCCGCTCACCGCGACTCCAAGCTTCGGATTCGACGCAACACCGCCTCCCGACGCCCGCTCTCCGGATCCAACTCGAGGTAGCGTAGGTACGCCCCGACCGCGTCGTCGATGCGGCCTACGCGCTCGTACTTCACGCCCAGATTCCAACGTACGCAGGGCGCGCGCGGATGACGCTCGGCGAGGGCCTCAAAGCCCCGAACCGCCGCCTCGGGGGCTCGCGCGTGTCGAAACAGGAGCTCGCGACAGGCATCCTCGGCGCTCTTCTGGGCAGGAGGGGCTCGGGGTTTGAGGGGCGGGGGCGCGGCCGCTCTTCGGCGCGCCGTTCGCTCCCGAGGCCGAATCCCCAGCTCACCGAGCGCCACTCGAGCCTGACCTCGCTCTGGGCCGTCGACCTCGAGAGCCAAAACCGCCCGGTAGGCTTCGACCGCGTCCGGCTCGCGCCCGGCCGCCCGGAGGACATCGGCGCGCCCGAGATAGGCGCGCGCCTTCAGAGCGAGATCCGCGGCGGCCGCCTCCGCAGCCCGAGCGTAGAGCGCCTCGGCTCGCTCCAGCTCGCCCGAGGTCCGCGCGGCCTCCGCGTCAGAGAGGAGAGCCCGCCCGTGCGGATGCTGGGGCTTGGACGTCCTCCGCTCCGCCGCGACCACCGCGACCGGACTCTCATCCGCGACCGAACCCTCGGGCGAGCTCGCGCGGCGCCCCATCCGTCCGAGGGCCAGGCCTACTCCGACGGAAAGAAGCAGGCCTGCGATCAGGAGGGGCTTACGATCGTCGAGCCACCTCCATCGTGACGAGGACTCGCGCACGCGCACGTCCATCCGGGGCGCAGCGCTCTTTTTCTTCTCCCGCGCCCGACGCTGCGGGGCCTCCGGCTCCGAGGGCGTTTCGGGCTCGAGATGTAGAGGCGTGGGTCGCCGGGGCTCCGGCTCTCGTCGGGGACGCTCGCCCGCTCCGGCCTGATGCACCGCAGTGGCGGCTTGGGTGACCAGCTCTTCGTCCGAAATCTCGGAGTCCCGGAGAGGTCGAACCATGACGTCGTCGGTTTCGACCAACGAGACCTCGAAGCGGGGCCCCCGGCGAGCGTCCGAATCTGTCCCCGTGGCCTCGTCCGCCATGTCCGCAACGGTGGCCTCGGCGGCGGTGTCGTCTCCCGGCCACAGAGAGAGAGGTCCGGGGGCGGCGGGGGCCGCCTCGTCCCGCGGAGACGGCGCAGCGTCACCGGCACTCGAGACCTCGGGGTCCGTAGATAGATCTCCCGTGGTTCCCTCCTCCCCGAGGGTGAGCCCCTCTTGAGTCACCTCGGGCGGGAGGCCGATGGCGGTGGCCTCGCCCTCGAGCCCGGAAAGATCCGTACTCGGGACGACAGGGGTCCCAGCCGGCTGGACGGCTCGCGCGGCCACTTCTGGCGCCGGCCTCGCGGGGGACGCCCGTTCGGCCGAAAGCTCCGCTTCGACCTGGGCCAGAGCCTCGGCGGCCGCGCCCGCGGTCGCGAAACGCTGCTCGGGGTCCTTAGCCAGGAGTTGCTCGACGATCCGGCTGAGGGATTGCCCCCCGGGGGAGCGCTCATCGAGAGCGGGAGGGTCGTCCTTTGTGATCTTGTCGATCACATCGTACATGTCCTTACCCACGAAAGGCGGCTTGCCGGCGAGCATCGTGAAGAGCAAGACGCCGAGCGAAAACTGATCCGCCCGCCCGTCGATGGGCGTCTCCTTTTCATGAAGACGCTCGGGGGCGAGATAGGAGGGTGTTCCCAAGATCTGACCTTGCTGGGTCAGCACCCCCGTCCCGGCGGTCGCGATACCGAAGTCGAGAAGCACCGCTCCGCCTTCGTCGCGGAGAAAGACGTTCGAGGGTTTGATGTCCCGATGGATGATGCCTTCGTCGTGGGCCCGGTCGAGGACCTCGGCCAGGGACCGGGCAACGCGGACCGCCCGCAGGGGATCCAGCGGGGCGCGCTCGCGAAGCTCGTCGGAGAGCGAGCGCCCTTCGAGTCGCTCCATCACGTAATAGAAGATCGTCTCGGGCTCATCGGCGCGACGGGACTCTCGGCGCCACTGCTCCACGCCCGAGTCGTAGATAGTCACAATGCCCGGATGATCGAGCTTGCCTACGATGCGGGTCTCTCGACGGAAGCGCTCGACCACCTCCTCCCGCTCCTCCTCCGCGACCAGATGAAGCTCGAGGGTTTTGATGGCGACCCTTCGCCCGATGACCGGATCCCATCCTTCGTACACCACCCCCATGCCCCCCCGGCCGAGCTCGTCGGTGAGAAGGTACCGTCCCACTCCGAGACGAGCCTCGGGGTGGGAAGCGCGAAGTTCGAGGTGGCTTCGGAGGCGAGGGTCGAGGGCATCCAGGTCGAGACCGGAGGCCGCGAGCCGGCGGTCGAGCTCCATCCTGCGTTGAGGGTCGAGCGCTGATGCACGCGGGTCCACGAAGAGCGTTGTGCACCCTAGCAGCTCGGACGTGGTCTCACCATGGAGCCGTCAGGGAAGCTGCAGGATGACGGCATCGGCCACGAGACGAAACTCCGCGTCGAGGATCCCGGGCTGCTCGCCATCGAGGTCTAAGAGGCAGGGCTTGCCGTCCAGGGAGGTGGCCTCCACCCGACGACCTCTCGCCACCCGCGCGCTCGACCATCGCACGTGGCGACCCGAGAACACGTCGAGCACTTTTCTCACCTCGGTCGGGCCCGCGTGCGTCAGGACCACCGCGTCGAGCAACCCATCGTGCGGGTCCGCCTCGGGCGTGATCTTAATCCCTCCTCCAAAATAGGATGCGTTGCCGGCCGCGCCGAGGAGCACCGGGCCCTCGTGCAGCGTCTGACCGTCTACCGCCACGCGGACCTCACGGCGTCGATACTCGTAGAGTGCGGACACCGTGGACCCGAGGAAAGAGAGCGCGCCCAGCTTCTTCCCAGAGGCATTGATCTTGGCGTCTACGAGCCCGGTGAGGCCAAAGCTGGCCACGTTCGCGAAAGCGCGGCGCCGGACGCGTCCGTCCTCGGTCCGATAGGTACACAGTCCAAGGTCCATCGGCTTGCGTCGAGGCGAGTCCAGGTGCGCGAAGACGCCTCGACCCCGCCCGGGAAGTTCGAGCGAGCGGGCGAAGTCTCCACCCGTGCCCCGCCGGACGACCGACAGCTCGAGCCCCGGATGCAGCACCGACTCCCCGAGGCCGAGCTCCGGGTCGGGAGCGAAGAGGCCGTTGACGACCTCATTCAAGGTCCCGTCCCCGCCGACGGATACGATGGCGTCAAACCCCCGCTCGACGGCGGACCGAGCGAGCTCCGTGGCATGTAGGGGTCGTTGGGTGAAAGCGATCTCCCGGCCTCCGGGGAGCCTCGCTTCCAGTTCGGGCTGCAGGCCCGCCCAAGCTCGGCCCGTGGCTCCACCACCGCTGGCCGGATTGACGATCACGCAGGTACGTCGGCTCATCTCGAATCCTCCCGGGCTTCGAGGCGACCGGCCACCTCCAAAACCGGCGCGGAGGGGTCGACGCGCCGGAGGTGGGCGACACACCTCGACGAGGCCACGTACCACGTCGAGGCCGACGTGGCGCGAAAGGCCTCGAGAATCTCGCCCCCCATGGCCGCCGCCACTTCGGGTACGGTCTCGGGGAGCAGCGCGCCGGCCCCGCAGCAGGCGTTCGACAGCGTCCCTTCGTCCACCCGGGGCTCGCCGGCGCCCCCGTGTCCCAGCGCCGTCTCGCCGGTCCGAAGGCCCGGTTGTCGTCGGAGCTGGCAGGGTACGAAGAGCGCCGAGCTCCGAATGGGCTCCGGGGGAATGAGTTCAGTGAGGCTCCGAATTTCGACGGGAGCCGACACCCCCACTTGCGGGTAGAGATGGCGGAGGGTGCGGGCACAGCCAGCATCCTGCACGATGAGGCTTCGGCAGCCTTCCAGGGCCCGCGCGAAGCGCGCGGCGTGGGACGCGAAGCCCTCCAGGTCTCCCGCCCAGGCAAGCGGAGCGCCGCAGCACTGACCTGAGACCGACGTAAGGCGAAGCTCGGGCAGGCTGCCCCGGGACATCGCGACCAGCACTGAAGCCACCGCGTCCGGTACGTGGCGCAGGGTCACGCAGCCCGGGTGGTAGACGATCTCCGCCTTACGACGAATACCTAGACCCAACGCGTCGGCGGGCGCTTCCAGCACCGACTCGAGCGACTCTCCGAAGGGGTTCCCGGCCACCCCGAAGCCGCCCGCGATCTCAGCGGCGGCGCTCGGCCCTTCCCCGCCCGCCATCACTCTCCCGCGCGCCAGCTGCAGATGAAGCGGCGCTTCGACCCCGAGACCGCACGCGGCCTCGCAGGCCCCGCAGTCCGTACAGTGAAACGGAGCGTCCCCCAGTCCTACCGGGCTCAAAGCCCCGGACTTGAGCAAACCTGCTTGCACCATGAGCCGCTGGGGCTGGACGGACTCTCTGGCCTCGGCCCGGGCCACCGGACAGCTCGATCGGCAGAGGCTAGGGCACGCGGTACAGGTCGCGTGACCGCGGCTCTCCGCGGTGTCGAGCACGGGGAGAAGCGCCATCGCCACGTGGGTTAGCCGAGGACTCGGCTCGGGTCGAGCTTGGCCCCCGCTCCCTCGGTGCGGGCGGCGGTGGAGGCGCGGCTGACCGCGCAGCTCGACCCGAGCCGAGTCCTCGGCTAACCCACGTGGCGATGGCGCTTCTCCCCGTGCTCGACACCGCGGAGAGCCGCGGTCACGCGACCTGTACCGCGTGCCCTAGCCTCTGCCGAT
>JBCBRU010000493.1:0-6801 GCA_039819565.1 Myxococcota bacterium | reverse complement strand
CTTCCGCCCATGCTCCCCCTTGGCGCCAGGGGGCGAAGCGCGCGGGTCTCGGCATCACGCTTCACTTCGCGATGATGAGCGATTCCCATTCTTGGGCACCGGACCTGCAGGGCCGGGGGCGCGGCCCGAAGGGCCGCTTCGCTTCCGCCCATGCTCCCCCTTGGCGCCAGGGGGCGAAGCGCGCGGGTCTCGGCATCACGCTTCACTTCGTTCAGCGATGATGAGCGATTCCCATTCTTGGGCACCGGCCCTGCCGGGCCGGAGGCGCGGCCCGAAGGGCTGCTTCGCTTCCGCCAACACTCGACAAGATGCTGGGATGATTGAGGGTCCCCAGGCACCCTCTGACGCGAGGGCACACCGAGGGCACATGAGGCTGAGCCGGCCCGCTTCGAGGCCGCGTCTAGATCAATGACGTTGCCCTCTGCGACGCCGGTTCCGAGGGGCGGAATTAGAGCCACGGCAGCCTGCATGGGCATCGCCCTCGGGTCGGCCCCGAAGACCGGGCAGCTTGTGGCCGACGAGGACCTCCACCGCGTCTGGGTCCGCGCCAGCCCTCTTCAGCTCGGTGATGAACCCCTTCCGGAAGGCGTGGTGGCTCCGCGCCACCCACACCTCAGGACCGACACCGGCCCGCTCCCAGCCGTGAATCATGTCCCGCTGCCGGCCTTCCCGCTCGCGCTCTCCCCTTATTTTTGAGGACACCACTTAGCCTTCCCGACGACCGGGGCCCGCCAGGTAGTCGACGAGGTGAGGCGACACGGGGACAATGCGCCCCCGCTTCTCGTCGGCTAACTTGCCCAGTTCCCCGCGCACCTTGAGGGTGCCGGCGTCGAGGTCGAAGTCGCTCCGACACTCGCCCCGTGAATCCATGGCCCCCGATTGTTGAAGAGCTGCGTGAGCTCCAGCGGTGCACCGGTCAGATGATGCTACGGATGCTGACCTCCCCAACTCCTCGAGCACTCGACGGTCTTCGAGATGCGTGAACGAGGACTTGTCACGCCTTGGAGCGACTCGAAGCGCGAATGGATACTTTCTATCCTCGACGAGGAGACTCGGTTCACCATCTCTCAACTCTCCAAGATGGGCCTCGGCAAGCGCGCCATCTCGAGGGCGCTGAAGCTCTCCCGTAACATCGTCCGGTCCGTCCTCGACAGCGGCGAAGCCGCCGTTCCCCGGCTCCAGCGCAAAGCCCGCCTCGAAGACCACATCGAGAAGGTCCGCACTCTGCACGAGACCTGCGATGGGAACCTTGTCCGCGTACGAGAGGAGCTGACATCCCGTCACGCTCTCGAGATCGCGTACTCGACGCTCACCCACTTCTGCCGGCGCGAAGGCATGGGAGCCAAACCACGGATACTGGCTGGACGATACCACTTCAACCCGGGCGAGGAGGTGCACCACGATACTTCCCGTCACGAGGTCCTGCTCGGGGATAAGCGCCGCAAGCTATAGTGCGCCAGCTTAGTTCTCTGTCACAGCCGCCTTCTGTATGCGCAGGTCTTCCACCGCTGAACCCGTTTCGAGTGCCGCGTCTTCCTCACCCACGCGCTTCAGTACCTCGGGGGAAGTGCGGGGCGGTGTATGATCGACAATAGTTCCGTCATCATTGCCCAGGGTCGAGGTAAGGACGCCCGCCCCACGCCCGCGATGCAGGCCCTCGCGCATCGCTTCGGCTTTCGCTTCGAAGCTCACGCGGTGGGGCATGCGAATCGGTCAGGGCGTGTCGAACGACCCTTTCGCTATATCGAGAACAACTTCTACAAAGGTCGCACCTTTTGAGGACATGGAGGATTGCAATGCCCAGCTTCGGACCTGGTGCGAGGCCTCTAATCTTCGATTTCGGCGGCATCTGGGAGCTGCGCCGCAGATGCTTTGGGTAGCAGAGCAGCCCAACCTGCGCCCACTCTCAAACCACACTCCTGAAGTCTACGACGCCCACGAGCGCCGCGTCGACGTCGAGGGCTATCTCAGCCTCCACACCAACCGCGACTCGGTCCCCCAACCGGAGCGGATGAACGGGAGAAGGCTGAGGGTGCACGAGACCATCGACCTTGGCCGGATCTTCGATGGACATAGCTTGCTTTGTGAGCACCGACGCCCTCGTCGAGGGCGTGCGGGTCGCTCTCGAACACGACCTCATCGACCTGAGTCGTATCGAGCAGATGGTCTTGCAGAGGATCGCGGGCGACTACTTCAACCTTCCCCTGGAGATACGTGATGAACGACGACCTAGACCAACTACTCGACCGGCTGAAGCTTCGAAGGATTCGGGAGATTCTCGACCGCGAGCTGAAGAGTGCCGAGAAGACCACCCCGAGCTACTCCGACTTCCTGACCCGCCTGCTGCGGGAGGAGCATCAGACCCAACAGGAGCGCTTCCTCGAGCATCGGATTCGAAGGGCTCGACTCCCGGAGAGATGGGCCCTGCAGACCTACCCCTGGAAGCAACAACCCGTGGTCAAGAGGACGCAGATTGAACAGGAACTCTTCGACGAGATGTATCGTTCCCTCGCCGATCACTCCTCCCGCAAGCTCCTCAATCGCCTCGTCGACCTCGACCTCATCGTCATCGACGAGATGGGCTACCTCAACCTAAGGCCGGAACAGAGCAACATCTTCTTCAAACTGATGGAGGAACGTTACGGGAAGAAGGCGACCATCATCACCACCAACCTTCCCTACGAGGACTGGTACGGCTTCCTGGGAAACAAGGAGATGGTGGGGGCGCTCCTCGACCGCCTCCTCCATCACTGCACGACGATTCAGATTGACGGGGCATCGCTCCGCACACCTCAGGGGTGAAACCATGCCCACCCAGCAAGCCACCACGGTCTTCGATCTCCTCCCTGATCTTACTGCGAAGAAGGCATTCCTCCTCGCGCAGCTCTTGAACCGCCTTGCCGACGAGATCTGGCGCACCTACGGTGCCGACATCGGCCTGCTCCTCGCTGAGCAGGAGGGCCTCATCGACGACCGGCGCGACCTCGGGTCCGAAGAAGACCTCCCTTTCTGAGCTCCCGTCAACTCGACGTCCAGGGACCGCCGAGCGAGACGTCGCCGTCCACCTCTTCGCGTCACGTCCTCACCTCCCAAACAGAATCCACCGCGAGCGGTGGAGCACTTCTGACGAGCACGGCTGGTCAGCTTCCGTTAGCGCCGAGGGAGGAATATGATGGGAGCGAAAGACCTGGCCGTTGTCGTAGTAAACGCGGCGAAGGATCCCGTATTTCTGCAGCGACCGCCGAAAGACGAGCTCGAGCATGGGAAGGCGCTCACGAAAAGCGAAGCGTCCGTGGAGCAAAAGGCACTTAGAAGAACCGAACCCTCCTCGTCAGCGGGAGTCACGGTACGGGTCACGGGTTCCTTTCCGAAACCCCCTCGATGACGCGGCGTCGGGCGAAAGGCCGCCGTCCAGTCGCATTCTTCTCCACCGCATCAATCGGGGCGTCGTGCCGAAGCATCTCTTCCGGGAGGCTATCCGGCGATATCCACCGCCACTCGAGTACCGGCCGGTCTTCAGAAACGGCTGCGCAGCCAACATTGGCGCCTCGGCGTGCTGAGCTACCTATCCAAACCCAGAGCCCACGTCATCCGGTCGCCGGTTAGTCCGTCAACGGTCTCGACCGTAGAAGAGGGATTGGGCGAAGACCGGTCCCCCGAGCCTCGCCCTGAGCCGCCGCGCCAGGTTGAGCCTCTTCGGCGTGCTCCATCACAAGCTCCGTTTCTAGCTGAGGGTCGTCGCGGGTCTCGGAGGCATGGCTTGGACGCATGCGATTCTCGGTTTTGCACGCCTTCTGTCTCCAAGCTTGCTCCATCTCTGTGATGTTCAGACCGCTCTCTCTTATCGTCTCTTCATCCGCATAGGAGAGATCGACGGGCTCGTCGCCGAGGGATATAGGAGGCCCAATCCGGTTCACGAGAGCGCTCTCAGCGAGGCGGGCCGCCGGCCGAAGGGACGGAGGCTTCTCCGGTGCAGAGGTGAGGGGAGCCGATGGAGGAGTATTCTTCGTCATGGGAGCCGTCTTTCTGTGTCAATGGCGAGCCAAAAGGCGGCCCGCAGCGAGGTGTGCGTAACCTATCGGGCCCAGCGAGCGCAGGGAACGGGTCGGAAACGAATGGGCGCGATTGGATTGAACGATATGTGGGAGCCCCGGGGGGGCGGGTCAGAGGTTCGGCCCGGTCGAGTCCGTTCCGCCGCTGCTCGAGCGCATGCGCGCGAACGCGTTGCTCACGAAGCTGCGGCGATACTGCACCGCAAGTTCAGGCGCACGCGTGGAGTCGACGGAGACCGGCCGGGACCCGGTGCTTTCCCCGCCCGCGCTGAAGAACGAGGTCCTGTAGGTCACCAGGCTCTCCCCGCTCCTCGGTCGGTCACCGAAGGAAAGGAGGGGCGAGAAGGACTCCAGGCTGTCCAGCGAGTAATTCCGGTTGCGCCAGCTATCGGGTCGGGGCATGGCGCGTATTTCCTGCCGGAAGGCTTCGAGGGCCGCGGCTTCACGCCGCTGGAAGGCTGCGCGCCGTGCTGCCTCGGGCCGGAAGGTGCGCTGCAGACGGTTGCCGATCGTTCGACGCAAGCCGGCCAGCCGGTTTCCAACCTGGCGCTTGAGGGCCTTCGCCTTTGTCTTCACGGTACGCCCGAAGGCTTTGGCTTTGGCGGCCGCGCTTTTGCGTTTCAAGCCCTCGGGGTCCACATGAGTGCCGGGGTTGTTGAGCACGTAGCTGTAGCGAGCCACGGCCTCCGGGAGGCGGTCCAGGGAGGCTTCCGTTAGATCCTGGAAGGCAGGATCGGGGCTGAGCCAACGTCCGTCGGCGGGGGAGAGGACCCGATGCGCGTAGCGGATGAGCCCGGTCGGCTCGTGCTCCTGCCCGGTGAAGCCGCGCCGGTCCACGAAGCCCGTGCTCACCGCCTCGGCCCCGAAGTGTCCGAAGCTCCTTCGACCGAGCACCGGACCGTCGGCGCCAGCGGTGACTTCCCCAAAGGCACCGGTGGCCAGCACCACCGAGCCGAGCTCGTCGTGGTGAAGCCCGACCAGGCTCGGCCAACCCCTTGAGAGGACGGCTCGAGCGCTGGCCGTGAGCCACGCCTCCTGGTCCGCGCTGGGAGCCCGGAGGAAGACTTCGCCCGCGGTCAGGGGAGAGATATCGACGGTTCCTCCGGTCAGCCAGAGCCCAACGAAATCCGTGGACTCAAGGCGCGCCACGCGGGCGCGGCCGACCATGGGATAGATGACGGACACTCCGTCCCGAACCTCGAAGTCCGTAGCGACGTAGTGGGTGATCTCACCTCCAACGTGGCGGGCCACCCGGAGATGGTCCGCGCCGTAGACCGAGCGCACCGTGCCAGCCGAACCCTCGCTGAGGGCGTGCCGACCCAGGAAGTCCCAGTCGTGGCTCATCCCCTCCCCTTCGAGGAGATGACCGGCGCCGTCGTGGCGGCGGGCCTCGGCGCCGATGGCGGTGGCCGACCCCGCGCGGTCGTAGGCGTAGGTAATGTCCCTTCGGCGGAGGATGTTGTCGATGGTGTCGAAGGCAAAACTCTCGGCGGCCCCGTCGCGGGTCAATTCCACCGACCGATACCAGGCGTCGAGGACGTGGCTCCTCGGCCCCTTGAGCGTCTCCGCCGCGCCATCCTCCACCGAGGTTACGTTGCTGGCTCGGTCTCGGCGGACGGTCAGAGCTTGGAGGAGCTCCCCCGACGCGCCCAGGACGTCGTAGCCATGGAGCTGAAGGCGCGCGTCGTAGCGCCGGGACTCCGTGACTCCGTGGCGATAGGCGAGCTGCGACACGACCCCTCTCTCCTCGTACTCGATGCTATCGAGCACGCCGGGGATGGCCGTGAGTCGGCTCGCGTCGTCGTACTCGTAGGTGAGGTTCCGGCCGTCGGGATAGATCCGTTCGATGAGGCGGTCCGCGTTGTCGTGGCGGGAGCCGAGGGTATCGGTCCGGCCCTCGATCACCCGGACCAGGGAGAAGGGCCGGCGACGGACGTCGCGACCGAGGAAGTCTGCGCCCCCTGGGTAGCGCTTGAGCACCATGTAGCCCGCACCGTTCTGGCAAAGGCTCGCGTCGCACCCTTCCGAGCGATCGTAGCCCATGCTGATGAGGGTGCCGTCCCGGTCGCGGACGTCGAAGATCTCGGTCTTCCGGTTGAGTCCATCGTAGACGTAGGCGACCTCCACCCCTCGGCCATCTATCCGATGCACAAGGTTGCTCGCGTCGTCATAAGTCATCCGACTCGTGCCCGAGTTCGGATCTACGACTTCGAGGAGCCGACCCATGGGGTCGTGGGTTTGGGACTTCCGGTGTCCGCTGGCATCGACGTAGCCGGCCATCTGACCGAGGCCATCGTAGAGGAGCTCGGTCACAGCGCTCTGGTTGGTCAGGCGTCGCTCTTCGGCCACGGTCCGCCCGAGCCCGTCCGAGGTCACGACCTTTGGGGTGTCGGCGTGCGGGCTGGTGGGTTGTTGTCCTCACCGTCGAAGGTCAGTACGCGAAGCGGCTCGTACACCATTCGCTCCACGACCGGGCCTCCAGGGCGCAACTCATCCGGATGCTCCACGCCCACGCGCCGGCCCACCGCGTCGTAGCGGAAGCTCGTCGAGAGGGTTCCCGTGGGCGGGGCGGTGTCGCAGGCGGCGCCCCCGGTGTAGCTCTGAAAGACGCGGAGGGGCTCCGAGCGAAGGTTGAAGACGGTGAAGCCATCAACCGTATAGGCGCCCTCCGCCGTCTTTCAGAGCTACACCGGGGGCGCCGCCTGCGACACCGCCCCGCCCACGGGAACCCTCTCGACGAGCTTCCGCT
>JBCBRU010000492.1:0-6807 GCA_039819565.1 Myxococcota bacterium | reverse complement strand
CCAAGGGCGAGCTCACGGCGGGAGCGACGCTACCTATAGAAGCCGAGACGCCCTCCCGCGCGCCGGCCGTGGAGCTCCGTCACGCGGATGGCCTACGGGCTGCCGTGGTTCGCCCTGAGGGATTCCGTGAAGACCAGAAGTATCCGGTCATCCTCTACGTGTACGGGGGCCCAGGGGTGTCCTTGGTACGAGCTCAGATGGCCGCGTGGTTCGTCCCTCAGTGGCTAGCCGACCACGGCTTCATCGTCGTGAGCGTGGATGGACGCGGAACCCCGAGGAAGGGGCGGGATTTCGAACGGGCGCTGAAAGATCGGTTCCACGAAGTCCCCCTGGAGGACCAAGTCCGCGGCCTCGAGGCTCTCGCGCGGTCTATCCCACAGATGGATACGGACCGAGTTGGAGTCTACGGCTGGTCTTTCGGTGGATATATGTCGGCGCTCTCCGTGCTTCGTCGCCCCGACATCTTCAAGGCGGGCGTAGCGGGCGCGCCGGTGGTGGACTGGCTGTACTACGACACCCACTACACCGAGCGATACCTTGGCGTGCCAGAGGACGCGGACGACACTACCTATCGACAGGGTAACTTGCTGACCTACGCCAAGGATCTCGATCGCCCTCTCCTCCTCGTTCACGGCAGCGCGGACGACAATGTCTACTTCGCGCACACGCTCCAGCTCGCCGACGCCTTGTTTCGAGCCGGACGCCCCTTCGAGATGCTTCCGCTCGTCGGGCTCACTCACCAAGTCTCTGACCCCACCGTGCGGGAGGCTCTTTTCGAGTGGATTGTTCGTTTTCTCGGAGCGCGCCTGTGGTGACGGACACAGCAGCGGCGATCCTCTCGTCGTGGGCGGAAGCTGAAGGCGGATGCCTCACCCCCATCACCACGGGGCTCATCAACGTCACCTACCGGGTAGATGCCCCCAAGGGTCGATTCTCACTCCAGCGCCTCGCGCCCATCTTCGGCCGGGAGGTTCATGCGGATATCGACGCCGTCACGAGCCACTTGGCGTCAAAGGGTCTGACCACGCCGCGACTTATCCTCACCCGCGCAGGGACCCTGGACGCGGAAGCTCCGGATGGGGTCTGGCGACTCATGACTTGGATTGACGGTCAGTGTCACAATCACCTGACGGACACTGAGTCGGCTCGCCAAGCAGGCCTGCTGCTCGGAAAATTTCATCGAGGTCTCGCCGACTTCGACGAGCCTCTTCATCATCAGAGACTCGGGGTCCACGACACGCCGCAGCACCTTCGAGGGCTTCGCGAGGCTTTGGCCACCTACACCGATCATGCAGACTTCGAAGATATCCGCCTTCTCGGCGAGGCCATCCTAGAGGCGGCGGAGGCCCTCTCTCCACTCCCTGCGGTGCCGGAGCGGATCGTTCACGGCGATCCCAAGATTTCGAACCTGCTCTTTGATGACGGCGGCGAAGGCGTCGCCCTCATCGATCTCGACACGATCGCTCGGATGCCCCTCCCCCTCGAGCTCGGAGACGCCTTTCGGTCGTGGTGCAATCCGCGAGGCGAGGACGCCTCCGCGGCCCAGTTCGATCTCGAGCTGTTCGAAGGCGCCATGGCGGGCTACGCCGCGGCCACTCGAGACCAGCTCTCGAACGAGGAGCGAGAAGCCCTCGTGATCGGCGCCCAGACCATCATGGTCGAGCTCGCGGCCCGGTTTTGTCGCGACGCCTTAGAGGACCGATATTTCGGATGGGACCGGCAGCGCTTTCCGAGCCGCTCGGCGCACAACCGCGTTCGGGCCGCGGGTCAGCTCGCTCTCGCAGCGGATCTGGCCCGTCACCGGGCCGACGCTGAGGGCGCGGTGACGCGCGCCTTCACCAGCGGTTGACGTATGCTCGGGGCATGACCGCCGAGAAGACGATCTTCGCGAAGATCATCGACCGGGAGATCCCCGCTGACATCATCTATGAGGACGAAAAGACGCTGGTGTTTCGGGATATCAATCCGGGCGCACCTACCCACGTGCTCGTCATCCCTCGCAAGCCGATCGACCGCATCGAAAACATGACGGAGGAGGATGCGCCCCTTCTGGGACACATGATGTGGGTTGCAACCAAAGTCGCCAAGCAGGAAGGCTTAGAAGGCGGCTACCGTCTCGTCATGAACAACGGCGCGGACGCCGGTCAGAGCGTCTTTCATATCCATCTCCACGTCCTTGGAGGCCGTACGCTCGCCTGGCCACCGGGCTGAGACGCTTCAGGCGAGGCCCACCCCTACCCCCCAGCACGGTGGGGAAGACGGCTCCCCGGGTGCGGGCTGAGAGCCGCTCGAACCGGACTCGTCGTCGCGAAGGCCCTCCTGCATAAAGTCGACCACCGTGGACACCACCACGGGGTCCCGCAGGATACGGCGGTGTCCGAGACCTGCGGTCGGCTGCAGCCTGGCTCCCGGCCACACCGACGCCAATCTCTCCGCTTGCTCAAAGGGGACTTCACGGTCGTCGACGTCATGCACGACGAGCCCTGGAAGCTGCGCCAGGGTTTCCGCATGGGACGAGGGATCGAACTCCTCAAACGCCCGAGGTCCCACGCGATGGCGAAACTCAGCGTCCAGGGCCGCTCGGGCCGCACCTCGACCGAGTCCAAGGGCCTGCGAGAGGACATCCACGACGGCGCCGAGGCTGTAGGGCCCGCCTATGCACACGAGCCGGCCCAACGAGGGCGAAGCCGCGCCCAACACGGCCCCGGCCCCCATGGAGTGAGACACCGTGCCGACGAACGGCCCTTCGGCCTCTGCCACCCCGACCACGACATCTCGGAGCCGTCGTACGTCCATGGTGTGACCGGGGGCTTCTCCGTGGGCGGGAGCATCAAAGGCCACGACCTCGAGCCCCAGCGACCGAAGAGGGTCGACGAAGGCCGCGAGCTGGGTCGCCCGCCCCCCGAATCCATGCACGAGCAGGACCCTTCCTTGGTGTCGTCGGTCTTCCCAAGGAAGCGCAGGTCCCGCCTTCCATCGATACACGCGCACTCGACCTACGGGGGTGTCGAGCCAGCTCGCCGCGGCTTCGGCGCGGGCTACCCGCTCCCGAAAGGGCCGCTCGACCCGACGAGGCCGGAAAACGAGGTGGCCAGCGGTACGCGCAGCAAGGTCAGGTGCGGCCCGGCCCAGCGCCGCCATGGCCCAACGCAGGCCCCTCGGCACCGTAGGCCCTACCCGGCGGGGGGGTCGAGGCCTCCGAGCGAGCGGAATCACGAGTTCATTCATGCGTCCTCCTTCGTCGCCCCTACGAGGTCGGCCACGAGCCGCTCGCGAGTGGCGTTGAAAACCTCCAGCCCCTGGGTTCGGGCAAGCTGGAGGGAACCCTGGGCGAGACTGAGCAGCACCAGCGCGCGCGCCCGGGCCTCGCCCTCGAATCGAAAGTCTCCGGCGGCTCGACCCGCCTCGAGGGCTTCCTCGAGCCAGGTCACGCACTCTTCAAGCACCTCGATCGCCGACGCGCGTACCGGCTCGGGTACGGCGTCGAGCTCGGCGTGCACGACAGCGATCGGACAGCTCAGCCGTCGTTCGGCGAGGCGAAGGTAAACGTCGTGCAGAGCCAACAGGCGATCCTGTGGAGAGGCCGAGGCAGCGCTGGCGCAGAAGCGCCGCCACCGCTCTCGAAAGCGCTCCGCGACCGCCACCCCTAGGTCCGACTTGCCCCTGAAGTGGTAGTGAATCGCGGCCGGCTTGACGCCGAGCGCCTCGGCAATGTGGGCGTAACTGAAGCCATTGTAGCCGCGCGTCTGGAACAGCCGCGCCGCGGTGCGAACAATCGCGTCCCGGGTATCTGTGCCCACGTCACTTACTTACTCATCAGTAAGCTAAGCGATCGAGAGAAAAACGCCCCCATCATGATTTTTTTATTGCAAGTCATTCTCAAAAAACTCAGGCTCAAGGTGCGGCCCGGGGACGACCCCTTTCTCACTCTCCCGTCTTCATCGCAGACGTGTCCCCGGGCCGACTCTCAAGCCGCTTCAGGACGATACTGGTAGGCGCGAGCCATTCTCCGAAAGTCGGCCACCTGATCCCGCGCCCAGTTCTGGTCACGCCCCAAGCGCTCAGCCATGATCCGGGCCACGGCCGGTGCCGCCGCCACGGCGGCATCCGCATCGAGCAGCAGCGCACGGGTACGACGGGCCAGCACGTCTTCCACCGTACGGGCCATCTCTACGTCCACAGCCCATGCCACCTCGACGCCCGAGGCGGTCAGGCCAGGGTGAACGGGGCCGGCGAGCCGCGGCTCGGCTCTCTGAAGATCTTCTAGACGGCCGCGATCCGAGCCGTAGACGGAACGAGGATCCGCGAGATCCGCTGCCTTCATAGCCCCGTGAACGGGAAGGCGTTGGGTCACGCACGTCCGCGAAGCTAAGCCTGCAACCTCAGCTGCGCGGTTGACGCAGTCCTCGGCCATGTTGCGGTACGTCGTCCACTTTCCTCCTGTGAGGGTGATCATCCCAGACGACGAGACGAGGAGCGTGTGGTCTCGGCTGAGGGCGGCGGTGCTCTCGGCGCCTGCGGCCTGCACGAGAGGCCGGATACCTGCGAAGACCGCGCGAACGTCCTCGCGCCGCGGGGCGCGGGCAAGATAGCCAGCCGCCGTCTCGAGGATGAAAGAAACCTCATCCTCGGTAGCTCGCGGTTCCAGAGTTGGGGCCTCGAGCGCCGTGTCGGTGGTCCCGACCACCGTTCGTCCGTGCCACGGAATGGCGAAAAGCACGCGACCATCGGGCGTCCGAGGAACCAAGAGAGCCGTCTGTCCGGCGAGGAAGTGAGCGTCGAGAACGAGATGCACGCCTTGGCTGGGGGCGACCAGGGCGGGGGACTCGGGCGTATCCAGCCTGCGAACGGCGTCCGTAAAGACCCCGGTGGCGTTGATGACGGCCCGCGCACCGATGCCGGCCTCACGCCCGGTTTCGAGATCCCGAACCTTGATCCCATCGACGCGGCCGTCAGCGTCCTTGGTGACGCCCTCGCATCGACAGTGATTTACGAGCACCGCTCCGTAGTCGGCGGCCGTGAGCGCCAGACTCACCAAGAGTCGCGCGTCATCGAACTGGCCATCGTGGTAGAGAACACCCCCCAGGAGTCCGTCGGACCGTACCCCGGGGACCTTCGCACGGACTTCGGCAGCCCCGAGGAGTCGGCTTCCACCGAAGCCTCTCCTCCCCGCGAGCCAGTCGTAGAGCTTGAGTCCAATTCCGTAGAAAGGCTTCTCCCAAAAAGCGTAGCTCGGAATGATGAGCTCCAAATCGCGCACCAAATGGGGAGCGTTGTCGCGAAGCACCCCGCGCTCGCGAAGCGCCTCGGTGACCAACTTGACGTCCCCTTGCTGGAGGTAGCGCACTCCCCCGTGCACTAGCTTCGTGGATCGGCTGCTGGTCCCCTTGCCAAAGTCAGCTTGCTCGACCAGGCACACCGAGTAGCCCCGGCTCGCGGCATCGAGGGCCACGCCTACCCCGCTCGCCCCTCCACCGACGACGACCAGGTCGAATCGGTTTCCCGCGAACGCCCGCTCGATCATTTCCTCGCGCCTCATGACGACGGTGCTTCGCGTATCACAACGCGGCGCGTCGCGCTTGGCCCGCTGTCTTGGCCGCGGTAACGGGCTCGCATGCGTCTCGTGATCCTCCTGGCTCTCCTGGTTCTCTTCGCGATCGCCATCGTGCTGTGGATGGCCGGTGGGGTGCAGCGCCCGAAGGTCACTCAGCCGAGCGTCCTGGAGCTCCCCGGGGTGTCCCCGAGACCTCGCACGGCCACCCGTGGTCCCGAAGATCTCGTCGTGGTGACCTGGAACATCGCCTGGGGCTCCGTGGGGTCCGGCGGTGCGAAGCCCAAAGAGCATTTTGATCGCACCCTCGAGGAGATGGGTCGGGTGCTAAGGAGCTTTGATCCCGACGTCGTGCTCCTGCAGGAGGTCGATTTCGACTGCGATCGCAGTCACCGCCAGGACCAAGCGGAAGCTCTGGCCCGCACGGTGGAGCTTCCCTTCGTCGCGAAGGCCGTGTCCTGGGAGGCTCCGTACATCCCGTTTCCTTATTGGCCACCGGAGGACCACTTCGGAACCATGCGCTCTGGTGGCGCTATCCTGAGCCGGTTCCCCCTGGCCGATCATCGAGTGCAGACGGTGGCCAAACCCGACGAGAACCCGTGGTGGTACAACCTCTTCTACCTGTTTCGCTACTATCAGCAAGCAACCTTGCAGATGGCGTCGGGACCGGTTCGGCTGTTCAATCTTCACACCGACGCGTTTTCGCAGGAGAACCGAATCCAGCAGGCCCGCATCGTGGCCGAGCAGGTGAGCCGCGAACTGCTCCCGCGAACGGTGGTCGGAGGCGACTTCAACACCGTGCCGCCCGAGGCCACCCAGCGCTCCGGATACGCTGATGAGCCAGACAACAGCCACGTTGACGACCCTACCCTCGAGATCATCCGTGGGGTTCAAGGTCTGGTGGATACCGTGCCCGGCCCCGCGTATCTCGAGAACGAGGAGGCATGGTTTACGTTCCCAGCCCACGAGCCAAACCGCAAACTCGACTACTTGATGTATGGCGCAGGATACCGAGTGGTCTCCGTTGAGGTCCCCCGAGGGCTCGCCGGTGACTTATCGGACCACCTCCCGCTCGTGGTCCACTTGGCTCCCATCGAGACCGCAACGACGTCGCCCTAGATGCGCCCGGCGCAAATTCTGATACCCCTCGGCCGCGCCGCTCGCCGCGTGCTCGCTCGGCCGTCGCTTCGCGACGCTCATCGTCGCCTACCTCGGTAGGCTTCCTCTTCGCCGAACGACCACGCGGCGAGATCCAT
>JBCBRU010000491.1:0-6846 GCA_039819565.1 Myxococcota bacterium | reverse complement strand
ACGGGGCTCGCGCTTTTTTGTCGGCCGGCTCGGAGGACCGGGCGATGGAGTTGCCCGTTCTCCGATGCGAACGACAGCAAGAGCGCGTTGAGCGCTTCGCTATGCACGAGCGCCTTTTCGGATTCACCCCGGCGTTTGTAGATTTCGACGAGCGTTTCGTGGGCTAGTCGGGTTGGGATGTTGCTGCCGTCGATCGGTGGAAGCACCGAAGCCGCCAACTCCATCGCCCGGTCCTCCGAGCCGGCCGACAAAAAAGCGCGAGCCCCGTGCGAGGCGGCGGCCGTGAGAGCTCGAGGCACTTGTCGTGCCTGCAGCTCGCGAAAGGTGCTTTCGAAGAGGGTGGTGCCTTCCTCGACCTGGCCGTCGATGATGAGCATCGAGGCCCGAAGGTTGGCCGCGGTGAGCTGATTCATGGGCTTTTCGAGAGCGTTAGCGACGTGTTGAAGAGGGACCATCCAACGAAGAGCGGACTCTGCGTCGCCCTCGAGGAACGCGATCGTGGCCAGATGTTGGTAGACCAAGTACCGAGCATCGAGGTCGCTTTCCTGTTGGCGCCACTTCTCGAGGGCCTCGGGGTCTTGTGGGGGGGGCCCGAGTCGAACTCTTCCCTGCGCGAGGCCGGGATCGTCAGGGCCGAGCTTTTGAAGGCCGCGGAATAGGTAGACGCGGGCAGCGTCGAAGTCATCGCTGGAGGTGGCGGCCTCGATATGTGCATTGGCCAGGGTGAAGTCCACCCAGGCATTCATGACTCGATGCCCGGCCGAGATCGAAGCGCGCTCGGCCTCGACGAGGTGGCGGATGCCCTGCGCAAACTCTCCGCGGTCGAGGTCCTCGGTCCCGAGGTTCAGGTGCACCTGGCCAACTTGCATAGAATGACCACCTGACTGAAACTCGGCGAGCGCTCTCTCGAATCGTTGTCGAGCCAAGCCGGCATGCCCGGCTTGTACCAAGGCCACGGCCGCTGCCCCTTCGAATCTCCCCCGCCACAGCGGCGAACGTTCGGTTTCTAAGACTTGATCCGCGAGGTTGATGGACCGAGAGGGGTCCTCCCAGGCCAGCCGGGCTACCTGCTCATACATCGCGTCGATCGTTCTCGGCTCTTTGCGGTCGTCGACCGCCGTGGACGTCGACGAGCCGCCGGCGAGGCAAACGACCAACAGCGGAACGGCAGTGAACATGCCAAGGGTGTGCGCAGGACTCAGGAGCCCTGTCGATACGGTGTTATCCGGATACACGTACCGATCCGGTCGTCGACCGGTGTGCGTTGCGACCGGACGGAATCGCCCCGCCAGATACATACGGGTGCTAACTATAGCTGGCATCCCGTAGCCTCACGCCATGGCAGGCCCTCCTTTTCCATCTCGGCCGGCGGAGACTCGCGGGACGCTCCTGTCGCATCACGCGATTATGGAGCTCGTGGCCCCCTTTAGCGCTCGGGGCTACCGAATGGACATGGCGGCCAGCGACCGGGGCCGAGGCCGGATGGTCTTTCATGCCGTCGAGGTTTCGACCGCGGACGACCGCGGACTCGTGCTTCGCTCGGTCATGCGCCTCGAACGGCCGCATCGCCTCAAGCTTCGGGTCGTGCGCTCGCTCGAGTCGACCGCGGGCCCCACCGCGACCATGATCGCCGAGGGGGATGACGTGGAGGCGCTCCTCACCGCCGTCGAGGCGGTCGATCCAGAGCGGCAGTTTCACTTCACGCCCGCGGGCCTCGTGACGCGCAGCTACCGAAGCGAGTCTTGGCGGAGCGCGTCGCACGCCCGGTTTCGCCGTCGCCCGGTAGGGCCGAGGCTCGTCCGCGCCGAAGCGCGGCTGGAACCGGTCACTCTGACCGGTCAGGATACGGAGGGAGGGACCTTCGAGCTCCGTCTCGAGGCTTCGGAGGCCCGGGCGCTCGATGTTCCGTGGGATTTTCTAGCGGTGCTGGGGTGGCGTTGGCGGCCGCTTCGGTGGCTTTCGGCTTCCGCTCGAGCCGGGAGCGTCTGGCTCTCGGGAGGGCCGGCCACGCGTACGCATCGGCTGGAGACTCTGGTCGACCACGCCGTCGCGCACGTGGCCGCGACCCTGTCCGCGCCGCCCGCCGACTTCCATGCCCGTCACCGCCGCGCCCGGTGGCGGGCCGCCCTTCAGCGTCTTGCTCCCTGGGTCTACCTCGTCACCGTCACCCTTGGGTTCACGGCGGCGGTGTGGCTGCTCCCGAAGCGGCCCGCGGTCCACATGCTCATGCAGCTTCTGTCCCTACCGGCCATTGGGGGCTTCTTTCTGATCACCAGGGTCTACGGGCTTCAGCCCCCCGGTCCGCCGGGCCCCCTCGGGCAGAGGTCCTGGGTCTCTTGATCAATCCAGCACCAGCTTCCGGCCGAACGGCGGTTCCCGATGACCGTCCGCGCGGGGCACCGCCCACAGCACTGGAAACCCGGGCCGGTGGTCCGCGGGGCCGCGTAGGTCCGTGAGGTAGACCCCGATGTCCGGGCGCCAGCGTTCCGCTTCGAGAAGCAGGGGCGTAAAGTCCGTGTCCCCCCCTCCGCGAAACTCGATGCGCCGCAAGTCGGTCCGTCCCGGCGCGTAGTGCGCCACCGAGCGCACGCGATCGTCGCCGACGATCACCACCGCGGGCGCCTCATGGCGTCGGGTGATGGCGACCAGCTCGGAGGAGAAACGGGCGAGGAGGGTGTCGTCGACGGACCCCGAAACGTCGATCATCACCGCCAACCGGGCCACGGCCTGATGGGACGACCAGCCGGGCTCCCAAGGCCTGCGTCGCCCGGACTTCATGCGCCCCTGATGCGCGATATAGCTTCGGGAGGGGCGGGACCACGAGCGCGCCCGGCGCGACGAGAGCCCGCGCGCGAGCCGCGTTCGAAGCAGCTGCTCCCACGGCGTATGCACCTTGGGAAGATCCGCGAGGAGCGCCCGGAGCATCGACAGCTCCCCATCTCCAGCGTGCCCCCGGAGCACCCGCTCACGCCACACGCGGGCCTGCTCGGCCTCGTCCTCGGGCCGCCCCGACCCCTCCGGCTGAAGGTCCCGCCGGAGGTTTACGCCGAGGCGCCGCGTCTTTTCGGCCCGCGGCCCGTCGGCACGGCGGGCTCCGCCCGCTGGCGTGGGCTTGGTCGTTTTGTGGTGCCCCTTCTTGGACGACCGGGTGTTCGCGGGGATCGGACGCCGATCGTCGACGGCCCGGTAAAGTCGCTCGACGTCCCACTCCAGGAGCGCCCGGGCCGAATCCTCATGCTGGCCGAGCACCTGCTCGAGGAGGTCCTCGAGCGTGACGGTCTGCGCGTCGACCTCGAGCCAGTCGAGGTGACTCAGCGTGCTCAAAACGATAGCGTCCGCGCAGACATTGAAGAGCTCGAGATCAACGTCGCCCATCTGCCTTTGGAGCGCCTCAAAGCGCGGGACGTGGCGGAGCGCCACATGGAGCACTTCGTGAGCGACCACGCCCGTCTGTCGCGGCAAGGTCATCGATTCGAACCCTGGCCCGTATCGGATGGTGGTGCCGTCCGTTGCGGCGAGGACGTCCGTCCCTATGCGGTCGTCGTCCCGGTGGTGCACCCACAGGGCGAGGCTTCCGGTGGCCGGCGCGTACTCGACCATGCGCTGGATGGCGCGCGTGCCGCGGTGGGCGTGGGGTGCGAGGGGGACGCCGCGTGAATCACCCACCGCGGGCCGCCTGGTAGCGCCGGTACACGGGACTGTCGAGCACCGTGGCCTGAAGGCCCCGCTCGAGCGCCTTCTCGAAGAGGAGCTCCATGGCGAGGGTTTGCACCTCCCGAATGGGCAGCGGAGCCTGACCGGAAATCTCGGGGAGCTGCTCGAGGATCTCGAGGGCCCGGGCCATGGTCGGAGCGTCCGTAGCCGCAGCCAGGAGCGCGTAGGTCATGCCGTAGAGACCGTCGAGTGAGGTGGGGAGAAGCGCCGTGGTTTCGGGGCCGCGGGGGGTCTCGAGGAGTCGCACGACGTCCGCGCCAGCCTCGAGCTCGCGGAGCACGCCGAAGAGCTCGGCCGCGTTCGCGGCCCCCAAACGGCCCTGCACGAAGGTCCGCTTTGCGTCTTCGGGAAGGTCCGACTTGAGCACGTTCGAAACGTCCTCCCAGCCGCGAGGGCTGGCCCCGACGAGATGGTCATTCGCGAGTTGCGCCTGCGTGTCGTCCAATCGGTCGGGCCGGACTCTGAGATAGGCCATGACTTCGGGAGCGAAGTCCTGTGCGACGGCGTAGTCCAAGAAGGCCCCGATGACCGTCTCTACGTTGAAGTGAAACATCCGGTCGGCCAGAGCGGTGCCCATGTCGTGGCTCACGGCCCCGTGGTAGGCGGCGTTGCCGGCGGCGACGACCATCCACCCGTCGGGCAGGCGGTAGCGCCCTACCTTACGATCGAGGATCAGCGAGTAGGCGGAGATCTGAAGCCTCTGGTCGGCCGCGGTGAGCTCGTCGAGAAAGAGGACCCCCTCGGGTTCACTCTCGGTCGGGAGGAACTCCGGCGGGAACCACACCGTCTTCTCCTGGGTGTCGTCGGCATAGATCGCCCCTCGAATGTCCACCGGCTCGATGGTCGTGAGTCTAAGGTCCACCAGGGGCACATCGCGCTCCTCGGCCACTTGCCGGACGATCGACGACTTGCCGACCCCCCGCGTCCCCCACAGCATGGTCGCTCGGCGTCGCAGCACCGCGTCGGCGAATTGGGCGCGCAGCGCGTCCTTGGCCGCCGCGATGGAGACGGGGGGGATATTCATCGGAGTGCCCTGCATGACGAGGCCATGATGTGGAGGGGCGTCTTCGAGCACAACTGCGGTACGCTGGTGGGGCCTTGGGGGGGCGAGAGCAGGTGCCGTTCGTCCCCACCGCGGAGCAGGCGCTCCGTGATCTGCAATCCTGTCTGCAGTCGCCGGTCCTGGTGGATTTCGGCGGGGGGGACCCCCGCTTTACCGACGACCGATGGTGGGCCCAGCGGTGGCGGGCCTCAGCGCCCTGGATGGAGCAGCTCCGTCGCGACCCGAGTCCGCTCCTCGAAGCCTGCGCCCGACGCGCCACGCCGCGACTCGGGCTCTACTTCGAGACCCTCATCGGGTTCTGGCTGCAGCAGCAGGGCGACTACGACGTCCTGGGTTCGAACATCCAGGTGCGAGACGGACGACGCACGATCGGGGAGCTCGATCAGGTCATCCGCCCTCGGGCCGGGGGCCCGCCGGAGCACTGGGAGTTGGCGGTCAAATTCTATCTGGGCCATCCCTCGACAACAGACCGCGGAGGGCCTCGATGGTTCGGTCCTAACGCTCGGGATCGGCTGGACCTGAAGGTGGGGCGCATGCGCGATCACCAGTTGGGTTTGGCGGCCACCGAGCCGGGACGCGCGGCGCTCGCCGCCCTCGGCGTCGAGGAGCCGGTGGTCGCGCGAGGGATGGTCAAGGGCGCCCTCTACGAGGCTCTGAATCCAGAATATCGCGTGGATCCTCCCGACTACGCGAACCCCTGGGGGGCCCGTGGCTGGTGGGTCCACGCCCGCGAGCGCCATCGCCTCCGGGCGCTCGCCCCTCCCTCGGCGGGCTTCGTCGTGCTTCCTCGCCTCCGCTGGCTCGCACCTGCGGAGGCTTCGCCGAAGACCGGGCTGGAGGAGATCCTCCGAGCCGAGGTGCGCCGCCCCCTGCATGTGGCCTTGCTCGACCGTCAAGGCGGGGAGCGCAACCGAGGCTTCATCGTTCCGGATGGATGGCCGTTCGTCCCTCCATCGTAGCCGAAGCTGGAGAGCCGACGGGATGTCGCCCTCGCACTCCCGCCGAACCTTATGAGAGGAGCTCGTTGAGCGCCTCTTCCGCGAAACCGACGATCACCGTGTCCCCTACGATGAGGGTGGGGGCCCGGAGGTTTCCGGTGGGTCCCAGCATGGCCGCTCGGGCCTCGTCGGACGACAGCTCTTTCCCTTTGAACTCCGTGACCTTTTTGCCCTTGGCAACCACGAGGCGTTTCTTGCCTTTGAGGAGGCCCTGGGCGTCTTCGGCGCCGAGCTTCTTGCTCGCCGAGATCTTCTCTGAGACCTCGGTGTCTTTGGCCGCCAAGACCTTGGCGGCTTTGCTGCAGCTCGTTCAACCGTTGCGGTGGTAGTACCAATCGACGTTCGCCATGACGCGGTCCTCCTTCGGAGACCGAACGTTGGCATCATCGCGGTCGGGCCGCCAGACCTTGCGTGCTAACGATAGGAGATGAGCCTTCGTCGCCGTCCCCCGAGCCTCACCCCCCTGCTCCTCGCGCTCTTGGCCGGCTGCCCGGAAGCGACGGCGCCGGAGGGGAGGGATGCGGAGACGGGGCTCGACGCAGGGGCGGTGAGCGACGTGCCCTCTTTGGACGGCGGAGAAGGGCCCCCGGACGCGGGGCCTTCTGAGTCTCTGGAGCATGTGGATCTGCTGTGGGTGGTCGACCCCTCGAGCTCGGTCTCGGGGGCGGAGCTCCAACTCTCGTCCTATCTCGAGGTGCTCACGACGGGATTGACAGGACGCGTGGACGAGATCCACGCCGGCGTCATCACCGCGGACCTTGGAGCCTTCGGCTTTCCCGTGAGCGGATGCTCCGCCACGGGAGACGATGGGGTGCTGCGGCAGGCCGGCAATACCTCCCTGGGAGGGTGCTCGATGAACTATCCCCCCTACCTTCGTCTCGTACCTTCCGAGGTGAGCGAGGAGGATCGGGCGGCGGCCATCGCGAGCTTCGCTTTCGATCTCGGATGTATCGCGACGGGCGCGTCCGGCTGCGGATTCGAGCAGCCCCTGGAAGCGGCGCTCAAGGCCCTGACCCCCACCCAGGCGCAGCCGTGGACGGCGTCGAGTTTTAGCCCGCGCGCCTTTTCGGT
>JBCBRU010000490.1:0-6861 GCA_039819565.1 Myxococcota bacterium | reverse complement strand
CCAAGGCGAAAGTCGAACGTCCTGATAAACGTGGTCGCCCCGGAATCCACCACCGCTTGGTGAAGCTCATCCGCCAGCGCCTCCGAGTCGTTACGGCCTTCGTCGATCCGCATCACGGTGGGAAAGGGGCCTCCGTCGGTGAGCTCCGCGACCAGTCCGTCGAAGGAGGCGTCGTCGATCGCGGGGGCGAAGGGAGCGTCGAGAGGCCGGAACAAGAGCTCGCGGGCGTCCGTGGGGGCGGTCTGCCATCTTCCCCCGACAACCTCCGCCGTCCAGCCCGCCTGCCGGTAGAGCTCCGCAAGGAGCTCGGCCTTCTCGCGTGCGGTTCCGCCCCCCCCGCGTAGCGTAGCTCTTGCTCCCCACCGAACCGCCTCCAGGAGGCTCCCCATCGACTCGTGGGTTCCTGGCCAAAGCGCGATCTCGTCTCTCACGAAGCGATGAATGGCTTCGGCGTCCCGGGCGGCGACGAGAAGCCGGGCCCGCTCGATGCGATGGTCGGGGCTCGAGCGCAGAGCGGACTGCACGGCGTTCAGGAGGTCGAAGTAGTCACGACCGAGGCTCCCGAGGTCTCGTACGCCTAGGTCCCCGGAACCCATGTCTTCGATGGAGGGGGCTGGACTCTGAGGGCTGTCGCTGCAGCTGGCGAGGGCGAGGGCCGTTCCGCCGAGCAAGCCTCGGCGCATCAGCTGCCGTCGGGTGAGCCAGAGATCCAGTGCATCCACGATACTTCGGTATAGCGCAGTACTCGGAGCGTACGGGAGTACGGAAGCCGACGAAGACGAGCATTGCGTCTTCTTTTGCGAATCCTGAGAGGGGGTGCAATTCAGGCTTCGAATGGGAGGCTGGGGGCCTACTTGCAGTACTGGTTGCAGTTTTCGGAGGCGGCCTTCATGCAGTCTTTCCGCTCCGCCTTGGCCGCCTTGAGGCAGTCCTTTCGAGCGGGCCCTCCGTTCGGACAGGACTCATCGCGAAAGGCCGACTTACAGGCCTTCTTCGCCGCCTTCTTCCGATCGCGACATGCTCGCTTGCAGACCTTCTTGTCCTTTCGAGCGCATTTGCGGAAAGCCGCGTCGCATTTGCGGGCCTGCTGACGGGCCTTGCCAGGCACCGGCTCGGCGGCCAGGCAGCGCTCCCACCCGGCGACACAGCGCGCGCTGGCATCTACGGGGGTCATGTTCAGCGCGTCGAGGGTATCGAGCCAGTGGCTCGCCGTCTTGTCTGCCTCGGGGGCGGCCTCCGAGCTCGTCGTGGCGACCACGAGGGTGAGGGCGGTGGTCAGCGCGGCCGAGGCCAAGATGCTCCAGTTGGTCATTCTGCGTTCCTCCAGGGGGGCCGGACGCCGCGCCTTCATGACGCGGGGGCCTTCGATGACATCAATTGCGTGAGGTACAACAGATGAAAGTCTCAGCGAGTGGGAGCGACGGGGGTTCCACCGAAATGCGGCCTCCAGGACTGTTCCTGCGCGCCGACCCGTGCCGCCGCCAAACGACCGCGGCGCTTGCATGCGGGCGGTGGTCCTGACCGCGCCCTACCATCCGCGGCGCCTTCGTGGGGCGTGGAGCGCCTCGAGCGGCAACTCCGGCACCTTCGACATGACCTTGACCTGAGCTCGGTATACGTCTCGGGGAGGTGGCCCTGTTCAAGATTGTGCCCCGCGAGGCTTGGGAGGGTCGCGACGGCGTCGTGCCCTGGTCGCAGACCGATCGGGCGGATGGCTTCGTTCACCTCAGCGGCGCGGACCAGGTTCGGGGGACGGCCGAGAAGTGGTTCGCCGGCCGGACCGATCTCTTGGTGGTCGAGATCGACCCCGAGCTTCTTACGCCGAGCACCTTGCGCTGGGAGCCCTCCCGCGGGGGGCAGCTCTTCCCGCACGTCTACGGAGACATTCCCCTCGAAGCGGTCATCGGCGTGGAGACCCTCCGCATCGACGAGCGCCCCTGAGGCGGGTCCACCTCAGTTCCGCGCAGTCGACTGCGCACCCGAATGAATCGTCATTTATTTTTTGCGTCGTCCCGTCCTGGTCCGGCCCTTGCTCTCTTCGCGGGCATGGTTGATTCCGAAAGTCTTGGAGGCTGGGTTGCGTTTCGGAGCTCTCTTGGCGTGCGCCCGAACCATCTCTTGCAGGTCCGACTGAAGTTCGAGGGGTCTCGGTAGCCGAGCTGCACCGCGATCTCCTCCACGGAGAGCCGAGTTTCGCGAAGAAACCAAAGCGCTTCCTCTTTGCGGACCTCGTCGAGCAGGGCCTGGTAGCTCTCTCCCTCGTCGCTCAGTCTCCGTACGAGAGTTCGGGAAGAAAGGCCGAGGGTCGAGGCCATCTCATCGAGCCGAGGGTAGGCGCCTTCGCAGCCGAGCAGGGCCTCGACCACCCGAACGCGGAGGGTGGAGCCTCTCGGGGCCGAGGCTGCCTGCACGCTCCGCATGGCTTGAGCGAAGGCTAATCGGTCGGCCAGGATGCAATTCATATTGCGGATGGCGCAAGGCAGCTCGATCGCAGCAACCCCCGCCCCAAACGCATGAAGCCATCCGGGGAGGCGCTCCACGTAGCGCTCGGACCAAGCGGGCGGTGGAAAAGGCCAAAGGAGCTTGGCGCCCTGGAGCCTCCCGCCGGTCAAGCCTTCGAAGACGAGAGAGAAGGCGCCGAGGACATGACCCGACACGTACTCCGTATATGCGCCCCAGCCCACGGTATCGTGGAGCTCGAGAAGAACGTGGCTTTCCGTCTCGACGAGCTGGGGTCTCACCACCTCGATGCGCTGGGCGCTGTACTCGGCCATGAGGTCGAGGGCGGTGCCCACGTCGGGGCTCGCCACCACCGCGAACCCCAAGGCCCCGTGCGAGGACATCGGGGTGGTGCGGCCCACGTCGCAGCCCAGCCAAGGCTCGCCGGTGAGCGCGAGACCACGGTCTACGATGCGGCGGAGCTGCTCGAAGCTGACGAAGCGCTCGTCCTCCGTCAGTCGCTCCCAGCTGAGCTCGCAGTCCTCGAAGATATCGCGATCCTCGTGGCCTCGCCGGCGGAGCTCCGCCACCACGAGTCGGGCGTAGATGGGGTGGATGCTGGGTCGGAATCGACCCGCAGGCGGGATCGAAGCGGGCGACTCGGTGGCGATGGGTCAAGATAGAGGCGCCGCGGCCTCCGAAACAATGCCCTCCGCCCCACCGAACTTTGCCATGAGCGCGTCTCGGCAGCCGGGCTGAAAGTGGATGCGCTCGGGGTCGCCGCCCACGCTCTCCATCAGACGGGGATTCATGACCCGGAACCACAGCGGAGGGAGGTAAGCGAGGAGATACATGCCCGGGTACCCGCTGGGGAGCGATGGCAGGTCCGGGAAGGTGCGAAGAGACTGGTAGCGCCGGGAAGGGTTGGCGTGGTGATCAGAATGGCGCTGGAGGTGAAACAGAGCCCAGTTCGAGCACATGTGGTTGCTGTTCCAGCTGTGGTGAGGCTGGCACTTCTCGTACCGCCCGTCCGGAAGCCGCTGCCGGAGCAAACCGTAGTGTTCGATATAGTTGGCGGCCGTGAGATGAAAAGCGCCGATGAAGAAAGCGAGGAGGAAGAAGGGGAGCATCTTCAAACCGAACGCCAGGGTGAAACCTAGCACCATGCCCCAAGTGACGAGTCCGTTGACCACGATCTCGTTTTCCAGCGACCAGACGCGCTTTCCCAGGCGGGTCACCCGGGCCGCTTCGAGGCCCCACGCGCGGAAGAAGGCCCCCGGAAGCTCACGCAGAGCGAATCGATAGAGCGACTCTCCCATCCGGGACGAAGCGCAGTCCTCGGGGGTGGCGACGTGCTTGTGGTGTCCACGGTTGTGGTCGATGGAAAAGTGCCCGTAGCCCACGAGGCTCAGGGCGAGATTGCCCATGCGCCGATCCGTCTTGTCCCTCTTGTGCCCGAGCTCGTGGCCAAGATTGATGCCGAAGGCGCACAGAAGACCCATGTTGGCCGTAAGAGGGAGGGCCACCGTCCAGGGAAGGTCGTTCGTCCCCAGGTACAGCGCGTTGCCGAGGAACACGGCCCACAAGACGGGCACCAGCGCGTAGTTCGCCCAGCGATAGTAGTCGTCGGCTTCGAGCTGCGGCACTACCGCCTCGGGGGGGTTGTTTCCGTCCTCTCCGATGAAGCGATCCAGCACCGGAAACACCGCATAGAGGCCCACGAAGGGGATCCACACCGCTGCGGCGGAGCCGGTGAGCGCGTAGAGGATAGGCCCCAGACCCAGCACCGAAGGCACGAATATTGAGAGTATCCAGGCGAATCGCTTGCCGTCTTGGTACTCGTAGCCGTCAGCGGCGTATACGGGGTTCAAGGCCATATCCCGTACCCTGAAGTCGGCCGCGCTCCTCGTCCACCGCAGCGCTCCTCCAAAAAATCGTCATTTCGCGCCAAGGAGGCGGGCGCGTCGGCCCGAGCGGGGATGGGAGTGGGGCCGAGCGCTCGAGGGGTCGGACGGATGGCCATTCCCGCCGGGCGGCACTAGGACTAGCTTTTCCATCGTTCATGGCCGCAACCCTCGAGCCCCGTCCGCCGGCTCCGCTCTCCCTTTCGCGCAACGGTTGGCCTTGGCGGCTGGCTCTCCTGCTCATCGCCTTGCTCCTCGGGCTGATCGGATTCACGAGCGGGGTGGGGGTCAGCGAGCGAGACAGCGTGAGGGGCGCAGGAATCCTTGCTCACCTCTACTACACTCTCGGGCTGTTCATCTTCGGCGGAATGGACCTCGGGACGCCCGTGGGCGGACCTCTCTACGGCCGTATCGCGTTGTGGGGGGCCTACTTTCTCGCGCCGCTCATCACGATCACGGCCGTCGTGGAGGCCTTGATTCTGTTCGTGGGTACCGACCGCATTCGGCGCAACCGGCTCAGCGATCATATCGTAGTGGTGGGGACGGAGCGCTTGACCCATCTCTTCCTTCGCCGCCTTCGGGATGAAGCCCCGAAGAAGGCCGTGATCGTGCTCGGGGCCCCCGAGCAGGCTGCGCAGCTCGAAGATCTGCGAGAGCGCTTTCGCGTTCACATCCTCGTGGGCCGGCCCACCAGTCGGGTGGCCTTGCGCCGACTTCGCCTGGACCGCGCCTCGAGGATCCTGGTGCTCAACCGCGACGACTTCCTCAACTTCGATACCGCGACTCGGATGCTGGAGCTCTGCCCGCGGGTGGCTCCCCACCTCACCGTGCACGTCAGGGACCTCGTGTTTCTGCGCTCGATTCGAAGTCTCCGCCTCCCGGTGCTCACCAACGTCTTCAACGGCCACGCCCGCGCCGCGAGCTATCTGGTGGAGGAGCTCCTCGTGGCCCACTTTCATGAGACTGAGCAAACCGACGTCGTGGTGCTGGCGGGGTTCGGGAGCTTCGGTCAGACCGTGTTGCACCAGCTCCAGGAGCTCGCCGAAGGCCAGTTCGACCACGTGCTCATTCTCGACAACGAGGCCTCCCTTCACACCGCTACCTTCGAAGACCAAGTCGGTTTCTCGGACAGCTACACTCGCGAGGCCTTCGATGGGGACATTCGCTTCCCCGAGGTCTGGGCCCCGATCCGCAAGCGCTTCGACGAGTGGGGAGGTGAGCCGGTGATCATCGTGGGGTCAGGCGACGACCAGGCCAACGTGCGCGTCGCGTTGACCCTGGCCGAGCGCTATCCCAGCGCCGTGGTCATCGCCCGCAACGAAAAGCAATGGTCCTTCGCCGATGCCTTGGCGAAGGAAGCGCCGATCATCATCGTGAGCGTGGCCCAGCTCGTGGCCGAGAGCATGCCGGACGAGTGGTTCACCACCGCCCCGAAGGGCAGCTTTACCGGCTCTTGATCAGAGCGTCGCAGTCGAGAAGCAAAGCGACCTCTCCGCTTCCCATCAGCCCAAATGCCACGGCGTTCTCTAGGTTGCCGAGGAACGGAGAAAGGGGACGAACGGTAAGTTGTTCGGCTCCCCGCACCCTAGAGACTCGCACCGCAACGATGCCGGAGGGACTCATCACCGTCACGAGGACCTCCGGCTGATGGATACCCTGGAGACCGCGCTGGGTCATGTCTACGATGGGATACTCCATCGCCTCGGTGCACAAATAACTCACGCCGTCAGCCGACGAGGACACCACGCGTTCAGGGGTCGCGGTGGTCACGGTGCCGACGTTTTGAAGAGGAATGGCGAAGAGGCAAGCGTCGACCTCGACGATGAGCACCTCCACGAAGGCGAGGGTGAGAGGGAGATGAAGAGCAAAGAGGGTGCCCTCACCCGGCGTTGAGAGGATGTCGATGGTGCCCTTGACCCGCTGGAGGGTGTCCGAGACCACGTCCATCCCGACCCCGCGGCCGGAGAGGGCCGAGACCTCGGTGTTGGTCGAGAAGCCGGGAAGAAGGATCAGACGGTCGATCTCCTCGTCGGTAAGCGGTGCCTCCGGCTCGATCAGGGATCTCTTGACGGCCGTGTCGCGAATGCGTTCCCGGTTGAGTCCGCGTCCGTCGTCTTGCACGCGCACCACGATCTCGTTCCCCATGTTCTCCGCCGCCAGCCTCCGAAGGCTCCGGAGCATCGTCCGCGAGACCCGGTCGACCGCCGCGGGCCTGGCCTTGGTGCCCGTGGGTACGGTGTTTCGACGCTTCGGCCGGGTGACTCGAGATATCGAGCGACTCACCGGAAAGAGCATCGATCTGTGCCTCGAAGGCGAAGACGTAGAGCTCGACAAGTCGGTCGTAGACGCCCTCTACGACCCTCTCCTTCACCTCGTGCGGAACTCGGGCGACCACGGCCTCGAAGGACCGCAAGAGGTGAAGGAGAGGGTCGTAGAGGGCGTCTACGACCGACTTGTCGAGCTCTACGTCTTCGCCTTCGAGGCACAGATCGATGCTCTTTCCGGTGAGTCGCTCGAT
>JBCBRU010000489.1:0-6884 GCA_039819565.1 Myxococcota bacterium | reverse complement strand
TCCGAGGTGATCGCGGTGCCCGGGAGCGACCTTCGTTGGGTCGTGAGCCAGTCGCAGCGGGAGACCTTAGCGGTGGCCGGGATGGTCATCTCTCCCGGAAGCGCCCGAGAGAGGGATAGATCATCGAGATCTCCGTAGTCCTCATCCTCAGGATCCTCCATGGGTACGGAGGCTTCTTCGGGCGCCTCCATGACGATCTCCGGCTCTTGCGACTTCGAAGGCGGAGTTGCGTCGTCCGCGAGAGGCAAGATCGGCGGGGAGGACACGGCGGACGCTGGCCGCGCTCCCGGCTCGCGCTCCCGAGCGGTCACGATCACGGGCCGTCGGGCGGCAAACCACCCCACCAGCGAGACGAGCACGGTCATGATGAGACAGCCCCGGACCACCCAGGTCTCGACCCGCCCGGCCACCGCTAAGGTCTCCCGCTGCGACTGGCTCACGACCCAACGAAGGTCGCTCCCGGGCACCGCGATCACCTCGGATGCATAGGCATGACCCTCGGCGTGCGAACCTACCCCGAGCGGGCCAAAGCCGGGGACGCCGGTGGGCAGCGGCTCCGCCAGCGCCCCCGACCGAAACCTCGACTGCCCGCCGAAGGCGGGCTCGACCACAGACCTCGCGCCCTGCGGACGGAGGGTCGTGAGCGCCACCTCGAAGCCGTGAAGGAGGGTGAGGTCGACCCCTCCGGAGGCCGCCCGCACGAAGGCCAGGTCCACCGGCTGAAGCTTGGCCGCCACGCCGAGCCACTCACGACGGTCGTCGCGGAGCGAGATCGCGGCGACGGTATGGGAGGAATCGTCCGAGAGAGCCCACGCTCCTCGCCAGCGCTCCTTCTCCCGAACCTCCGGCAACAGTCTCGGCACCAGGAGAGACACCTGAACGGCGAGCTCGTTGGGAAACACCTGGCCGTCCGGCGTGACCAGAAACCCCAAGGCGCGACCGTCTACGGTGGTGGCGCGGAGGAAGGCCGCAGCCGCCGGCCCCGGCTCCTTTCGGCCCACTTCGACCAGCGCGGCCCGTGGGTTGAGGTCCGTGAGGTGGCTCCAGCCCTCGACGGCGCGCTCGACAAAGGCCGCGTCCACGGACCGGACCGCCATCGAGGCCCCGAGGGTGCCCACCCGATCCGCCTCGTCGAGCACGATCGAGGCCGAGCCGAACAGCGCCGCTCCCGTCGGGATCCAGACGGCCAGCGAGAGGAGCAGGAAGGTACGAAGCCAGAACACCGCCGGGGTCCAAGGTAGGGAGCGGCGATCCAACGAGTCAAAAAGGGGAGGTCCACCGCTCGGCGTCCCGTCCGCCGCCGCACCATTCTCGTCCTCGTCGGCCTCGAACGCAGGGAGCGGTCACTTCGGTCGGTAGGCTTCGGTGTCGATATCGAAACGCTTCAGCCACCGATGAATCTGCATGCGAGCCTTACCCATACTGCGCGCGACCTGGCTGATGTTGCCCTCGTGCTCGGCGAGAAGAGCGCGAAGGCGGGTCTCGAGATCGTGCTCGTCGTCGGCCCCATCCGCCTCCGCCGGAGGGGTCCCGGTTTCGAGCCCCGCGTGCTCGAGACTGAGCTCGCCGCCCTCGGCGAGGGTGAGCGCGACGAGCAGCACCTTCTTCAGCTCGCGCACGTTGTAGGTCCAAGGGTGGCGCAGGAGAGCCCTCGCCAAGCTTCGGCTGAGCTGAACCTCATCAAGCTCGTGGCCGGCCTCAGCGACGATCTGTCGAACCAAAAGCCCTAGGTCTTCCCTCCGCTCTCGCAGCGGAGGCAGCACGAGCGCGTAGCCCGCGATGCGGCTGAAGAGATCTCCTCGAAACCGCTCCTCCCTCACGTCCTTCTCGAGGTCGCGATGGGTGGCCGCCACCAAGCGAAAGTTGACCGGCACGGGCCGGGTCGCTCCCACCGGAACCACGCAGCGCTCCTGCAGTACCCGGAGCAACTTCGTCTGCGCCGAAGGAGGGAGCTCGCCGATCTCGTCGAGAAAGAGGGTGCCCTCACCGGCCTCCTCCACCAGGCCCTTCCGATCCGCATGGGCTCCACTGAAGGCTCCCTTGCGAACACCGAAGAGCTCCGATTCGACGAGCGTCTCGGGGAGGGCTCCGCAGTTGACGGCAACGCAGCGGCCGCGACGACCCGACAGCGCGTGTAGGGCGCGGGCCGCCACCTCTTTACCCACCCCGCTCTCCCCACGGAGGAGCACCGGAAGGTCACTCGGCGCCACCCGAGCGAGATCGCGGTAGCGGGCCACGAGGGGGCCCGAGAGGCTCACCGGGCCCTCGTCGCCGAGACTCTGGGGTGCGTCGTCGAGCTCCGGCCAAGTGGATACCATCTCGCGATAGAGAAAGAAGGAGTGGCCGAGCTCGAGGAGGTCGCCGTCCGCGAGGAGACGGGGGGTGTCCACGGCGAGCCCGTCTACCAAGGTACCGTTCTTGGAGCCGAGGTCCTCCACACGCCACCTGGATCCCACTGGCTCGAGCCGAGCGTGCACCGAAGACATGCGCGGGTCGGGAACGGAGACTACGATCCCGTCAGGACTGGTTGCGCACCCGAGCTCCCGACCCCGGCCGAATACATGGGAGCCCCGGTCGGGACGAAGACGCACCCGACACGAAGACGCCCCGAGACGATCCGCGGTGAGGAGATACACGAGGTGCGGGACCGGAGGCTGTGTCTCGGGACCTGAGTCTTCTCCTACCGTCAGGGTCTGGGTCCGGTCCGACGACACCTGCCGAGGAAATAGCGACCGCGCCAGATCCGCAAGACCCGTGCCTTCTCAAGCCGGGGAGATTGGAGGATCCTGTGCAGGAAGGCGTCTTGAGCGACCCGAACGACATCGACGAGACCCTCACCAGTCCGGAGGGCTCCCCCTCTGCCGAGGCGAAGAGCGCCCCCCCTACGCTGGCGGGTCGCTACGTCCTGGGAGACCGCCTCGGAGCAGGGGGCGCAGGGGCCGTGTATCGCGCCTTCGATCTCGAGCTGGAGAGGCAGGTGGCCATCAAAATTCTGCTCGCCTCGGCCACCCCTCGACCCCCCGGTCACCAGGTGGCGAGGCTTCGACGCGAGGCCCGCGCCAACGCGCTCCTCCAGCATCCAAACGTGGTCTCGATCTTCGACGTAGGGGAGGACGAAGCCCTGTTCATCGCCATGGAGCTCGTCGATGGCGGCTCCTTGCTCGAATGGCTCCGGGAGCCGAGAAGCCGTGAGGAGGTCCTGCGCGCCTTTCTCGGGGCCGGAGAGGGGCTCCTCGCCGCTCACCGCAAAGGCATCATCCATCGGGACTTCAAACCCTCGAACGTTCTCGTCGGGCTGGATGGTCGAGCCCGGGTGGCCGACTTTGGCCTGGCCCGAGCCTTGGCGGGAGACTCCGACGAAGACCTGCAGGTGCCCGGGAGTCCCTCCCGGCCCAGCGTCCTCCACGACCTGACCCGTACCGGCGCGCTCTTGGGGACGCCTGCCTACATGGCGCCCGAGCAGTTTGAAGGAGGATCCGTAGATGCTCGCGCGGACCAGTACGCCTACTGTCTCTCCCTCGGGGAGGCTCTGGTCGGGGAAGCCGCTCCGCGAGGCGTGATCACCGCAGATGGATGGAGCCAGCCGGATTGGGACCCAAGAGTTTGGCTGCGTGGCGCTCCGGTGCAACCCCAACTTCGCGAGGCCATCGCGCGGGGACTCGCCAAGCGACCGGAGGACCGACTTGCCAGCCTCGAGCCGCTGCTCGACGCGCTCCGGCGTCAGCTTCGACGCCGGCGTCGCCTCGGGAGGCTCGCCCTAGCCATGGGGACGGCCGCCCTGGCCGGGCAGGCTCTTCTTTGGTTCGCGAGCCCCGCCATCCCCTGCCGGGGCTTCGCCGCCGAACTCGAGCCCGTATGGAGCCCGTCCCGCCGACAGACGCTCGCGATCTCCCGCACCGCGCCTGGCTGGTCCGAGGTCTGGCGCACCCTCGATCAGATCACGGAGAGCTGGCTCGCGGCCCGCACCCAAGTCTGCGAAGCCACCCACCGGCAAGGGACTCAGTCCGAGGAGCTCCTCGACGTCCGCATGTCGTGCCTGGGACGATGGCTCAACGGCCTGGAGGTCCTCCTCGCGCTCATCGAGGAGCGGCGCATCGAAGCCTCGGGGCGGGCCTCCGAAGCGCTCCTTCGGCTTCCCGGTCCCGCGAGCTGCCGTGAGGTGGAGCTGACGGCGGGGCCCAAACAGCTCGTGGCGGAGGCAGAGCAGGAGGAGGTCACCCGCATCCAGCGGAAGCTGGACGCGCTGGAAGCCCTCTACGCGGCCGGGCTCTTGGAGGAAGGGCTCGGCCAGGCGCGAGGCCTCGAGGCCCGAGCTCGAACCACCGAACACCGCCCCACGCAGGCTCAGGTCGCAGGTGAGATTGCTAGGTTTCTGCAGGCTCTGGATCGCTCCCCCGAAGCCAAGACCGCTTGGTCTCGCGCCTCTCACCTCGCCGACGCGGCCGGAGACGACGCCCTCCGGTTTCGTGCCGCCATCGCCCTGGTGGACCTCGACGAGCCCGATCCCGCCCGCGAAAGCCACGTCGTAGAGCGAGCGCAAGCCCTGGCCTTGCGGCGCGGCGGCGGCCCCCGGCAGCGCATGACCCTCAGCGCCGCGCTCAGCGGATGGAGCTTTCGCCGCGGAGATCTCGTGGCCTGCGGCGAATACGGCGAGGAGGCGGTGGCGCTGCTCGAGCAGACGCCGGGCGCCCCGCTCTTCGAGCGTCTGGCCGTCAAGGAGGCTCTGGCGATCTGCTTGGAGCGCCTCGGGGCCCGTCGACGGGCCACCGCGGTGCTCCAAGCCGCTCTCGAGGAGGCGCGGAGCGAGCTTGGACCCCATCATTCGCGGGTCGGCGAGCTGCAGGTGCAGCTCTCCCGGGCCCTCGACTTCTCTGGCGAGCAGGCGGCCGCGGAGGCAGAAGCTCGACGCGGCCTCGACACCCTGCTCCGAAGCCTTGGCCGAAGTCCGCGCACCGCCCGAGCCTACCAGGCCCTCGCCAACGCCATGTTTCGCAAGGGGGATTTCGAGGCTTCGGTGAGATTCCTCTTGGAGGCGAGGTCGATCATGGCCGAGGTCCGCGGCGAGGCTTCCCATGAGGTAGGCGGGCTGGAGTCGAGCATCGGCCTCTCGTACAGCTATCTCAAGCGCTACGAGGAGGCCGATCGCTATCATCGTGGCGCGGTGGAGAAGCTCGGGGGGGCCCTGGGGCCTCGCCATCCAGAGACCGGGGCGGCGTGGGGCCGCCTCGGGGCCAACCTCTCCGAGAAGGGGGATTGCGACGAGGCGATCTCTCACTTCCGTCGAGCGAAGGACATCCTGACCGAGAGCCACCCCCACCACGCGCGGATTCTCGACCAGATCCGCGGGATGGGGGCGTGCATGGCCCAGCTCGGCCGCTGGCGCGAGCTCATGCCGATCGTGGAGGACGGCCTGAAGCTCGCCAAGGTTCGGGACGAGGCGCCTCTGTACGCGGCGCTTCTCGATCTGCTGGCGGCCCAAACCTTTGCCGCGCTGGGGCGCACGGAAAAGGCCCGGGCTCGCGCCCGAGCGGCCTCCGATCATCTCGCCGGGGAAACGGGGCCGCGGGAGCAGCGTCTCATCGAGGAGATCGCGGCGTGGCGGCGTAGCTCGGGGTTGGGCCGGGTTGAAGCGGGTCGTCCTAGGACTGAGGAGCAGCCTCCTCGGCCGAGCGCCCCGACAGCGCCTCGTTGATGGAGCGGTTCATCCGGCGGCCCGCGAAGTCCGCGGTGGCTTCGTCCAGCTTCTTGACGCGGTCGTTGATGAGGGGAGCGTTCTCAGCTTTCACCGCCGCTACCAGCGCAGCTCGGGCCGCGGCGATGTTGGCCTCATCGTCCCCTTCCAAAAGATCCGGGTCGGCGGCGAGGGCCTGGTCCAGGGCGGTCAGGATCCGCTCCGACTCGACCTTGGCCTCGGCGAGGACCCGCCGAGCCACGTCGGACTCGGCGTGAGCGAAGGAGTCGAGGATCATGGACTCCACCGTCTCATCGTCGAGACCGTAAGAGGGCTTGACCTCCACCGAGGCCCGCACTCCGCTCGTGGTCTCTTCGGCCGAGACGTCGAGAAGGCCGTCCGCGTCGACGGCGAAGGTCACCTGGATCTTGGCCATCCCTGCTCCCATGGGAGGGATGTCTTTGAGTTCGAAGCGAGCCAGGGAACGGTTGTCCCCGACCATCTCTCGCTCTCCCTGAAGAACGTGGATGCTCATCGCGGTTTGGCCGTCGGCGTAGGTGGTAAACTCCTGGGCAGCCTTAGTAGGGATGGCTTGGTTGCGGTGGAGGATCTTTTCCACCACCGAGCCCATGGTCTCCACGCCCAGCGAGAGAGGGAGCACGTCGAGAAGCAGCACGTCGTCCCGGGGGCCGCTCCCTCCGAGCATGTCCGCCTGCACGGCCGCCCCCATGGCCACGACCTGGTCCGGGTCCAGATCGGCGAGGGGCTGCTGACCGAATATCTTCTCCACAAAGGCCCGCACCGCGGGGACTCGCGTCGAGCCTCCCACCAGCACCACGCCGTCCAGCTCGCGGCCCTCGACCCCAGCGTCGCTCAGGACCTGCTTGATGGGACCAAGGCACCTCTTCAGGACCGGCTTCACCAGTCCGTCAAAGGAGGCGCGGTCCAAGGTGTGGCGCGCCCCCTCGATCTCCAGCTCGGTGACGTCGGCGTCGGTGAGGGCTTCTTTGGCCTCGCGAGCCGAAGCCAGGGCTCGCGCCGCCACGTCGGCGGGGACGGCGGACATGTCCGAGTAGGTCGCGGCCAGGAAGTGCTCGGCCACCGCGCGATCGAAGTCGTCGCCGCCCAGTCGAGAGTCCCCTCCGGTGGTGAGCACCTGAAAGACCCCATCTTCCAGCCGGAGGAGGGAGATGTCGAAGGTCCCGCCCCCGAG
>JBCBRU010000488.1:0-6896 GCA_039819565.1 Myxococcota bacterium | reverse complement strand
GTCAGACGCCCTACCTCGCGGCCTCGGTCGACCGCACCAACGGGTGGGTCTTCGCCCCAGGGCGTACCATCTGTCAGCTAACGGATCCGGAGGGGAACAACTACGTGATGCAAGGGTACTCACGGGCCGTTGACCCTGACTTGTCCTACGCAGACCTACTGACCTTGGGCGACCGACTGAGCCTGCCGACGGGCTGGAGTTTCACGAGCTTCGTCACGGACGCACCGTTTCAGTTTACTGCGGGCAGCGAGGGGGCCGTCGTCGTAAGGGACGAGTTCGAGAACGAGTACCAGCTCGTCCCGTAGACGAGAACCTATGGCCGTCGGTCGAAGCCAATCTATCGTCGAACTATAGAGTACACCAACACGGGCCGCCTTTGCTCCGGACCCACCGCGCCTCGGCCGACAGGGGCGGTCTTGGTTGTCCGCACGCTCGACCGACACCCCGCGGTGGACCCTACCTCAGCCGGTTTTCATCGAGTGCTTTGCGTAGCGTGCTCATTGCCGGAGAGAATCCGCCCTCGAGGGGCCCGCCCCTCAGCGCACCCAGTAGTCCAGGACCTCGTAGCTCTGACCGGTGGCTGCGTCCTCGTGGACGTAGGCGAAGAGGCCGAAGCTGTAGGCGTCCTCGAGTTCGCCCTCCGGGAGGTTGGGCACCGTGCCCGAGTACAAGGTCTCGCTGCCGCGGAGGGTGCGGAACTCGAAGTCGAAGCCGCCCCCGATCTTGAAGCCGGCGATGATCCCGCCCTTGTTGAGCTTCACGTCGAGGGTAGCCTCCGCCTGGAACTTACGGCCGGTGGTGGTGGATTCGAAGGTTGCGATGTCGACCCGAGTGGTTCCCCCGCCTTGACCCACGTCGACCTCCTCCGACTCCACTCCGGTGTTGCTCCTAAGCAAGCGGTCCTTCTCGACGACGCTGCGGTAGGTCGAAGGCATGCCTACCACGTGGCTGAAGATACTCTCGTCGATCTTGGGGCCGCCTTCCTCGACCCGCGCGTTGTAGAACTCGACCGTAGACATGATCGTGATGGGCTCTCGAGGAAGTCGCACCTCGATAGTGTCACCGATCAGCTCGGGGTTCGGGTGGGAGAGGATCTCATAGGTATACACATCGTAGGGAAAGCTCGTGAAGATGAGCGAGTCCTCGAGGGGGCCCGTCTCGCGCCGCACCCGGGTGCGGGTGCGGTAGGCGGTGGTCTTATAGTTCCGGAGGGTGCTCTTGGTGTTCACCACCGCCTCGGCGCTTCCCACCTTGACGCCCGCCACCGAGAGGCTCGAGCCGAGGCCCACGCTGATACCCGCGATCACGCTCCAGCCGCTGGTGTCGGAGGTCCCGGACGTTGTGCCGGTCCCGAAGGACGTCGTGCACGCCCCCAGGTCCTGGCTGGAGTCTTCCGCGCACGGGGGCGCGGCTAGGGCGGCGATGATCACGGGCTGGGTGAAGACGAGCTGATGACTGCCCTCGGAGTAGCGCAAACCCATCGTGCCGAGGTCCTCGTCGAGGTCAGCGGATACGATTTGAGGACGCTGATCCTCATCGTTTTCGAAGCGGGTCTCGACTTCGGTGAGCTGCTTCCATCCGTCGATCATATCGAGCCCCCACGCCTGAACGTACTGCCCCTGGCTCTGGCGCTGCGTGTAGTAGAGCAGGTCCTGACGGCCGTCCGAGTTGACGTCCCCCACCGCGAAGCTGGTCGTCGACCAGTGGATCTGAGCCCGCGAACCGCTCGAGGTCGGCGAGAGCCACTCCTCCTGGGGGAGGGTCGCGAGCTCGACGAGCGCCCCGCCCCCCGCCGCGAGGTCCTCGTAGATCCACTCGAGGGCGTGGATCTCTTCGGCCCGGTCGTCATCGAGGTCGAGCCCTTGGATGGGGAAGCGCGAGATCCGGTGGCTCGCTCCGGAGGAGCAAGGCTGCCTTCGGTCGACGAAGCGGACCTTGTTCGCGGTCAAGGCGCTCAGCTGGTGGACCCGATCGTCCCACACCTCGAGGGCGGCGTAGCTCTCGAGGTTGCAGGTTCGACCGAGGGCCGTGAGGCCCCCGAACACCACCTCGTCGAGCCCGTCGCCGTCGACATCCGCGAGGGCCACGTCGCCGCCACGGACGTTTAGGACCTCCTCGGGAAGAGTGACGGTGATGAGCTGATTCGAAAGCTCCACGAGCCCGCCCGGGAGATCATCATAGAGCGCGAGCCGAGCTCGGCTCTGATCGCCGGCGGACCGCCCGGTGCCCTGGTTGATCACCAGCGCGAGCTCGGCCGGGGCGTCGTAGTCCAGGTGACCGAGCTCAATGAGCACGTGGTCACCCGCATCGAAGCTGAGACCTGGCCCCTCCGGAGTGAAGCGACCGTCTCGGTTGACGAGCAGGCTGACCTTCACGCCCGCCTCCGTCACTTCGGCCAGCACCAGGTCGTCGACGCCGTCCCCGTCGAGATCCCCGGCCTCGAGGAAGACCTCGGAGAGCGTCTCGAGGCCCACCACCGCGGGGGCCCCCACCGAAAAGGCCGGAGCCCCGTCCTGGATCACGAGATCCAGCGTCTCCCCGGAGACCTGGTAGACGATGGCCAACTCCTCCCGCCCGTCCCCGTCGAAGTCGCCCGCGGCCGCGCGCCGAAGCCCGGCGTTCGCCCAGGGCAGGGCGGTAGAGCCCCCGTCCAGGAGTTCCGGCTGGGTTCGGTTGCTGCCGTCCACCGCGAAGTCCACTACGGCACTTCTCGAGGTGGTGGGTCCGATGGGATCGTCCGGGTCCACGTCGACCCCGAACAGGAGCAGCTCTTCGAAGCGGTTGATGGTGCTCCGGGCCCCCAGCGGGCTGTACGACGGGGGTAGAGGCTCCAGGTCGTCGCCGAGCCGCTCGGTGTCGGCGGTGTCCACGCCGAGCGCGTTGAGGCTCTCTTCCGTGTCGGTGGGCGGCGTCCCGGGGTTTCCGGGGCTGGTGCCGCCGCTTTCACCTCCGCAGGCGAAGCCGAGACCCACGAGGGCCCAGACGAGGGTTCGATGGGGACGCTGCGAGCAAGTCATGTGCGGATACGCAGGAAACGGCCGCGAAACCGATCAAGCTTTTTTGCGGCGATGTCGTTTTCCCGGTCTGGACGGAGAGGTGGGAGGGGAGATCACGAGACCTTCGGCGCCGGCCGGGTAGACTGTTCGGGTGGAGGACGGGGACGCGACGCGGCCAGGCGAGGTCACGCGCCTGCTCCGGGAGCTCGAGCCCGGGGACCCGCGGCAGGTGGTGGATCGCCTGCTCCCCCTCCTCTACGCCGAGCTCCGTCGCCTCGCGGAGGGCAAGATGTGGCGCGAGGGGCCCGGCCGCACCCTCAGCCCCACCGACCTCGTGCACGAGGCCTTCATCAAGCTGGCGGGCCAGGAGCGGGTGGAGTGGAAGAGCCGGGCCCACTTCCTCGGAGTGGCTGCCCTCGCCATGCGCCGGGTCCTGATCAGTCAAGCGGAGGCTCGCCGGGCCGAGAAGCGGGGGGGGCAGGTGGCCTTTACGACCCTTGATGAGCAGGTGCCCGGCCAGGGCACCTCGCCCGAGGAGATTCTCGCCCTCGACGCCGCGCTCCGGGCTCTCGACGCGCACAACCCCCGGCAAGCCCAGGTGGTGGAGCTCCGCACCTTCGCGGGGATGACCATGGACGAGATCGCAGAGGTGGTCGGGGTGTCGACCCCCACCGTGCAACGCGACTGGCGCTTCGCACGGGCCTGGTTGGCGGCGCGACTGGAGTCGGGGTGAGCGACGACGCCCCCGGCAAGGACTGGCGTCGGATCCAGGAGGTCTTCGAGGCGGTGGTCGACCTCCCGCCCGAAGCCCGAGCCGCCCGCCTCGACGCCGAGTGCGGCGACGACGTCGCGCTCCGTCGAGAGGTCGAGGCGCTGGTCCAGGGGGACGCCGAGGACCAACCCCTGCTCGACGGAGGCCTCGTGCCTGCGGGGGCCCTCACCGGGCTCGCGGGCCTCGAGGTGGGAAGCGAGATTGGCCCCTACCGGCTCGCGCGGGTGCTCGGCGAGGGCGGCATGGGCACGGTGTTCCTCGCCGAGCGAACGCGAGATTTCGAACAGCAGGTGGCCCTCAAGGTCATCCGAAGTCGGGCCAGAGGCGCGGACGCGGTGCGGCGTTTCGAGGGAGAGCGACAGATCTTGGCTTCCCTCGATCACCCGCACATCGCCCGTTTGCTCGACGGTGGAGTCACACCCGGCGGTCAACCCTTCTTTACTTTGGAGTACGTCGAAGGGGAGCCGATCACGACCTACTGCGCCCGCGAGGGCCTCGACCTCGAGGCGCGGCTCACCCTCTTCGCCGACGCCTGTGGCGCGGTCCAGCACGCCCAGGAGCGGCTGGTCATTCATCGAGACCTGAAGCCCTCCAACATCCTCGTCTCCGACGAGGGGGCGGTGAAGCTCCTCGACTTCGGGATCGCGAAGGTGCTCGACGCCGCCGCCGAGCCCGGCCTCACGCGACACGGAGCGCGCCTCCTCACCCCTGGATACGGAGCCCCGGAGCAGATTCGCGGCGAGCCGGTGACCACCGCCACCGACGTCTTCGCGCTCGGCGTGGTGCTGTACGAACTGCTCACGGGGGTAGCTCCCCACGCGGCCCGGAGCGCGGAGGCGGCCGAGTCCTCCGTGCTCTCGCAGACCCCGACCCGCCCCAGCGCCGCCGCCCTCACCCCGGCCCTCGAACCGGGGCGGCTCGAAGGGGACCTCGACACCATCTGTCTGACCGCCCTCCGCAAGGAAGCTTCCGAACGCTACCCGAGCGCCGCCGCCCTCCTCGATGACCTTCGCCTCTATCGCGACGGACGGCCGATTCGCGCCCGCCCTCTCACCCTCAGCTACCAGCTCTCCAAGGTGGTGCGGAGACATCGCACCGCCGTGCTCGCCGGGCTGGCGGGCCTGCTCGCCTTGGTGGGGCTCGTCTCCGTCTACACCTTGCGCCTCGCTGCGGAACGAGATCGTGCGCAAACGGAAGCCCAGAAAGCTGCGGCGGTGGCTCGCTTCGTAGCGGATCTCTTCACCGAATCGGACCCTCGCTGGAGTCAAGGACGGAAGGTCACGGCGCGGGAGGTGCTCGAGCGGGGCGCCGGCCGGGTGGAGACGGAGCTCTCCCGCCAGCCCGAGGTGAGGGCCAGCCTGCAGGCCACGATCGGCCGCGCCTACCGGGGTCTTGGCTTGTTCGAAGAAGCGAGTACCCATCTTCGAGGCGCCCTCAGCGCCCTCGACGGTGTGGAACCGGACGACGATGCGCGTCGAGCCGAGGTCGCGCTCAGCCTGGCCGAGGTGCTCACGGACCGCGGGCTCTATGACGAAGCGGAGCCGCTCTTCGAAGCGGCACGCGCCGCCCGGAAGCAATTCTTTGGCGACACCAGCCCCGAAAGCGCGGAGGTGCTGCGGGCCCTTGGGAGCATGCACACCGCCAACGGCAACTTCGACGCGGCCGAGCCTCTGCTCCGGGCGGCGGTGGCCATCTACCGCCCGCAAGACAGCCTTCCGTACGCCCGTAGTCTCAGCGCTCTCGGCCTGCTCCTCCACGAAAAGAATGCTTACAAGGAGGCCGAGGCCCTCTACCGCGAGGGTCTGGCCCTCGCGAAGGCCCGGGCGGGTTCGGTTCACCCTCTCGTCTCGGAGCTCCTCTACAACCTCGGGCAGCTCCTCCGAGACAATGCAGAGTACGAGGCGTCTCGTGCGCTGCACGAAGAGGCCCTCTCCGTAGATCGCAAGCTCTACGGCGACGCCCACCCCGCGGTGGCGGACAGCATGACCAACCTCGGCCAGCTCCTGGTGGCCCAAGGCCGGCTGGGGGAGGCGTCCGAGCTGATGCGTGAAGCCTACGAGATGCGGACGGAGCTCCTCGAACCGGACCACCCGGACATCGGACGGGCGCTCGCCCGCCTGGCTCAGGTCGAGCATCAGCGGGGAGAGTGGGCGGTGGCCGAGAAGCGCTACCGGCAAACCCTCGAGCACCAGATGCGCTCTCTGGGCCCAAAGCACCCCCTGATCGCGGGGCGCATGAACAATCTGAGCTGGATCCTGCACGACCTCGGTCGCTTCGCAGAGGCGCGAGCTTGGGCCGAGAAGGGCTTGGCCCTCAACCTCGAGACCCGCAAGCCCTCCTCCATGAGCGTCGGTATCTCGCGCCTGCACCTCGCGCGGGCCCTCCGCGGCGCTGAGCGGTACAAGCAGGCGCTCGAGGAGGCGCGGTCCGCGCTCGACATTGGAGAGGCGGCGTACGGGGAGAAGCACCCATTTCCCGCCAGCGTGCGAAACACTCTCGCACAGATACATCTCGGGGCGGGAGACGTCGAAGCCGCCGACCGCGAGGCGAGCGCGGCCCAAGCAGCGCTCAAGGGGAAGGTCCCCGACGACCACCCACGGGTCGCCGCCGTCCAGGCCACTCTCGGCCGCGTCCGGGCGGCTCAGGGGCGGAGCGAGGAAGCGCGGAGGTGGCTAGAGAAGGCGGTCACGACGCGTACGGAGGTGTTCGGGGCCCACCACCCCCTTACCCTCCGCGCCACGCGGTGGCTCGAGGCGGCCGCGGAGTGACCGACCACAGGTTGCGAAACGAACCTGTCATCCTCAGCTCCCAACCTCCCTGGTTCCGTGCCGGCGGGTTCGCTCTCGCCTCTCGCTCGTGTTCAGACTGAAGACCCCGGCAGGCCTCCGTTGGCGACGAACTACGGCTTCCCGCCGTCGGGTAAGGGACCGCCGTCGGGGTTGTACGGACCGCCGTCCGGGTTGTACGGACCGCCGTCCGGGAGATAGGGGCCGCCGTCCGGGAGATAGGGGCCGCCGTCGGGGTTGTACGGACCGCCGTCCGGGTTGTACGGACCGCCGTCCGGGAGATAGGGGCCGCCGTCCGGGTTGTACGGACCGCCGTCCGGGTTGTACGGACCGCCGTCCGGG
>JBCBRU010000487.1:0-6903 GCA_039819565.1 Myxococcota bacterium | reverse complement strand
TGCCTCTCGAAGGTACCGTCGCGATCGGGGAGCAGCGGTCGAAGGCGTGGGCGGTGCACCCTGCGGCCCCGAATCTTCAGCGGGCAGCGGATCGGTTTCTCGATAAGAATAAGCGTCTCGTGGCTATCCTTCGCGGCCGCTACTTCAAACCCTCCAAGTTTGCTCGTTCAGCTCGCTCGGAAATCTACCGGGCGGACCGTACCGGCCGGATCTCGCCCTTCGACGAATACTTTCGCGCCGCTGGCGAGACCACCGGGATCGATTGGCGCCTGCTCGCGGCGGTCGCCTACGCAGAGTCGCGTTTTGATCCCAAAGCCCAGAGCCGCTTTGGAGCGCGGGGATTGATGCAGCTGCTTCCGGGGACGGCTAAGCGCGTGGGGGAGACCGACCTCTTCAACCCTCGAAAGAACGTCCAGGCCGGCGCCAAGTACCTTCAGCGACTCATGAAGATCTTCGCGAAAGATGGGGTTGAGCCGCGCCAGCAGATTCGATTCGCGCTGGCCTCCTACAACTGTGGCCTGGGCCATGTGCTCGACGCTCGTGACCTGGCTCGAAAGACAGGCAAGAATCCGAATCGCTGGTTTGGACAGGTCGAGGAGGCTATGAAGCTCAAGGAAAAGCCGGAGTGGCACCGAAAGACCCGGTTCGGTTACGCCCGCTCGCGCGAGACGATCGCCTACGTCAGCCGCATCCAGGCCCAGTACGACGTGTTCACGCGGCATGTGCCCCTCGAATAGGACGAGTACGCTGCATCTGGCGCGGCGACGCGCACTAAGGCTGATAGCTTTCCACCATGCAGATCGAGGTGGCTCGCTCCGATGAGCTCGCGGAGGGAGTTCCCGTCCGCGTCGAGGCCGGCGGTCGGGAGCTCGTCCTTGTCCGGTACCAGTCCCGTATCTATGCCCTCGACAACGTCTGCCCGCACCGCGGCGGACCGATGCACCAGGGGGAGGTCGTGGATGGATGTCTCGAGTGCCCTCTCCACGCCTGGCCCTTCGAGCTATCGACGGGAAAGATGCCTGGAGCAGGGGACGTTGTCCTCGAGACCTTTCCCGTAGTCGAGCAGGACGGCCGAATCTACGTCGAGGTGGCCGCACCGTGATGAGGCTAGGGCGACGGGCGATGTTCGCCGTCGCTTCTCTTCTCGCGATCTCCACCCCGGTCCGAAAGGCTCGAGCCTGGAACCGTCCCTCGGAGCTACGGGTCGCTCCTCCTCCGCCCCAGCTCGACGTCGAGGCTCTCTTGGATCGCGCGCTGAGCTATCTCGGGCAGCCTTACGCCTTGGGTGGGGTAGGGAGCCCCGCCTTCGACTGCTCCGGCTTCGTTTGTCGGGTCTACGCCGAGCAAGGCTGGGCGCTGCCCAGAGTGTCTCGAGACCAGGCGCGCGCAGGCCAACCGGTGGCGCTCGATGCTTTGGCTCCCGGCGACCTTCTCTTCTTTGCCGAGCGGGCGGGGCGGATCTCGCACGTAGGTATCTTTCTCGGCAACGACACGCTCGTGCACGCGTCGTCGGGACGCGGCGAGGTGGTCGTGGCGAAGTTGTCCTCCCGTTGGTTTTCGAGTCGCCTCGTGGGGGCCCGAAGAGTGCTCACGGAGGCGTCCTGGACCCCGGTCGAGGTCACTGAGGTCGTTGAGCATCGAGGAGCCACCGCTCTCCTGCCTTTCGTCGACCGACCGCCACGCTTGGCATCCCCCGCCCTCGGCTTCGAACTCGGAGCCTCAGAGGGCACCGGGCTCGGGATTCGTCTGCTCGGCGTGTCTGAGGACGGCAAGGGAACCGCCCTCGTGGTGCCGGAAGGCCATCTGGTGCATCGACCGCTCGGGTTGACGGTGGTCCTCGGTGTCCCCTTGAGCATCAACGCGAACGGGGTCAGCCTCGGTCCCCTCGAGCGCTTCGCGGACGCCACTCGTTTTCTTCGCCGGGCCCGTATCGGCCTCGCGGGCGCTCGCTTCGAGGCTGCCCTCGAGCGAGAGGGCGGGTTTGGTTTGGTCGGCACTCAGCTGGTCCATGACCTCACCCCCTCGCTGGCGAGCGAGGGTCTTCCAGGGCTCTCACCGCGGCGCTCGCCGCTGACGGCGTCGGTCGCGACCCGGCCCGGCAAGTGGAGCTTCGAGGGGCTGGTCGACGATGTGGTGGAGCCAGGCGTCTTCGGGTTCGGCGTGGGCTGGAGGTTGCGGGAGCCGATGAGCCTCCGCCTCGTCGCGGCCGGGGATCTTCGGGGGGAGGCGCCGCGTCCACCGGATCCCGTGTCCGGCCTCTCGAGTTCGCCTCGGCAGACCTTTGTCGGCGCGGCTGCCCTCGGCGTCGAAGCCGCCATCCGAAAGCGCCGCTACGCCCTCGGGGTTCGAGCCGAAGGGCAGGTCTTGGGGGCTCTGGAGCAGTTCGGAGCCGGGGTTCGGGCTGCGGCCTTTGGGCACCTCCGCCTTCGCGACGCGCGGAGAACCGAGCTCGGCCTTGAGGCGGGCGGTGGGCTCTCGGGCTCTCACTTCATCGATGGATGGTTCGGACCGACCTACGCGGCCTCCCGCCAGGAGCACGTCGAGGTTCTCTCCGAGGTCGGATCGATCCGAGGTCTCGTGTATGGTCAATTTGTGTTGCGACGACGGACCCTTGCCCTAAGACTCGGCTACGGCCAGGGGCTGGGCTCTGGTGCGGTGGACTTCGATCGTCGCGTCGAGGCAGGCGTGGAGCTGAGAGGTCTCTCGCTCGGCCGTGGGCGGGTACTGGAGCTCCGCGGCGGATATGCGGGGCGGGGCCTGGGCGCCGCCCCTGAGGTTCACGTGGGGACCTTTGGGGCCCGGATTCGGTGGACCTCCTGGTTGTCCACGGAGGCGTTGGCTCAAGCGGGGGAAACCTTTTCGGTGGGCGGAGGTCTAACGGTGACGTGGGTTCCTTGACCATGGCACCCTCATCCACGTGCGCGTTCCTCTCACTACCTTGGGCCTGATCCTCGCCCTGGCCGCCTGCAAGCAGGACTACGACGAACCGGGATTTCGTCGAGTCATCGAGGCCGCCTATGCCGAAGCCCACCCAGGGTGGACGGTATATCGGAAGAAGGACGGTTCCACGTGGTTTCGGCGGGGGGATCAGCTCGATGAGCTCCAAGTGGGCATGCTTTTCGAGGACTATCGCCAGTCGGGGCAGTCCGGCACGGACTTCGTCCAAGGGTGGACGGAGAACGAGCGGGCTGCCGACCTCGCGCGACGGCGCACGCTCGAACAGGCTGCGGACGACGTCATCCCCATCATCAAAAGCGCGAAGTGGGTTCAGTACCAGGACCTCGGAGCGATCGGCCCCGCTCGCAAGCTGCCGGAGATTCGGCCCTGGCGATACGAGCTCACGGCTGGGGTATTTGTCGTGTTGGGTGTCCCCGAAGAGAAGCTCGGCTTTCGCTTTGCGTCGATGGCCGAGGTGGAGCGAAGCAAGATGTCGGGCGACACGTGGCTGAAGCGAGCCACCGAGAACCTTGTTCGACGGGTCCAAGGCGAGGCCGTGGACGAAGCCGGAGACTATCGCGGGGTCGATGTCGAGGTGAAGGATAAGCTGCAGGTCTTCGACCTTGCGAACGTGGATGGTGTTTCTGCTCTCGTCTTAGATCGCGACTTTCGGAAGGCCATGTTGACGAAGTTTGAGCTCGACGAGCTAGGGGCCGCGGCGCCGATTCGAAACGTTCTCCTCATCTTCGATCCCAACGAATTCATCGCGGTGAAGCCAGTTCGGGTCCGAGCCCACAAACTCTACGACACCCAAAATCACCCTGGTTTCCGAGGGCTCCTCAAATTCGACGAGGAAGGCATCGGTATCCTCGAGCCGGGGGAACCCCAGATTCGATGATGCCTCTCACTCAGCTCGCGACGAGCTGACGGGTAGCGAGAACCGGGCCCGGGACCTCTAGGGCGTACGGACCGGGTATGGTGAGGAGCACGCGCCGTTCAGGGCCCATGTCGAGCGCCCAGGCGGGCGCGCCTAGCTCGCTCCGGGGCACCGGGAGAGGGAGAGGGCGCCCTTTTGCGTCGGACGCTCGTACGGTGAAGGGTTGCCCAACGGCCACGTTGACGTCACTTCCCGCTCGATGGCCTTCGACTTCGACCGCGCCCGTGCCTGCGGCACGGAGCGCGAAGGCCGACACGCCGCCGGAGGCGCGAACCTCTCGGTATCCCTCCGCCAGACGGTGAGGCAGTTGCTCGCGAGCCTCGAGAGCTCGTCGTAGAGCGCTGAGGGCCGCTTGCCACGCCGGGGCAAGGTCAGGGGGGAGCCGGAGGCCGGTCTGGGCATGTTCGAGGTCTTCGAAGGCCAAGCGGCCGCCGACGTCTTCTCCGTAGGCCAAGAGAAGCCCCACGCCGATTTCTCGGAGCGGCGAGGGGGCGAAGGCGAGCAGAGGCTCGAACTCGGCCAGGTCGAACGCGAGCCAGTAGCGGGCGTTGTCGAGGAGCCGACTCAACTCTCGAGCGGCCGACTCCGGGCGGGTCTTCAAGGTCTCCGCGTCGATAGCGAGCCTAGGTTTATCGGCGCTCACCTCAGCTTCCGAGGAGGTTGATGTCCACGCGAACGGTGAGAGTCGTGGTGAGGCGGACATTGAGAGGAGGACGCTGCCGGAGAACCAAATCCGCTCCGAAGCGCATCCCGGAGTCGGTCGCGTAGGGCTTGAGCTCCGGACTCTCCGATACCGGGAGCACCACTTGATCCGCCATGGGAAGGTCCGTCACCGTGGCTAGGTTGGCCCTAGGCTGGGTGTTGGACTCCACGAAGAGTGCGAAAGATTCCACGTAAAGAGAGAGATCGTTGAGTCGGGGGTCTCCAAGATCGATAGCGAGGAGACCATCGACGATGCGAATAGAGTCTACGTCTGACGGGGACACTCCGGCATCGAGAAAGCCTCGGCTGGTCGAGAGATCGAGCGCCGACAAGCTGCCCCCGTAGCCCGCTGAAAAGGGCGCGGAGGGGCTGACCGCGGCCGGAATCACCAGTTCGTCCTGGAAGACCTCCTCGAACTCGTCGAGGGCGGAGCAGCCAGCTCCGAATACGAGAAGGCAGGCTGTGACGACGCGCATGTGTTGGATGGTGGCCGGCCAGTGGAGCGGGAGCAAGACCACGCGAGCGAACACGTTTAGGTGGCATCATGGGCGCCCCTTGGAGATGATGTGATCGAAGATGATCGTAGCGTGTCCGCACTGCGGCGCCCGGCATACTTTGCCGGCGTCGAAGATCTCAGCCATTGCTGGGACAATGACGTGTCGCCGCTGCGAGGCGACCTTCGAACCCTCTCTCCCTTCCGGAGAAGAACCTTCAGCCTCGTCTGAGGGCGGTACAGAGTCGACATCGGTGGTTGCGGTCGTTGAGACCGACCGCGTCGAAGCCTCGTCTGCGGAGAGTTCCGCGGGGGAGGCCCCCAAACCCATTGCCGCGTCGGTGTCCGAGCCTACCTCCACCCCACAAGAGGCCCCGCAGGATTCTCGGTCTGCTCAACACGACGCCGAGGAGGACTCTGACGCTCGCGGGGATGTGGAGGCAGGACGAGAGTCTCATAGCGCGACGGCTGAGCCCGAGCCGGGGGGGGAGACGGCCGAGACTTCGGAGCTCGAGGCGGACGGAACTTCAGCCGCCGAGGCGGTGGTGGCTTTGGAGGCCGAGGTCGACCGAACTGCCGCGGAGGCCGAATTGAAGGCGTCTGGAGCAGACGACGCATCGCCCCAAGAGACGGCTGAGGCGTCGGAGCCTGAGGCCCAAGGGCGGAGCGAGGAAGTCGAGACCTCCAAACCCGAAGCGAAGGAACGGTCGACCGCCGACGGTACCCAGACTCCAAGGCCCGCCCAAGACGGAGAGGCGGCCACGGAGGTGAGCGACGAGACGGCGTCGGCCGCCCCCTCCGCCTCGGCGGGACTGTCGCCGGAGGTCGAATTGAGCCCGGACCCTTCTGCCGTGGCGAGAGCGGAGCTGGACTCCGCGGACGTCTTCATTACCGACGCCGAGGAGGATGAACCCTTGCTCGCCGCCGAAGACGGTTCGACCTCCCCGTCGGCGTCGGGAGACGAACCGATCCTCGCGGCGGACGACGACGGCTCCCTCGGGGAGGTGGAAGGCCTCCGTCTCGAGGTCGCGAGCGGCGAGCCGGTCGGGGACGATGAGCAAGAACTCCTTCCGGCCTCCGTCGGTCCCTCGTCCGGTCGCAGCTCGGAGGACGCCGAAGCGACGGGTAATTTCGATGATCTTCCTGCGCCTCGGAGTCAGGCGCCCGATGCCCACTTCGATACCCCCGATTCGGGGATCGAGGCAGCGCTGGCAGAGCGCCATTTCACGCCTCGTCCCGTCCGGGGAGGCGCGGAAGATGATGAGGAGGAGTTCACCCCCGAGACCCTCGCTGGGCCGATCTCGCTCGAGCCGACGCTGGCCGGGGAGCCTATCCCCGCTCCCCTAGCTCGGGACGCCGCCGTCGCCACGCTGGCTGCGAAAGCGCAACCGGACGCGCGTCCGGCTCCGACTCCGTCGCCGATGCCTACGCCGATCCCACGGTCGAGCTCCACTCCGGCACCCACCCCCACTCCGCAGATGCGGGGACCGGCCGGCAGCGGGGGGACTGTCTTTTCACCCCCTTCCCTTCAGCACGGGCGGGTCCGAGCCCCCCCGGGGGGAAGCGGCACCGGTGATCTCGGACGTCCACCTCGCTCGTCGAGCTCGAGCGGTGGAGAGCTCCCCAAAAGCTCGGACCGGACCCCGGTTCCGCGGACCGGCTCGATCTCGTCCCCATGGGCCTCCACCCCATCTTCGCGCCCGGGGGGGCGACCGTTCGAGTCTACGCCGCCGCCCCGTGCGGCTTCGGTCCGTCCGGGCCGAACGGCCAGCGGATTCCTTTCCGATCCTCCGGGTCGCCCCCCGACGCGGGGGGCTTCGCCGGCCCTCTTCGG
>JBCBRU010000486.1:0-6919 GCA_039819565.1 Myxococcota bacterium | reverse complement strand
GCGTTCACCTGGTTGCCGTTGTCCAAGGTCTGCTTGGTCAACTGGTTGTGGGTATCCATCACGTTGTTGGAATCGGAGATGCGGTTGGTAGCCATGCGAAAGTCCTTTTCGTGGACCTGGGTTTTGCGGTCATGGCGTCGAGTGAGCTTCCCCCCATTGGGCTTTCCCCTCTCTACGCTCCGCCCGAGTGGATGCCGCACGAGAGTCCGCGGCCCGAATGGGATGTGTGGAGTCTTGGAGCCATCCTCCACGAGCTCCTCACCGGTCGCCCGGTTCGATACGGCGACGCTGACGACGTCAGCCCGCTCGCCCTCGGGGGGCTAGCTCGGGCCATGCTGCACGCCGACCCATCGCAGCGGCCCACTATGCGAGAGGTCCGAGCCCACCTGGGCCAAGGGCCTCTGCTCAGACCGGATCGCAGGCCGGTCAAGCACCAGGAGGAGCTCCTCGAGCGCCTCGGTGTTCACGCCCAGGGGGGGCTCCACCTCCCCAGGGTCATCGTTCTCCACGGTCCGTCCAGCTCTGAGCGCTCCACCGTTTTGCGGGCGATGGAGCAGCTCCACCTGACGCGGGTGGGTTATCAGCAGGTCGTTTCCGTCTACTGCTCAGGGTTCGATCCGCTCCCCTACCGCGTCCTCGACCCCCTGGCCGAGGGGCTTGGGCCGGGCGAGGTCGAGCAACGTCAACTTGCGCGCCTTCTGGCTGGTGCGGGGGCCCGCGTCACCGTCAGCCCGTCCAAGGGCGAGAAAGATGCCTACGAAGAGGTTCTCGACGTTCTGACTTCGATGCTTCGACGCCAACCCACTGCCATACTCGTAGACGACGCCGAGTACGGGGATACCGAGAGCGCCTACGCCCTCGGGGAGGTCATCTCGCGCCTCGCCGACGAAGGGGCTCCTTCGCTGGTGGTGCTTGCTCAGGCCGAGCTGCACTCGGAGTTTCGAGAGGCTCTAGAAAACATCGCGTCGCTGTCGGCCGTGGATGTGGTGGCCGTCGAAATGCCCGCCCGTTCAGCCCGCGAGCTTTCGGGAGGGTACGCGGCGGAGCTGGCTCGGGACCGAGGGTTGGACGCGCTTCACCCCAGCGCGCAAGGTGTCCTTCTGCTGGCCGCGATAGAGGCGGAGATTCTCCTGGCGGAGGCCGCGGAGTTCCTTAGTGTCTCCTCGGCGGAGGTCTTCTCGGCCGTGTCCGTTCTCAGGGAGGAGAACGTCCTCACCACGCATCTCACTCCTCAGGGCCCTGCCTTCGCGGTGCGTTCCGAGCCGGTGCGCCAGCGGCTGCTCGAGGTGGCCTCTCCCTCGGCGCTTAAAGATGCCCATAGGTTTCTCGCCACTCAGACCTCCGATCCCGTTCGCGTCGCGCGACATCTGGCAGAAGCGGGAGATGTTGGACAGGCCACCCTGATCCTCCGTCGCCTCGCCCGGCGAGCGAGTGCACTCAAGCAGTGGCCTCTCGCCGCCCGCCACTGGAGCAAGGTCGACGCTCTCTCGGGGCTTGACCGCGAGGAGCGTCTTCTGTGCGCGGAGTCGATGTCGAAGTGCGGCCGTGGCCAAACGGCGGCCGAGATGTGGCGACGCGTCAGCGATGAGATCTCCGATCCTCGCGAAAAGCAAAGGCTCCGGGTTCGCGCGGCGGCTTCGCTCCTCGGGGCGGGATATGGGCGAGAGGGGATCCGGCGCCTCCTGGAAGCCGTAGAGCCCTCCGAGGCGTGGGTGCCGAGGACGCGAAGAGACGCCGCGGAGCGCATTCGAGCCTCGCTCACCGACGGAGAAACGAAGCTGGACTATGGACCTACCGTGCCCATCTCTTCGGAGGTCCGACTTCAGCTCGACGCCCTATATGCCGCGACCACGGGCTTCGCGATGTGGGATCCCATTCGCTCTGGCGGCGCGCAAGTCGAGTTCCTACACCGGTCCCTCGAGACAGGGTCCCGCTCACATCTTCTTCAGGCGATGTGCATCCATCTCATCCAACGATCGGGTCGCTTCTATGATCTCGACCGTACGGAGCACATCCGCGCTCGGCTGGAGGGACTGGCTCAGGAAGTGGGCGACGAACAAGCCATGCTTCTTCGAGACATCGGCTTCGCCGGAAGCGCGTGGATGGAAGGCCGGACGGAGGAGCACATCCGCTACGCCCAAGCGGGTGTGGCTCGACAGGCGCTCGAGGAGGTGGACCCATGGCTTCGGGGATCCTTCAAGCTGATGCTGCTCACGGCCCTCGTGGCCCAGGGGCGCGTGGGCGAGCTCCGGACCTTGGGACGTGTGCTGCAACGGGACGCTCAGGACCGCGAGGATCGCTACATGGGTTCGAACATCATGGTACACGCGGCCAGCTGGTGGGGCCTCGCCGACGACCGTCCTGCTCAGGTCCTCGCGCAATTGCGGCAGGCGCTCGAGCCATGGAAAAAGGCCGGACGGAGCATGCTGTGGATGTTCGCGTCATTCCAGTGGGTCCGCGCCCTCATCTCGGCCGGCCGCCTCGAAGAGGCGTCGGAGTCCCATGGTCACCTCGCACGACGACTCAAGGGCTCGCTGCTCTGGACTCTGGATACCCATCGAGCCCAGTTCGCAGAGCTCGAAGCCGTGCTTGCAGGGCGATGGGTGGAGACACATGGGCTGGAGGACGCGAGGGCTCGTTCGTATCTAGCCCAAGCCCGGAGCAGCCTAGATGAACATCTCTCGAGACCCAGCTCGGAGGAGCATCGCATCGCTCTCGAGGCGCGGGTACTGGCGGCCTCTGGAGGCTCGGAGAAGGCCGCAGCCCTGCGAGAAGAGGCGCGGCAGCGGGCGGCGACACGTGGGGCTTTGGCTTTCGCCGAGGCTCTAGCCATTGTGGGTGAAAAGGGCGAAGATGCCGCATCGCGCATGCGCAGGTTGGGCGTGAGATCCCCGCAGACCCTAGTGCGGGCCTTGGTTCCTTAATGATGACGAACAGCAAGCTCACCACCCATCGCGTATTGGTAGGTCCCGGTGACCCCATCCCGGCCAGGGTCCAAAAGCTCGCCCGGGAGTCAGTTCAGCAGGATGTCCGCGGGCTCCAGCGCGAAGGCGTCCTGGAGGCGGCGGGCGGCAAGAAGCCGCTCGTAGGGCCCTCCGATATGGTGCTTCTCAATCGCTGGATGATCCAGGCCCATATCTTCGAGAAGAAGCTCGCAGGCCGAGTGAGCTTGTTCGGGGCGCTGTTCGGTGCGGAAGCGAGCAAGGTCGAGGCGGGCGTCGTACATGAGGCGAAGAGGTTCGCGATCCTAGAAGACGAAGAGAACGGGCCGGTCGAGTACGGCGTCGCGGTTCGCCTCACCGCCGCCACCACCACCGCCACCGGGAAGGTCCACTTGACGCTCCCGAACCTCGCCGCCCACGCCCAACTCAACAGCGAGAAGGCCATGATCGGGATCAGTGTGGCGGGATACGCTGGCCCTCTCGGTGAGATGCTACCGACCCCGAAGCGACTGGATGTAGAGTCCTACGTTGGCTATCGAGAAGCCTTCGAAGCCCTCCAAAAGAGAGTCTTCGGTGAGGCGGGGGCGAAGATGATCTCCCCCGTCGTTCTTTCGTACGGCGGGGACCTCACGGACGATGAGGAGCCGCCGGACTGACGCCGTGAGCTCGGTTCGGCGACCGAGTCAGACTTCTATCGAGAGCTTCTCTTGGAGCAGTCGACGGATCACGGGGGCAGGGACGGCCGAGTTGGTCTGGCCCTCCAGCCCTCCGAAGTGGAGGCCGATGACGTTCTCGGCCTCTAGGTCGAGAACGACGGAGCCTGAGTTGCCTCCCAGCGTAGTGGCGTCATGGTTGAGTTCGTCGTTCGTCATTTGCGCCGAGAGTTGTCCAGGCTGGAGACGCTTGACGTCGAAGATGCCATCGAAAATCCGCTGCTGATCCTGACTGTTGTTGTAGATGCTGAAGGCCGGATATCCGATGATCGAGACCCATCGACTGGGCTCGAGGGCCTCGAACGCTGCGTCTTCGATGAGCTGTAGGGGCGAGGGCGGCGGCTGATCGTCCTCGCCCTCCGGGCGAATGCGAAGAAAAGCCACGTCGTGATGACCTCCGAGGCTCGGCTCCAACCAAAGGATGTCCTGCACCCGAAAGACGGACTCGCGCCCGGAGCCATGCTCACGAACGGTATCGAGGCTCGCCTTGGCCGCTCGCCCCTCGAAATTCTCGACGAACGCGAAGCCGCTGTCCACCTCGACGGCAAAAGCCTCCGCGACGTGGCGGTTGGTGACGACGATCCCGGGGGCAACGATCCATCCGGTGCCAACCCAGCCGGCACGATGGTTTCGGAGGTCGACGCGGCCCACGCTGGGAATCGCACCCTCGAGAAACCCACGGGCGGCATTGACCACCGCGTCGACCTCCTCCGAGCTCGAGGGGGTCGAGGTGGTGTCGAAGGTGTCGTCCTGGACGAGATAGGCGGGCCGACCAAAGCGGAGGATAATGGCCTCCAGCGGTCGGTTTGGAACCTCGAGCGCCCCCTCCTCCATGGCTTCGAGCGTGCGCGTGGCATCGTCTACGGTGAACTTTTCGGGACTCGACGACTCCAAGCCGGTGCTGATGAGCTCGTCGAAACGATCTCGGAGCTCGTCCCTCATTCGGGAAGAGAGCTTGAGTGGGAAGCTCGGCATAGCGCTGAGAAGCTATGGGCGGACCGTCGCCAGCGCCATCCCCTGATCGGGTCAGCTCCCGTCTTGCCTATTAGGGTAGCCACTCAGGACGACGGTGCTACGGAAGCACCTGCCTCCTCCATCCGCTCGAAATAGGGCTTCACGCGCACGCGGCTAAAGGGCCCGTACTGTTGGTTACGAAAGATGCCCTCAAACTGTTGGAGCTTCCCGAGAACCTGAGTGAGACCCCGGGCCTCCTTGGTGGAGGTTGTTCCCATCGTCGCCTGAACTACCTTCCGGCGCTGGCCCGCATCCGAGTTGTAGAGGTGCAGCTTCGACGCCAGGTTGCCCGTGAGCTCGGCAGAGAGATCGTCCGCAAACTGCGAACCGGTCACGAGTCCCACGCCGAAGGCCCGACCTTCACGGGCGATCGCAATCAGGCGGTCGCTGTCGGCCGCACGCCACGCCTCATCGAAAACCAAGAGCCGGCGAAGCGCGCGAGGCGCCCCCCCTCGCAACATGTGAGCCTGGAGTTGAATGAGTACGAGCTCCGCCAAAGCGCGCTTGAGCGCGTCGTCGTTCGGCAGCTCATGGAAGGCGAGGACGAGCTTGGCATCGACGACCTTTTCGAAGGTCATCGGCGCATCGGCGTCACTCGGAAGAAGCCGGAGGCCATGCAAGAGGCCGAGTCGATTCACGAGCCCGGTCGCCTTGCCTTCATGCACCTCCTCGATGGCCGAGACCACTTCACTCATGGCTGGGCCGGGAACAGCACCTGGCTGCACCCACTCGCGTAGCGGCACCCCTAGCTGAGTATAGGCGCGCTCGAGGCCCTGTCTAAGCATGGCCTTCTGTTGATCCCCGAGGTTGAGTGAGGCTTGAAGGACCCCAGAAACCTCATAGATGTGCTCGATCGCTTGCGCACCGCTCTTTCCCTTCGGCGGGAGTTTAAGCGGATTGAAGGGTAGACCATCGCGAAGCGGCACCACGGTGAACCCGTGACGCTCCGCGAACTCGCCTCCGTAGTCGTTCTTGAAGTCGAAAATTACCGTTGGGCAGCCGAGATCAGTGGCCTCGGCGATAAGAGCCTTAATGATCTGCGTCTTCCCCTGCCCTGCGTCGCCCGACACCAGGAGACCAAAATTCGGGAGCAAGGGTTTCGCTTTTCGGTCGAGGCCCCATCGGACTTCCTGGTCTCCCGAGGCCCCGATGAGGATGCGCGCCGAGTCGAGCGGGTTCGCGTCCGGGGTCGGCGAAGGCACGGCTCCGGGGGCCTCAGCCGGCTTCATCGGCCGCGTTACATCCTCGTCGTTCTCGATCCCGACGGGGAGGTCCTCGGTTTGGAGATCCTCGACCTCCGGCACCTCGGTGGGGACCACCAGCTGGGCGAGTTCTCCGATGCCAGCCGCCTCCGTCAAAAACCTCCGCTGCTGGCGCCAGTCTTTGAAGCCCGGCGCGTCTTGGCGCTCACGGCAGAATTGAAGCGCGAGCCAAAGGCGGGCCCAGTCTTCGTCCGCCGCATGCACTGCGCGCCCCCCTGCGTGGAGGAGTTGAATGAGCGCTCGCCCGGCCTGAAGCTTCACGAGCCGCTTGTCCTCCCTTGGCTGGCCGCCGTCGAATCCGGGGATAGGTCGCTTGCTGACGATCGCGGGGTGGGCGTGGGCATCGGAGTCCAGGAACTCGAGGACTTGGTCCCGGAACTTTCCCCTTTTATTGGGAAGGTCGGTGAACCCCACCCGCCAACGCTCTACAGGGTTCGAGGCGTTGTCCCAGAAGTTGAGGTCAACGACCCGGGTCGCCGAGGATTCGAGGTCCTGGACGAGCGCGCTGATTGTGAAGACATGAGGGAGCTCGTCCGGCACCAACTCTGAGAGTTCGATCAGGAGCTCGGCGCGCTCGTGGTCTGCGAGGTGGACGACGCTTTGATACTCGCCACTCTTCTTGTCCTCCCATAGCTTGTCGAAATCGAAGGTAGATTTGCCTCCCCCGGTGCCGCCGTCCTTGAACGCCTCTTCGCTAGCAAAGTGACCTGCGTCCAAGCAGAGCGCCCGATACTTTCTTATATCGGAGAAGATCGTCCGTATGGTTCGCGTCGAGGTGTGCTCGAGCAACCAGGACGGAACGACGCGCTGGGCGACATCAGATTCCACCGTCAGTCCCGCCCGTCGAAACAGCTCGAAGCTTCGGCGATCAACGACCTTCCGGAGGACCTCCCGGCTCGGGGCCGTCAGTCGAACGGGCGTGCAGGGCGCCTTGAGGATCCGGTCCTGGATGCCGGCCGGGAGCGTCATCTTGAGATCGGCCGCAAGG
>JBCBRU010000485.1:0-6922 GCA_039819565.1 Myxococcota bacterium | reverse complement strand
TCCCTCCGTCACCGCCGACCTCATTGTTCGAGAGGCGGGAGCCGCCCCGGAGTGGGACGCCCCTCTCTACTTCTTCTGCCGCCCTGCGGTCCTGGAGGCGATCTGATGCGTAGGCTGACCGGAGCCCTCGCGCTCGCCCTCGCTCTCACGCTCTCTGTCCCCACGGTGGCCGCCGCCGAACCCCTCAGCGAGGTGGCGCTCTATCACCGGTGCTACGTGCGAATGACGGGGCTCTTTCCCGACTACCAGCAAGATCCCGGGCTGAATCAGGTGCGCCAAGGCCAAGCCTCGGGGGTGGAAGCCTGCTTGGCCGTCCTGGATCAGGCGATGCTGATGGCCCAGGGCACCGTCGAGCAGCCCGCCCCGGAACCTCTGGCGGAGGACGTCCTGTCCCGGTTCCACCGCCTCCACAGCTCTTGGTTTCTCAACCCGCGCTTCCAGGAGTTCGACGATATCTCCCTCGGAACGGAGTCCCTCTACGATCCCACGGAGCCCGCAGCCTATATCACTCGCGCTCTTCTCAACCCCACCGTTCCCGCCTCGTCGATCCTCACCGCGCAGGAGCACCTGCGAGTCCTCCGTATGCCCTCGCAAGGGACGCTCTACGAGCTCGGCTCTCAAGACTTCGCGTTTGACGATCCCCCCCTTCTGCGGCTCGGCCCGATGGCAGGGGTCGAGGTCGCGGGACCTCTGGCGAGAGACTATCGCCTTCCCGACGATGAGGAGATCGAGGAAGGGGGTGATGATCTTCCTCGGAGAGGAACCTTCGAGATCGGTGCGCACTACGGTGGGGGTGTCCTGGGTAGCTCCTCCTACCTTCTTCTGAACGTCAGCGAGGCCCTCGACTTTTCCGCCAACGGAGGGCGGAAGATGCCTCGGAAGTGGGCAAAGGCCATCCTGCATGATGTGCTGTGTCGGGACCTCCCCGCGATTCGCGTGGAAGACGCCATACCCTTCGTGGTGGCGGACAGCGCGGTGCCCTTTCGGCGCCAGACCAACTGCACTCAGTGTCATGCCAGCATCGATCGCATCGCCTCGACCATCCGCGGCTTCCGCTACGCTTTGCTCGTCGGTGAGGGGATTGCGAACGGCGGATACTTCGCGACCTTCGCGGCGGCCACCCGCCCCCAAGACAGCGGGTGGCCCGCCATCGAGGACCCGGACTACGGTCTTCGTCCCGCCCACGGCACCCTGTACTTCCGAGACCACGCCGGTGAGCTCGTGGATCTGCCGCTGCGGGACCCCGCTGACCTCGGACGACAGCTCGCCCAGCTGGACGGCCCCTACATCTGTCTAGCTCAGCGCTACTATCGGTACTTCACCGGTATTGAAGCCTATATCGGCGACCCTCAAAACTTCCCCGCTGCCCCTGACAGCCCCGACGCCCGCCACCGAGACAAGGTGATCGGGCTCGGCCAGGAGCTGCGCCGCAGCGGGGATCTCAGGGCCTTGATCGAAGCGATCCTTCGCTCGCCCGACTACCGCGAAAGCGACTTTGGAGCCTCCCGATGAAGCGACGCCAGTTTCTCCAGCGCACCCTCACCGCGGCCGGCGTGGCCGGAGGTCTCGACGTCCTCCTCCGTCCTGCGGGAGCTCGAGCACAGTCCGTGACCCACCGACGCTTCGTGTCGATTCAGCTGCCCGGGGCGCCCTCGCGGTGGATGTACGACTTCTTTCCGGGGGCCTATGACACGCAAGGGCTAGACGTGGCCAATAACCTCTGTATCGCCTCGAACTTCTCGTCTCAGGGGGGGCGCTACACCCGTCCTGAGTATTCGACGGTGTCGGTCAAAGGCCTCAACGCCCCCCCGTTTTGGCAGCAGAAGGTCCCCGCGGCGGGGGGAGGTCTACGACCGGTGGATGGGCTTCTCGACCACCTCGTGTCCCTGCAGGGCGTCAATACTTCCGTCGACGGGCACGAGACCTGTCAGCGGCTTCACTGGCAGCCGATCACCGGTCTTCAGTCGCGCCTGGCTCTGGCTGCGGACGCGAGCGCCGTGCCCCTCCCGGCGGTGTCCATCCAGGCCGTGACGCTCGCCTTTCAGTCCCTCCAGAACAAGTCGGTGGTGCCCCTCGCGGAGCTGGGGCCGAACCCTCTGACGGAGCTCCTTCGCCCCTTTCTCGCCAACCTCCCCGCGACCGTGGCGGGGGGCTCGGCAGGCCTGGATGCCGTGCTTCAGAGGCTGGACGAGGAGGCGGTGGCGTGGTCTGGGGCGGCGGCCGAGACCCGGGCCAGCCAGCGGGACGCTCTGGCCCTCTTTCGTCGCAACTTCGGAGACCTTGGGGCGATCTATGAGACGCGACGGGCCGTGTATCGTGACCTCATCGCTCGGTCTCTCTCCAACAACCACGTCATCCCGGGCGTGACCGACCTCCCCATCGGCCCCTCGGGGACCGCCGGCCTCATCTTCTCCGTCGACGGGGAGGGGAGCGCTCCCGAGCTCGGCGACTATCGGGAGGCCTTCGGAGCCGAGACCGCCATCGAGGGGCTGGCGGAGCAGTTCGCGGTGGTGGAGTACCTGCTCAAAGAAGATCTCTCTCGCTCCGTGGCCATCGGAGCCCGCGGGCTCTCGGGCCTTCAGGCGATCGGCGAGCAGGACTTCGACGAGCACGGCATGGGCTCCATGATTTCGGTCCTCCTCAACATGAAGTGGTACACCGCCTTCTCGGCCTGTCTGCTCGAGTTCTTCGACCAGCTCAAGACCGCTCAGATCTTTCGGGACACCGTGGTGGAGGTCTCCGGAGAGTTCGGTCGATCGGCGCGTCCCGATGGGAGCGGGTCGGATCACGGCTGGCCGGGTAAGATGACCTCTTTCTATAGCGGCCTCATCCAGGGGCCGCTGGTCCTCGGGAACATCTATTCCACGCCCCCCGCGAACTCCGGCTTCGACGAGTATCCCGGCACCTGGGGCTACGGGGCGCCGGTGGACGGGGTGCAATCGGTCCTGGGCCTCAGCCACGAGCTGGCCACCCTCGCCACCATGCTCGGGGTCCCGAGCCCGACCAACGCCGCGCCCTCTCTGGTGGCGATCGAGGGCGGGCGGATCGTCGCTGCGCCCGGCGTCGAACGGGCTCGCATCGTCCGGGGCTGACCTCTCGCTTCGCTCGACTCAAGGATCTCTGGAGGCGCCGGCGGGCCCCCGGCGCCGGCAGGACCGCCCGCCTTCCCCCTCGTCATCGTCGCCGCCGTCGTAGTAGGCCCACAGGAGCCCGCCGTGAACGACGCGCTCTACCGCCGCTTTCTGACCGTAGCCGAAACCTTGAGCCCTCAGCTCGTCGAGGCGCTCGAAACGGTGGGGCCCCTCGAGCCGCTTCGTCCCCGTCAGGGCACTTCGCTCAACGATGCGCTCTGCCGCTCGGTGGCGGGACAGCAGCTCTCCGTTCGCGCGGCGCGAACGATCTGGGGGCGCGTGATGGACCGCGCCTCGGGACAAGCCCTACAGGCCTTCTTCCTTGATGTGGACCCGACGGAGCTCCGGGCCTGCGGACTCTCTGGCGCCAAGGCGCGAGCGATGCGATCGATCGCTGAAGCTTTCGCCTCGGGGGTGCTCGACGACGATCGGCTGCGGACCGTCGAGCCCGCGGAGCGGGCTCGGCTCCTGACCTCAGTGTGGGGCGTGGGGCCTTGGACGGCGGATATGATCTCTATGTTTCATTTTGGTGATGTGGATATCTGGCCGGATGGTGACGTTACGGCCCGCAAGACGCTCGAGCGGCTCACCAGCCGCCGCCGAAAGACCACCAAGACGGCGGCGCGCTTCGCCCCTCATCGCTCCTATCTATCCATATACATGTGGCGCTACGCGGACGCGGCGCCTCAGCTCTGAGAGCGCCGCTCTGGCTCCCGAGGGGACATACTGTGAGTATCAACTATGATCAGCGCCATTTCCGCGCCTCCAGCACCACCGGATCGGGCGAGGTCGATGGTGAGACGCGCTTTCACTACCGACAGGTCGATAACGTCCTGTGGGGCACCTATTCGGGAGGGTCGATCAAGCACGGCACCCTCAACGGCCTGGTCAGGTCCGACGGCTCCCTCGAGTTCTGCTACTCCCACGTCAACCGAGACGACGTCATCATGACGGGGCGATGCGTCTCTACCCCGGAGGAGCTGCCGGATGGGCGGCTTCGTTTGCATGAGACATGGACGTGGACGAGCGGCGATCTGAGCTCCGGGGCTTCGATCGTCGAAGAGCTCTGAGTTCATGGGTACGGAGTCGGAAGGCGTGCGCAAGGTGCTCGGCGTCGGCCTCGGCCTGCTCGTCTTGACCCTGGCTTCGTGGATCGAGGTCCCGATGGTCCCGGTGCCCATGACCTTGCAGTCGCTCGCGGTGCTCCTCGTGGGCGCTTGGGGGGGCCCTCGCGGGGGCACCGGAGTCGTGATCCTCTGGCTGGGTCTCGCGGCTTTAGGGGCACCTTTGCTTTCGGGGATGGAGGGGGGCGCCGACAAGTTCGTGGGACCCACCGCCGGCTATCTGGTGGCCTTTCCGCTGGCGGCAGCGCTGGCGGGTACCGCGGCCCAGAAGGACGGACTGCAGAGCCCAAGCACCGCCTGGGCGGTCATGCTGGGAGGCCACGCGCTCATCCTGGGGCTCGGCTTCTTGGGCTTGCAGGCGCGCATCGGCCCCGAAGCCGCCTGGTCGATGGGGGTGGCGCCCTTCCTCCTGGGCATGGTGGTCAAGTCCGCGCTTGCCGTCTGGCTTTCTCCCCGGAGCGCTCAGTCCAGTTAGTCGCGGGGCTTGGCGGCTGGGCTCTGGGCGCGGAGCCAGTGGGCCACCTTTTGGTGTCCGAGCTCGAGGGCGGCTTGCTCCGCCGTGCAGCGGTCCCAGTCGGAGATCGCATCGACCTGGGCGCCTCGGGCCACGAGGGCTTTCACCGCTTCGAGCTGGCCCATTTCGGCGGCCGCGATGAGGGGGGTGGTCCCGAACTCGGGGTGCTGAAAGTTGGGGTCGACCCCTTGGTCGAGCCACCGCGTGAGGGCTTCGAGCTCACCCTCCCGCGCGGCTTGGTAGAGGGCTTTCCAGTCTCCGCCGAACGGCATGGGCGTCACTATGGTCCGGAGCGGGTCCGAAGTCCAAGCGACGGTCGTAGACGACCTGTCCGGCGACGATGGTCATCATGATATCTCCGGCGAGGAGGGCCCCAGGGTCCGACTCCCCGAGGGCCAGCGGGTCGGCGGTCATGACCGTCACGTCGGCCCACCGCCCCGGCGCCAGCACTCCGGTCTTCGTCTCCGTGAAGGAGGCATAGGCCGCCCAAGAGGTGTAGCCGCGGAGGGCTTCCTCCGGGCTCATGGTCTGCTGCGGGAACCATCCCTTCACCGGCTCCTGCTTCTTGTTGCGCCGAGTGATGGCTGCGTGGAGGCCGTAGAAGATATCGTGATCCGATCCGGGTAGATCCGAGCTGAACACGAGGTGAGCACCGGAGGTCCGGAGGGTTCGCCAGGCATAGGCGCCCAGGACCCGCGCGGAACCCAGGCGCGTCCCCGCCCAAGGCATGTCCTCTACGGCGTGGGGGGGCTGCATGGACGCAATGATCCCCAAGCCATCGAAGCGCGGGAGATCGGAAGGATGGAGCACCTGCGCATGCTCCACTCGGTGGCGCCCCTGGTCCGGTCGAGCTCCGCCCACCCGCTCCAGAAAGTTCAGGGTGTCGCGGTTCCCGGCGTCCCCGATGGCGTGGATTCCGATCTGAAACCCGGCTTCCGCCATCTTCTGGACCACCGCCGCGTCGAATGCGTAGTCGGTGCCCCCCGTGCCGCGGTGGCCCGGACGATCCGCGTAGTCCTCGAGGAGCGCCGCCCCCCTCGCGCCCAGCGAGCCGTCGTAGTACGCCTTCACGGCCCGAACCGTGAGGAAGCCCTCGGTGGGAATCTCCGGCCCGCGCTCGAGGTACGCGTCCATCGCCTCGAGGTCCGTCGCCCTCAGCATCGCGTAGAACCGAACGGGGAGCCGGCCTTCGTCCTCGAGGCGCTGGAGCACCGCGATCTCGCGTCCGGTGACGCCGGCCTCGTGTACGGAGACGAACCCCGAGCGAGCCATCTCCTCGAGTCCCGCGAGAACGGCGTGTTCGATCTCATCCTCGGTGGGTTGGGGGAGGGCGGCGTCGACGAGCTCCACCCCGTTGTCCACCACGACCCCGGTGGGTTCGCCCTGGGCGTCCCGGAGGATCTTGCCCCCCGTGGGGTTCGGGGTGGAGCTATCTATCTTCACGTAGTCCAACGCCGCCTGATTGAGCCAGGCGGCAAACCCGTGGAGGCCGCGCACGTAGACCGGGCGGTCGGGGATCCGGGCGTCGAGGAGGGCCTTATCGGGGAAGTGGTTGGCCCAGGCGCCCTCATCGAAGCCCTGGCCGAACAACCATTGGCCGGGCGGGAGCTGATCCGCTCGCGCGGCCAGCTTGGCCACCGCTTCCTCCGGGGTGGCCACGCCCACCAAGTTGACGCGAGAGAGGGCGTGGCCCATCTCGACGACGTGGGTATGGGCGTCGACCAGACCGGGAACGGCCACCGCCCCGCCGAGGTCCACGACCTGCGTCTTGGGGCCGATCCAGGTTCGGGCCTGGGCGTCGTCGCCGACGAACACGAGGGTGTCGCCTCGTATCGCGAGCGCGGAGGCGTCCGGAGACCACTGTCCCTCGCGGTAAGGCGCGCCGGGGTGCGGCCGTCCGTCGGAGCCGGGCTCGGGCCAGGCGAGGGTGTAGATCCGGCCGGAGAGCAGTACGAGATCTGCGGACGGGACGGGAGGCGGTCCGGAAGCCGGTCCGGAACGCGGAGACGCGCAGGCGAGCGTCAGGAGAAGACCGAGACCAAGGGCGGAGCGGGGCCAGGGCGAAGCCATGGCCCAGTATCACGGCTACTCCAGGGTCTCGTCGACGCCCCTCCGGGATGATCCCTCCCGGTGGCTACTCGTCGGGGCAGGGC
>JBCBRU010000484.1:0-6935 GCA_039819565.1 Myxococcota bacterium | reverse complement strand
TGTCGAGTCAGGCTTTTCGTGAAACGATTCGACGACGAGGTGAGCGTATCGGGCATACGCGACCGAGGAGAGGCGAAGCCGGTCGGAGCGTTTCACGGAAAGACCGGCCGACAGCGCCATACATCTCCAAATCAACGAGCTGCTAAGGTGGAGCGAGGGAGGAGTCGACCATGATGAAGAACGTCCTCGTGGGGCGCTCGGACGGTGCCGTGCTGAGGCGGGATGCGGTGCGTCATCCTACTCGGTCCCAGGACTGGGACGAGGTACAAGAGTTCAGCAGGGTCGCGTACATGCCTTACAAGGTTCGACCCCTCGAGAAGGCCGCGCGTCCCGATGCGACGATGCTGTCGGCCCGGGTGGGACGCGTGCTCGTGACCCGGTTCTCCTACGGCACGCCGATCTATCTGAACGATTTCGACCCGGCCACGGGCAACGTCATCGTGCTCAACACCCTCGAAGGCGCGCTGCGTCATGCCCATCGGAAGTTACCTGCCACGACGCAGGCGGGAGAGAGTTTCGTGGTCGACTGCTCTAGGACGTCCTATTGGCTAGAGGGCGACCCTCGGCACATGCAGCTCAATCTCACCATTGCCCATGACGTCTTGGCGGAGGTCGCGGAGAGGTGGTTCGGGAGGGTTCCTGGAAACGAGCTGTGGACGTCGCGGGTGAAGTTCGGAGGCTCGGGATCTCGCTGGCTCGGTCTCCTCGACTACGTCACCCGCACCCTAGACGAAGGGACGGTGCTTCCCCCCGGGGACCGCCGCGGTCGACACCTGGAGGAGCTGCTCTGCGTCGATCTCCTGCAGGCGTGGGCTCGAGGGGCGGGCGTGGACCTCGACGCTCAGGAGAAAGCTGCGGCGCCCAAATACGTCGTCCGCGCCGAGGAGATTCTCGCCAGCGAGGCTCGAGAGGGCCCCAGTATCGGCGCCGTGGCCGAGCGCGTGGGCGTCTCCGCGCGCACCCTCTCGGAGGGCTTTCGCCGCTTCCGCGAGACCTCGCCGCGCCGCTTCCTCGCCACCCGGCGGCTGGAGGGGGTCCGGGCGGAGCTCGAGGCGGCCTCGGAGGGAGATGAAAGCGTCGCGGGCATCGCGAGCCGCTGGGGATACGTGAACTTCGGGGCCTTCGCCGGGGCTTATCGGCGTCGCTTTGGGGAGCTCCCTTCTGAGACCCTCAAGCGCCGGCGTTTCCCCTGAGGTGAGCTCCGTTCGCTTCCGATTCGGGACAGTCTTGCCGGTTGCGGATAGATGCCTCCTGAACCGCGCCTTAGTCTGAGTGCTCCACCGCGCGCTGTCCTTCTCCAAGGAGGCTCACTTTGACGCGACGCGTGGGACCGGAGGAGGAAGCATGAAGAATCTAAAGAACCACTGCGACGCGGTGCTCGCTGGGATGGTGGAAGGCGGCCGTCGCGTGCCCGGTGTGGTCGCCATGGTCACGGACCGCGACAAGGATATCTACTCCGGTGCGGCGGGTGAGCGCCGTCTCGGCGGGGCGTCGATGACGATGGATACGGTCATGGCGATCTTCTCGACGACCAAGGCCATCACCGGAACCGTGGCGCTGCAGTGCGTGGAGGAGGGACTCCTCGACCTCGACGCTCCCGCCAAGGAGTACGCGCCGGCCATCGGGAAGCTGCACGTCATCGAAGGGTTCGACGGTGCTGGGAACCCCCGGCTCAGGGCTCCCAAGAGCGACGTCACCACCCGTCAGCTGCTCCTTCACACGGCCGGCTTTGGCTATGACTTCTTCAACGAGAAGTACGCTCGGCTCGCTGCCGATCACGGACAGCCATCGGTCGTGGCGGCCCAGCGAGCCAGCATCGAGACGCCGCTGCTCTTCGACCCCGGGGCGAAGTGGGAATATGGCAGCAACATCGACTGGGCCGGTCAGGTCGTCGAGGGCATTCGCGGCAAGCGGCTCGGTGAGGTCATGGAAGAGCGGGTGTTCGCGCCGCTCGGCATGACGGACATCGCCTTTACCCGGACCGCGAACATGAAGTCCCGGAGCGCCACCATTCACGCTCGTGAGGGCGACGGCCTGAGCCCGATGGACGACTTCGCGCTGCCCGACAACCCCGACATCGACATGGGCGGCCACGGCCTCTACGGCACCGTCCCGCAATACATGAAGTTCATCCGCATGTGGCTCAACGACGGGAGCGGGCCCAATGGTCCCATCCTGCGGCCGGAGACCGTGGCTTGGGCGGTCAAAGGCGCCCTCGTGGCCCCCCAGGAGGTGACGATGCTCCCCGGAGTCATTCCCTCCCTGTCGAACGACGCGGAGTTCTTCCCGGGGCTCAAGAAGGGCTGGAGCTACACCTTCATGGTCAACGAGGAGAAAGCCCCTACCGGCCGGCCGGCCGGAGCGATCGGCTGGGCTGGGCTCGCCAACTCCTACTACTGGATCGATCGGCAGAACGGCATCGGCGGATATTGGTGCACTCAGATCCTGCCCTTTGCGGATCCGATCTCCTTCCCTGGGTTCCTCGACTTCGAGTCGGCGACCTATCGGGCCATGAGAGAGTAGCGGTGCGCAGGAGCCGGCACCCGGCGCTTCGTCGCGGACCTCGCGGACGGTGACGTCGGCAAGCTTGATCCCGTTGGGGATGACTTCTTCGATGGGGTTGTCCCAGGCCTCCTTCGGAGACGAACAGCTGCACGAAACAGGCGATTAACATCTTGGGTGCGCCGTCGTCGCAGCAGGCCTGGATGCGCTCCTGTTGAAGACCTCGAGCTCATCGACCCCGGACGCGAGGGCCTGAACGACCTGAATGCCGGTGGCGCCGCCCCGACCCGCTTTCCCGGGAGGTCGATGCCCTCTCGTGGTAGGGGAGGGTATGAGCGCGCTTCGCAGCTCGGGGGCAGGGCGATGAGCTTCCTCGGCGAGCTTCGACGTAGGCACGTCTTCCGGGTGGCCGGGCTGTACCTGGTCGTGGCTTGGTTGCTGCTTCAGGCCGCGAACATCCTGGAGAGCTCGCTCGGGCTGCCTCCGTGGTTCGACGGACTGGTGGTCGCGCTGATACTGCTCGGGTTCCCCCTCGCGATGGTGATCGCCTGGGCCTTCGAGGTCACGCCGGAGGGCATCAAGCTCACCGCGCCCGTCGAGGGGCCCGCCCCCGCGGCTCGACCCGTCGACATCGCGCTCCTCGTGGGGCTCGTGGCGGTCACCGGGCTCATCTTCGCGGACCGTCTCACGGGAACCACTCAGGCTCCCTCGCCGGCCCCGGCCGAGACCGACGAGGGCCCGCCCTCCATCGCGGTGCTCCCCTTCGTCGACCTCTCCCCGGAGGGGGACCAAGGCTACTTCGCCGACGGCCTCTCGGAGGAGATTCTGAACGTCCTCGCCAACGAGACGGACCTCCAGGTGGCGGGGCGGACCTCTTCCTTCGCTTTCAAAGGCAAGAACATAGATCTTCGCGAGGTGGCGAAGACCCTCCGCGTGAGCCACGTGCTGGAGGGGTCGATCCGAAAGTCGGGCTCCCGGATTCGAGTTACCGCGCAGCTCATCCGCGCCGACACCGGGTACCACGTCTTCAGCGAGAACTACGACCGAGAGCTCAAGGAGGTCTTCGCCGTCCAGGATGACATCGCTCGCCGCGTCGCGCGCGCCATGAACCTACGTCTGTCGGCCCGCGACCGTCCTCAAGACCTCCCCATCGAAGCCTACGAGCTTTTCCTGGAGGCGCGCGATGCGGTCCACGCCCGCACCAAGGACCAGCTCGACCGCGGAGAGGCGCTGGTCGACCGCGTCCTCGTCCTCGCCCCGGACTACGCCGAAGCCCACGCCCTCAAGGCGCTCGTCGAGATCCTGCTCTCCAACACCTTCGGGACCTACGGGAGCCGTGATCCGAAAGACACTTTCCCCAAGGCGCGCACGCACATCGATCGCGCGCTGGCCCTGAACCCGAACCTCGCCGATGCCCACGCGGTGCTCGGCTTACTCCTGGACCTCACCCCGGAGGCGGACGGCGACCCGGTCGCGCCCCTCGATCGTGCCCTCGAGCTCAACCCCAACCACACCAACGCGCGGCTGTGGCGCATCAACGTGGTCCCCAAGTCGACCGCCAGCTTCGGGGAATATCGTGCCCTGCTCGCTCGAGACCCTGGGTTTGCGCCGGCGTTCAGCGGGCTCTTCAACCACCTCCTGATGCGAGGCGACCACGAAGAGGCCCTCGCGCTGCTCAACCGCTTCGCCTCGGTTCCTGGCTCCGAGCCTATCGCGGAGACCTATCGAGCCTTCTATGCCTTCGCCATGGGGGATCTATCGAAAGCCTACGAGCTCTTTCAGGGTGCCCGCGCCCGCTTCGCGGGCGTGAGCGGGCTCGAGGCGGGCATTCTTCTCTCCCTCGGGGAGTTCGAGCGCGGAATCGAATCGGGGGAGCCGGCGTTCGCCATCCAGGCGGCGCTCGCTCAGCTGGATATCCCAAAGGCGCTCGAGTTCGCGAAGAAGGCGAGAGCTCACCCGGTCCATCTCAAAGCGGTGGTCCTCACCTACTATGCCGCGGGCGACATGAAGGCGGCGCTGGAGCGCTTCGAAGAAGTGTACGGGTCGGTCCTGAAGCTCGAGGATCGCGCGCTCGTCGAGGTCGAGTTTCTTCTCCCGGTCTTGGTCTATCTATACCGGACGCTCGGAAAAGAAGAGGAGGCCGCCCGTGCCCTCGCTCTCGCCGACGAGGTCGCAGCCAGGCTCAAGCGCCTCGGCTACAGTGAGTCGAGCACGACCCGCATCTATTTGGCGGAGGTGGCGGCCACGCACGGAGACGTCGACGAGGCCATGCGTATCCTTCAGGGCTTCGTCACCGACAAGTCGCCGAGCGCCATCGTGGGCCCGACGGTCATGGACAAGTACATCCCTCCGGAGCGGGTTAAGCCGGTCATCTTGTCCCTTTGGAACAACACCGACCGCGAGCGCGCCGACCTCGGATGGGAACCCTTCAAACGTCCACCCCTCGAGAAGATCTTGGGAGAGAAGTGAAGCCATAGCCTCACTGGAGGGTCCGGGCAGTAAAGATCGTGGACTCTCCGGGGTGGGGTCGGCGTGGGTCAAGACCTTCCGAGGAGCTCCTCGATCCAAGGCAGGTGAGCGTGCCCTACGAACACGTGCTCACCCACGACGTAGGCGGGGGCGTCCACGATGCCGCTCGCTTCAGCCTCCCCCTGCGCCCAAGCCAAGGCGGCGCGACCTTCCTCGGCTGTCCACGGGGGCGCGGAGAGCCCGCTCCTTCGCAACAGCGCCTGGACGGTGGCTTCGTCGTCGAGGTCGAGACCGTCGTGCCAATAGGCGCGGAAGGCGGCCTCGATAAAGGGCAGCGGATCTTCGGCTGCTAGGGTGAGGACGCTCAGAGCGAGTGCGGCTTCGACGCCGGGCTCTCGGAAGCGTAGCTCAATCCCTTGCTCCGCCGCATACTTGGTCAAGATAGCCTGACGGGAGGCAGCCCGCACGTCGCGATGTCTCTGACTGCGGCCCGGATCGGACGCCGAGGCCGGGAGCTCGCGCTCGTAGGTGACGAAAGGACGCCATCTCACCGGGACTCGAGTCCGACGGATGAGGTCAAGGGTTGGCTGGAGCGCTAGGTAGGCCGCCGGTGACTTGAAGTCGATGTAGAGGGTGAGGGCTTCACTCGTCTCGCCCTGAGGCGCCCCGCGAGGCGGTTCGAGCTCGTAGGCCATGTCCGGAGCGGGCCCCTGCTGCCCGGAGAGCGCCCAGCGCAGATAGGGGATGTGCTCGCGTCCGAAGATAACCTCGTCACCGAGGACGTAGGTGGGGACCCCGTAGATGCCGCGCTCGTGAAACTGGACCTGCAGACTATCGTGCTGCTCTCGCCCTTCGCCAGCCAGAAACTCTCGAAAGCCCGAGACGGGCGCCCCGGCTCTTTGCAAGCAGGCCTCGACTACGGATAGATCCTCGATGTCGAGTTCTCGACGCCAAAAGGCCGGATAGACCGCCTCTAAGTAGGCGGCCAGCCGGTCCCGCGCGAAACGGCTGACCCAGAGGATACCGATGTTGGCGAGCTGGGAGTCCCAGATCTTCTCGGTCCCCTTCAGCGTCAAACCCTGCCGCTCGGCGTACCGGCGAGCGTCTCGGTAGCTGTACTTGATCGCGTTCCAGGTGCGGGGGCTGCGGCCTTCGGACCGCACCACCTGCCCGTCCTTCTTCTCGGCGGAGCCGAGATAGCTGGGGATGTCGAGGGTGAGGGGGCGCCAGTCGAAGCGCAGGCCGAGCTCGGCTTCGAGGGCCAGAGTGGGGCGGAAGGCAATGAAGGCGTAGGGGCTCTTGACGTCGACGTAGACGATGAGAGGGCAGTCGTCGCTTTTGAGGACGTCCATCGCTCGCGAGAGCGTGCCTCTTCAGCAGCGCTCGTTCAATCGGCGCTGAGTCCGCAGCTTCGCTCCGCGCTCCGCGCTCCTCGCTCACCGAGCGCCTTTGCCGAGGCCGGGCGCCCTTCAGGGGGAGTTGCCTCCCAGAACGGAGGGCGGAAGGTCAGGGCGGACCCGACCCAGGCGACCTTCATCGAAGTTGAGGCTCGGGTCTCTGTCACCGGTGTGGGTGATAGGACCGTCGGTGGTGGCGAAAAACAGCACGTCCCCCGAGGGAGCGGGCGCCAAGTGATGCACGGTCGCGTGGCGATCGCTGGTCAGAGACCACGTTGGCCCCAGCTCTCCCGTCGCGTCGATCGCGGTGATGAATCCATCTCCGAAACTCACCACGCTGCCCGTATCCACCGACCGCGAGCCGAACACGCCGCCGAGGCAGGCCTGCTCGAGACCACAGGGGGCGATGGTTTCGACCCATTCGTCTTCCGCGCTCCCCAAGCGCCAACGACACCGAGGAGTACGACGCGGCGGTGAGTATCGTGGACCTCAGCACGGGTTCGACCCGGGCCGTGACCTTCGGAAGCGAGGAAGACGAATGGGTCGAAACCATCGCCCCCTGTGGTC
>JBCBRU010000483.1:0-6942 GCA_039819565.1 Myxococcota bacterium | reverse complement strand
CCAAGGCGTGAAACTCGCGGCCGACGAAGCCGGCAGTCTTGATGCAAAACACGATCTCCGGGGCATGGCGCGCGAGGGCGGATTTCACTGCGTCCAGGCGATCGACAGCGACAAAGCGCGCGCCCGAAACCTTCCTCTCGAGAGCCGCAACGAGCTTCGGCGCGGACCCGTGCAGGACCAGAATCGGGCGCGCGCTTTGTCGCTGTCGATCGCCTGGACGCAGTGAAATCCGCCCTCGCGCGCCATGCCCCGGAGATCGTGTTTTGCATCAAGACTGCCGGCTTCGTCGGCCGCGAGTTTCACGCCTTGGTGCTTCATCCATCGGTGCGCTGGGTGCATGTGGGTGGCTCCGGTACGGAGCACCTGGGCCCGTGGGACGCGGAGCGGGTCACCGTCACCCACTCCGCCGGGGTCTTGTCGCCGTTCCTTGCTGAGACCTGGCTTGGGGCGGTGCTGGCGCTCGAGGGAGGGCTCGCCCAGGGGGCCCGCGCCCGGGCTTGGGGGCCACGCCGGTTTCGCACCCTCCAAGGTCAACGTCTCTTGCTGGTCGGTTTCGGAGCCATTGGGGCGAACGTAGCGAGGCTCGCCGGGGAACTCGGGATGGTCGTCGAGGCGATCCGTGAACACCCGGAGCGGGGCGCCTCGGTCCCCGTCTTCGGTCCGGAGGCGCTCGACGCCCGCCTTCCCCATGCGGACGTCGTATCCCTGCATCTCCGCCTCACGAGGGAGCGTGAGGGCTTCTTTGGCCGCCAGCGCTTCGCGCGCATGAAGTCCGGAGCGCTCTTCGTCAATACCGCTCGGGGCAAGTTGGTGGACGAGCGGGCGCTCGTCGCGGCTCTCGAGAGCCGCCATCTGCGGGGAGCCTACCTCGATGTCTTCGAGCGGGAGCCCTTGCCGGAGACCTCTCCTCTCTGGGCGATGAATGAGGTGCTCATCACCTGCCACTCCGCCGACCAGGTAGAGGGTTGGGATCTTCGTTTCGCCGATCGCTTCGTGAACCAGCTCGAGCGATACCGACGCGGCGAGGCCTTGGCCCAGGTCGCGACCTCGGCCTAGGCGATCGAGGAGTGTCGGCTTCGGTAGCTCCTGCCCGCGAGCGCGGTTAGCCTTCGCCCCAATGATCCGGAGGCTGACCGTTCCGGCGCTTCTTGCGGTGGCTTGTGCAGCCCCGTCTCCCTCTCTGTCCCCACCACCTCCTATGTCGAACGCGAGTGCGTCTTCTGCGCCCCACGATCCCCACCAATGGCTCGAGGAGGTCCTCGGAGAGGCTCCCCTGGACTGGGTCCGGGACCGAAACGCGGAGTCACGGCAAGCCCTTGCCCAAGATCCCGGCTTCGAGGGGATGCAGAGCCGCATCCGCTCGATCCTGGACTCGGATGATCGCATCGCCTACGTCGGGCGCCGCTCCATCGGGGGCGACACAGCGGGGGATTACTACAACTTTTGGCGCGACGCAGAGCACCCTCGCGGAATCTGGCGGCGGACCACCTGGGAAGAGTACGTAAAGGAGGATCCGGCGTGGGAGACGGTCTTGGATCTGGACGCGTTGGCGGAACAGGAGGGCGAGAACTGGGTGTGGGAGGGGTCGACCTGGCTCCTCCCGTCGCGCGAACGCTGTCTGGTCTCGCTTTCGCGGGGCGGGGCGGACGCCTCCATCGTGCGTGAGTTCGACCCGGTGACCAAGCGCTTCGTGCCTTCTGGAGAAGGTGGGTTTGTCTTGGGCGAGGCCAAGTCCGAGGTGAGCTGGATCGATCGCGACACGGTTTATGTCGCCACCGATTTCGGCGACGAAGAGCCGGGGGGCTCGATGACGGACTCGGGCTATCCACGGGTGGTCAAGCGCTGGACGCGCGGTACTCCGCTGAGGGAGGCCCGCCGCGTCGCGGTCGGTCGTAAGGAGGACATCTCGGTCTCCGCCTATCGGACCCATACCCCGGGCTTCGAGAACGACTTTCTTTACGAGGGGCTGACCTTCTTCACGAACCGGCTCAGCATCCTACGCGATGGTCGTTGGCATCCCATTGACAAGCCCGACAGCGCGAGTGCGGGGACCCATCGGCAATGGTTGTTGCTGAGGCTCCGTGACGACTGGAAGGTGAAGGGGCGGACCTATCGTTCTGGCTCCCTGCTGATCACCCACCTCGAGCGATACCTCGGGGGTGAGCATGACTTTCACGTTCTGTTCGAGCCCACCGAACGACGGTCGTTGGCTGGCTGGTCTCGAACCAAAAGTCATCTGATTCTGAACGTCCTCGATAACGTCCGGAGCGTGGTCTACGTAGCAACACCTCCGGTAAGCTCGGAGGCGGACTCGGGGGTTGCGTGGAGCATCGCTGAGCTCCCCGGCTTGCCGCCTTTTGGCTCCGTCTGGGTCAGCCCCGTAGACGTGATCGACAGTGATGATTACTGGTTGGGGGTCACCGGCTATCTGACTCCCTCCAGCTTGTGGCGAGGTACCGCGGGCGGAGGCTCAGCGAAGATGATCAAGAGCCTTCCGGCGCTCTTCGACGCGAAGGGGCTGACGGTATACCAACGAGAGGCGGTCAGCGAGGACGGCACTCGGGTTCCCTACTTCATGATCATGTCGAGTTCGCTGCCTCGAGATGGACGTCAACCCACCCTGCTATACGGATATGGCGGCTTCGAGATTTCGTTGACCCCAAACTACAGCGCCACCATGGGCGCGAGCTGGCTCGAGAAGGGAGGGGTGTATGTGGTGGCCAACATCCGCGGAGGAGGGGAGTTCGGCCCGCGGTGGCATCAGGCCGCCCTCAAGCAGAACCGCAATAAGGCCTACGAGGATTTTGCCGCCGTGGCTCGAGATCTCATCGACGCCGGTATCACCAGCCCGCGCCATCTCGGCATTCAGGGAGGGAGCAACGGAGGGTTGCTGGTGGGCAACATGATGGTCATGTATCCGGAGCTGTTCCGGGCGGTCGTGTGCCGCGTGCCTCTCCTGGATATGCTTCGCTACCACAAGCTGCTCGCCGGAGCGTCTTGGGTGGGTGAGTACGGGGATCCGGATATTCCCCAGGAGCGAGGCTGGCTACGTCGCTTCTCGCCCTACCACAACGTCTCCGAAGAGGGTCGCTACCCCAAGGTGCTCCTCACCACGTCCACCCGGGACGACCGTGTCCACCCCGGGCACGCACGAAAGATGACCGCTCGGATGCAAGCTCAGGGTCACGACGTCCTCTACTATGAGAACATCGAGGGCGGACACGGCGGCGCCGCTGACCACGAACAGCGGGCCTATCTCGAAGCCTTGGCCTGGACCTTCCTCTGGAAGACGCTGCCCTAAGACCTACCCGTGAACCATCGAGCGACCTAGAACTGAGCCGACGTCAGGTTTGGTGGTCGCTGCGGAGGCTCGACAGGTTCGGTGAGGACGCTAGAAGTTTGCCCATTGAGGGATAGGCCCACGGCGTGACCGACGTCTTGTTAGAGGCGCCGACGCCCGCGAGCTGGGCCACCTCCTCCTCGGCCTCGACCACGGCATGAAGGGTTGGGCCTGCAAGGAGCCGGAGCGCGTCAGCGCTACCAGTCGATCTCGGCGCAGTCGGTCGCCTCGTCGGCCACCGTGGTCCAGGTGTGGACGTACTCGAGCGGGCTGAGTTCTGCGCCCGCGGCCCCGCCGTTGATCAGGGTGGCTCCCGAGGCGCCACCGTCTCGGCCGAAGTGCGCACCCTTTCCCCATCCCGCGGCTACCACGCTGATCATCGCCTGGACGCCGTGGCTCTTGCCCTCCAGAGCCTCGAAGCCCGCGTTCCACTCTCCGATCTCCACCGTGCCGGAGAGTCCCGCGGAGAGTCCGGCCGTGAACATGTTGGCGGTGACGCCGCGGCACTCGTAGGCTCCATAGTTTCCCTCTTGGAAGGGCGTGCCCGGGCCGCCACGGGCCTTCATGGCCCATCCGGTCGCACGGGCGTATCCGGCGATCACGGCCGCGCCGCCTCCGGTCAGGAGGGTCACGGTCACAACGTCTTCGTGTGCGAGGTAGCGCATCATCAAGGCGCGGCGGGCCTCATCATCGGCGCCGATATAGGCCGAGTCGACAACGTCCACGACCGAGGCTTGGCTATCGGAAGGAGGGTTTGACACCATGCCTAGGGCGAGGCGTCGGTGGCGATGATCGAACGCGCTCTCGTTTTGCTTATAGCGCTCCAAGGTCTTATCCCGAGCGCCGGGGCTCTTCTCCTGACACTGTCCAGTGAGGAGGTTGGCCTCGAGGCCCGCTCCGCAGGCTGGACCTTTGTCGACAATCCGGCACAGGCGCTGACCCTTACCCCCACAGGCTACGCAACGACCGTTTACGGCGCGGGCGCCTCGTTCACAGGGGGGGCCCAGTTCAAGCTTGGGACAGGCCGCCTGGCCATCCTTTCCGCAGGGTCGACAGCGACCATCGATCTTGCCAAGGCCGGTGTCGCAGCGACGACCGGGCCGTAGGGGGGGGCACGGGAGCTGGCCGGCACCGCCGCAGCGCACGCACCGACGCCCCTCCCTCATCAGCGGCCCTCGGCATGGCGGCCCCGGCGTGGATGCCGGGCACGCGAGCTGGAGGTGCCCGCCGCAGGACCTACAGATTCCGCGAAAGCTGCCGAGGCCCGGCTTGCACACGGGGCCTTTCTTCCAGACTGGGCACGCCTTCTGTCCGGAGTTCCCGCAGGGCGCAGCCACGCCCGAGCGCGAGATCCCGTTGACGGCGATGAACACGAGCAGGGCTAAGGAGAATCTTGTGGGCAGAGCTGGGAGCATGGGCTGAGGACGAGCCTGAGGCGAACCCGATTCGAAGAAAAGGCCGGTCGTAGGCCCTTTTGACTCGCGCGCGGCCGATCCACTTTTATCGAGGCCCCGAAGGCTTCGACGAAACGGCGTTCATTTAGGGGAAGCTTGCTGGTGTGGGGACGGACGGCTGTCCCTTAGGTAAAAGTATCTCACCCTCAGCCCGTGCGTCTCGGCGGATCCCTCTGACTTCGGGTCCAGCCAGCGGGCTACGCCGCGGCCGTGGCCAGCCCCGCCTCTCACGCCTGCGCGTTTGTACCGAAGGTCCCGAAACCTCAGTGTTGCTGGTTTGACACGCGACCCGGTTGACCTCGCTTCCGGGTGAGTGTTACGTGCTCCGGCGTTCGTAACACCAACGATCGAAGAAGCATGAGTGACTTAGTCAGAGCGAGCCTATCTATCGACGCCGAGCTCATGGAGCGGTTCGACCGCTTCATCGTGGAGAGCGGCCACGGAAATCGTTCCGAAGCGATGCGGGACCTTATTCGCGCTCGGCTGTTCGAGGAGGACTGGGGCTATGGCCGCGGAATCGTGCTCGCCTCCGTCACGCTCCTCTACGACCACTCGAAACGCCGACTCACTCGCCAGATCGAAGAGCACGGTCACGAGCACTATGACGTCGTTCTCTCTTCGATGCATATTCACGTATCTCATGACGTGTGTATGGAGGTGGTCGTTCTCAAGGGCGAGCCTACCGAAGTAAAGCGGGTCGCCGACCATCTCGTGGGTTTGCCCGGGGTTCTGCACGGTAGGGCGGTCTTTAGTCGCGTCGACGTCGCGGAGGACGATCATGGCTGAGCTTCGTACTATTTACATCTTGGGCGCGACGGCGCTGCTCACATCTTCCGCCTGCGGCGACCCTGTAGAAGCTCCGCGCGTAGAGCTGCCGGTCATCGTCGACAGCAGCGGCGTCGTCCCCGTCACGACCGACCTCGGCTACTCGGTCGAAGTCACCGAAGCGCGGGTGGCCATCAGCGACCTGGTTTTCACGGTCGCGGGCGAGGCGGACGTAGCCTCGTTGTGGCGTCGGCTTTCAGATGCCCTCGTACCGCGGGCTTGGGCCCACCCTGGGCACTTCTCCGGGGGCGAGGTCACCGGGGAGCTCCGGGGAGACTTTCTCGTCGACTGGGGCACTGGGAATAACCCAGAGCTTGGACGCGCCACTCTCATCGCGGGAACCTATACGGCGGCCAATTTCATCTTCGACCGTGGGTCATCGGGATCTCTCGATGCCTCGGACGTTCTCGTTGGGCGGACCGCGGTCTTTTCGGGGACCGCCCAGAAGGACGGTCAGACCTTCAACTTCACCATCGTCGTCGAGTCCCCCGAAGGCCGGGTTCTGATCGGGGTGCCGTTCGAAGCCTCGGTCGGTGAAGCCGCGGCGGGGACTCTTCGCCTTCGTCTCGAGACTCAGGATCCTTTTGAGAGCGACACGCTCTTCGATGGCTTGGACTTCGCATCCCTCGACGGAGATGGCGATGGCCAGGTGCGCGTCGAGCCGGGCTCAGCCGAGGTCGAAGACGCTTACAACGCGTTCCGACGCGAGTTTCAGACTCACGACTACTACACTGTTCGACATGAGGAATAACCATGCGTACACCTACTCAGATTCTCTGCACCGCTTCTTTCGTTTTGGCCTCGGCCTGCGGCGACGACGCTCCTGGGCTCGGGGCGGTTAACGTCACCGTCTACGGCGAGGAGTTCATCGAGGATGGCATCCCCGCCGAGGAGATGGGCGACGGGTGGGCTGTCACCTTTACGCGCTTCGCGGTCACCATCGACGAGGTCACCGTGGCAGGGGTGAGGGCGGCCAACGTCGCGCCGATTGACCTCGCGGTGGGAACGAGTGGCGCCGGTCACCCCGTGGCCACGCTCGATGTCCCTTCGGGAACCCACTCTGGTTCGGGCTACATCCTCTCTCGAGCGGAGGTGGCCGGCACCGCGAACAAGGACGGGGTGACCAAAACCTTCGATTGGGTTTTCGATCAAAAGACGGTCTATACCGCCTGCGAGACGTCGACCGACGTCCCCGACGGTGGCGACGGGAACTTCGAAATTACCGTTCACGGTGATCACTTCTTCTTTGACAGTCTCGTGTCTGAGGAGCCTCAGGTCCTGTTTCAGGCGCTCGCAGACGCGGATCAGGACGGCGACGGGGTG
>JBCBRU010000482.1:0-6951 GCA_039819565.1 Myxococcota bacterium | reverse complement strand
GGGGACGTTATCGAGAACGAGGACGAGCTTTCCGCCGAGACTCCACCCCAGGGCCGCGAACCCTATCTGGGCCGCGCTCAGGGCCAGCGTCGTCCCGAAGAGGAGGCCCAGGCCAAGCCCGAAGCTCCCGTCGTCGAGAGACGGAGTAAACCAGTGAAGAAGCAGCAGGATCGAGCCGGTGATGCTGTTTCCGACCACTCGGAAGGCCGGCATGACCCGGCCGTGCATCTTCCACTGCCGCCGCCGCTGCGCCTCCGGGTCCGAACTCTTGCGGAGTTCAGCCCGGGCCTTCTGCGCCGCATCCCCCACGCCGCTCCCATCGGCGGGCTGTCCCGCTCCAGGGAGTGACCGATTCAGACCTCGCCGCGAACGTCTCGAGACGAAACGACCTCGCCGCGAACTCAGGCGCGCCCGACCGCCGACTTCCACTTGGCGAGCAGGCGCTCGACGGCGCGGCGGTCCGAGGTGGGCTCGAATCGCCGGTCCTCTCGCCAGACCTCGGTGATGGCAGCCTTGGACGGAAACAGCCCCACCGCGAGGCCGGCGAGGAAGGCGGCCCCGGCCGCCGTGGTCTCGAGCATGTCCGGACGGACCACGGTCTGACCGGCGAGGTCCGCCTGCATCTGCATGAGGAGGTCGTTCGCGGCCGCGCCGCCGTCGACCCGAATGTCGTTCAAGCGGGCCCCGGCGTCGCTCTGGAGGGCCTCGATCACCTCGTGGCACTGAAGCGCGATGCCTTCCAGGGTCGCGCGGGCTAGCTCCGGCCGCCCCGTGCCCCGGGTGATGCCGGCGATGAGGCCGCGGGCGTGGGGCTTCCAGTGAGGAGCCCCCAGTCCGGTGAGGGCGGGGACGAACACCGCCTCCCCCGAGTCCGAAACGGAGGCCGCGAGCGCCTCTACGTCCGCCGCCTTGTCGATGATCCCGAGCCCGTCCCGGAGCCACTGCACGGCGCTCCCGGCCGAGAACACGGAGCCTTCCATAGCGTACTCGAGGGGGGCGTCGGCCCCGAGCTGCCACGCCACGGTCGTGAGGAGATCATGGCTCGAACGCCGGATCTCGGTGCCGGTGTGGAGGACGATGAAAGCTCCCGTCCCGTAAGTACACTTGACGTCTCCCGGCCGAAAGCAGGCTTGCCCGAACAGAGCCGCCTGCTGGTCTCCCGCCATACCTGCGATCGGGATGCCATCGGGGAGTCCCGGGACCCCCTTCGTCTCTCCGTAGACCTCGGAGGAAGAGCGCACTTCGGGAAGCAGGCTGGCTGGCACCCGGAGCACCTTGAGGAGGGCATCGTCGAAGTCCCCGCTGGCGAGGTCGAAGAGGAGGGTGCGGCTCGCGTTGGTCACGTCCGTCACGTGCCGTGCGCCCCCCGTGAGGCGCCACACCAGGAAGCTATCGATGGTGCCGGCCGCGAGCTCTCCGGCCTCGGCCCGCGCCCGCACCCCCTCGACCTCATCGAGGAGCCACGTCAGTTTCGTTCCCGAGAAATACGGGTCCAGTAAGAGCCCCGTCTTCTCTCGAAAGAGCTCGAGATGGCCTTCGTCCTTGAGCGCCTGACACCGCCCCGCGGTGCGGCGACACTGCCAGACGATGGCATTGTGCACGGGAGCGTGGGTGGCGCGGTCCCAGATGCCCACCGTCTCGCGCTGATTGGTGATGCCGATGGCGGCGATGCGCGCGGTGTCGACATGGGCCTCCTGGACCACCGCCGCCACCGTATCCACCACCGAACGCCAGATATCCTCGAGGTCGTGCTCGACCCACCCCGGCTGCGGGAAGATCTGACGGAACTCCCGATTCACGGAAGCGATCACCCGAAGGTCCTTGTCCACGAGGAGGGCGGTCGTGCCCGTCGTCCCTTGGTCGATGGCCAGCACGAGGTCTTTCATACGTTCGCACTAGCGCGGGATGGTCCGAGGCGCGAGGGTGGTGAGCTCCGACGGCGTCGGAGCCCGGCCCGAGGGCGGGGGCCGCTCGGCCGCGACCGAAGCCTGATTCGGAACCTACGCTCCGAATCAAGCTCCGACAGCCGTAGAGGGTCAGCTGGCGTTGTGGATGTGAACGTCCCGCTGCGGGAAGGGGATCTCGATACCCACCGCGTCGAGGGTCTTTTTGCCCTGCTCGTAGCAGTGAAAGTACACGTCCCAGTAATGCTCGGGCCGGCAGTAGGGGCGCACCGCGAGGTTCACCGAGCTGTCCCCCAGCTCCAGTACGTTCACGCTGGGGGCGGGGTCGTTCAGAACGAGGGGGTTCGAGGTCATCATCTCCATGAGGGCCGCCTTGGCTTGGTCGATGTTAGCGCCGTAGCTGATGCCAATGACGGTATCCACGCGCAGCTTACCCTCGGCGGTGTAGTTGATGATGTTTCCGTTCGCGAGCGGGCCGTTGGGAACGATGATCCGCTTGTTCTCGAGGCTCTGAAGGATGGTGGTGAAGATCTGGATCTCCTTGACCACCCCGAGCTGGCCCTGGGCCTCGATCAGATCTCCGACCTCGTAGGGGCGGAAGATCATGATCAGCGTCCCCCCCGCGAAGTTTGACAAGCTCCCCTGCAGGGCCAAGCCCACCGCGAGGCCGGCGGCACCGATGACGGCCACGAAGGAGGTCGTCTCGATACCCACCATCGAGGCCACGCTGATCAGCAAGAGGGCCTTCGCCAGCCAAGAAATGAGGCTCGCCAAGAAGGGACGCAAGGTGGCGTTCACCTTCGTCCTCTCCATGATCCTCAAGGATAGGCGGGTCAGCCAACCGATGATGATCAGACCGAAGATGAGGGTGAACAGGGCGAGGACGAGCTTGGGACCGAAGGTCATCACCAGCTCGATGGCTTTTCCGTAGTATTGCTCGATGTCAGGCATTGAGAAGATCTCCTGAAGGCGCGGAGTCCTATCCCGGAGGGAGCACGGACGCCGCTGTGATTGCGGTCACTCGGACGGCGGCGCGGAGCCTGGCATTCATTTTCCCCCTGGACCCTCGGTCCTATGACGGGGTGCCCCGGATTATCCCCTTCTCAGCCGAAGCGCTTTCGAGCCCGAGCCCTCGCCTTTTCGGCCTCGATTTCGCGGTCTTTGGGGGGAGCCGTGGTCTCCATGCTCTCGAGGAGAACCTGGGTGGCCGCCGCGATCTCGGACACCGCCGCGTCGAAGGCCGACTGGTTGCGAGCGCTCGGCCGCGCGCTGCCACTGATCTTGCGGACGTACTGCAAAGCGGCAGCCTGGATCTCGCCCTCGGTCGCGGGGGGAGCGAAGTTGAACAGAGGGCGAATGTTCCGGCACATGCCCAAAGTGTAGCTCAAGCCTCAGCCGCGAGCGGGAGCCGTCGCGTAGGGGAGATGCCCCGATTTCAGCCACACCTGAGCCCCGTCGGCGCCGGCCCGAGCGTTCAGCGGCGCGCCCTCGGGGAGACGTAGCCAGCTCCAACGCTCGAAACCCTCCCCTCCCTCGGTGAAGCTTCCGTCCAACACGAAGAGCTCGATTCCGCCCTCGGCGCGAAGCTCGATCTCAGCGTTCGGGCTCCAGGTCTCGAGGCGCACCACCTCCCGCATGTCCGCGTGGAGAGGGAGGAGGTCGACGCCCGGTCGACCGGAGGCGGACTCAAAGGCGCGCTCGCGGGTGCCCGTCCGGATCCTCACTTCCGTGCGGTCTTGCAAGTCAAACTGCCACAGCTTGACGAGAATCACGCAGCCGGGCTCGGAGGCCGGGGTGTGACGCGTCTCGGGAGGATTCCGAACGTAGCTCCCGGCGGGAAAGTCTCCGTGCTCGTCCTGGAAGACGCCCTCGAGCACCAGGAACTCCTCGCCGCCGGTGTGGACGTGGGGCGAGAAGTGAGAGCCCGGAGCATAGCGGACGATGGTGGTGGCGCGGGCCACCTCCCCGCCGATCCGATCCAGCATGCGGCGGTCGACCCCGGGCATCGGGGACGCCACCCAGTCGATGCGTCCTCCGTGCACAAGAGCGCGTTTCGAGAAGTCTGCGTTCAGCTCCATAACAACCTACCTAACGAGTGGTAGCCGGATTGGAGCAAGGGGATTCGCGCCAATCGGGTCGCGAGGGCTGGCCCCAGCTTTCCGAACCGGGTGCAGACGGTCCACGATGTCGCCATGCGACGCGCGGCCTCGTCTGTCACCCTGCTCTCCCTGCTTCTCTCCGCCTCTCCCGCTCTCGCGAAGTTTGGACGTCCGGAGGCCGCTCCTCCGGCCGAAGAGAGCGCTCGCGTGGATCTCCTCCCTAGTCCGAACCTCACTCCCCGACAGGTGGTCGAGGTGCAGCTCGGAGGACTCGGAGCCAACACCGAGTGGGGCGACAACCGGGGTATCCAACTCGCCTACAACTTCGCCTCACCCGAGAACCAGGCCATGACCGGCCCCTTCTCGCGTTTCGCGGCTATGGTGACCCAAGGCTACGGGTCCCTCTTGGACCATCGGGACGCCGACATCGGCCCGATCCAGGTTCGGGGCGGGGAGGCCTACCTGCCGGTCATCGTGACGGATGGCCAAGGGCAGCAGCACGGCTTCGTCTGGGTCCTGCGGCGTCAAACCCGGGGAAGGTTCGCGGACTGCTGGATGACCGACGCCGTATTCCGCGCGCCCCTCGCCGCGGCGCGTTCCGATGAAGCTCAATTGGACCACATCTGAGTCTGACCGCGAATCCTGTCCGATGCCTTCCTCCGGGAGGGCTTGCTAGGACTGGCGTGTGTCCGCGCTCCTGCTCCTCACCGCGCTTTCCGCCGCCGGAGCCCCCCTCAGCGTCGCCATCCTCGAGCTCGAAGGTCCGGATCCGGACCTGAACCGACAGCTCACCGCCCGGGTCGCGGAGCTGGTCGGACGCCAGCCGAAGCTCACCGTGGTGGCGCCCGACGACATTCGCGCCCTCTTGCGTCGAGAGGAGCAGCGGCAGCTTTTGGGCTGCACGGATCAGAGCTGTCTGGCCGAGATCGCGGGGGCTCTCGGCGCCGACCAGATCATCTCGGGGCGCGTGAGCGAGCTCGATGGCGCGTTCTCGGTCTCTCTCACCCGGGTGGACGCAGCCGCCGTAGCCTCTTTGGGCCGGGCTTCGGGGCGCTGGGGAGGCGCTCGCATCGGGCTTCTGGACCTGATGGACCCGCTCGTCGCGGGGCTCTTCGCGGATACGCCGGAAGCGCTGGCCGGAGCCATCGTCCTCGCCGGCGCGGAGTCCGGGAGCGAAGTGGTCGTCGACGGCGTGTCGCGCGGCACCACTCCGCCCGAGGTCATCCCCGCCGTACCCGCCGGGGGCCGTAAAGTCGAATTGACGAAAGGTGGCTTTCGGCCCTTCTCCGGATGGGTGGTCGTGCGTCCGTCCCAGAGCACCCAGCTGGTCGTGGAGCAGCAGCGTCTAGACGCCCCTCCCATCACTCGTCAGTGGTGGTTCTGGACGGCGCTCGGCCTCGGCGCAGCGGGCGCCGCGGTGGGGTCGTGGGCGGCGCTGTCCGGTGGAGACTCCACGACCGGGGTCCAAGTCGGCGTCAACGTGGATGACGCTATCACCGGAGGGCGCTGAGATGACCCCGAGCCCACCCCGCGGACGAAGGCGAAGAGGCGGCTCGGCCCTGCGCACGGGGACGGGGGGGCTCATCATCCTCAGCCTGGCCGCTTGCGCCCCTCCCTCGAACTTCGAGCTCGTCCCCACCGGGCGCGTGGGACGGGCCTTGGCCGGGATCGAAGGCGTGGAAGCCACCGCTTTTCTGGTGCCGGTGGGCCGGGCCCCGCCGTCCGACGGCCTCGCGCTCACCCGCGGGGATGATGGCGTGTCCTTTTCAGGCTTCGTGGAGGCGGCGCCGGGAGCCTACGCCCTCGAGGTCGTGTTTCGGGGCCAGCCGACGGGTGCGCCGGGGCCCGTGTTTCTCGGCCGCTGGACCTCCGACGTCTTCACCGTCGAGGCCGGGGCGGTGGTCGAGGCGCGATTCTCGCAGCCGATAGACCCCATCGGGAGGCCGGAGGACGAGGGCGATCTCGACCGGGACGGGCTCGGCCTCCTCGACGAGTACCTGTGGTCCGCGGATCCGAACGCCTCCGATGCGGACGAAGACGGACTCCGGGACGGAGTCGACTGTGACCCGGGGGTCGCGACCGAGACTTTTCAGATCCTGGCCGGAGGCTCGATCGAAGACTGCGACGCGGACGGCGTGCGCCGACCCGACCTTCCCTTTCCCGGCTCGGGCCTGGACTGCGACGACCGCGCCCCGGAGGTTCGGCCCGGCGCCGTGGACGACTGCAGCGACGCCCTCGACCAAGACTGTAATCCCGCCACCTGCCCCTCGGACGATCGGGATCCCCCGGTCCTGGAGGGCACCCTCCCTGCGGCCGGCGCCGCCGTGGGTTGCCATGTCGAGCTCGAAGCGACGGTGGCCGACGACGACGCCGCTTCCCTGGAGCTCGTGGCCTCGGACCTCGTCCCCTCGGGGCCCGACCGCCTCGCCGGCACCCGGCTGGGCGCCGGGCTCTGGCGCTTCCCCGATTTCAACACCTTGGCGGGGGCGAACTCGGGGCTCCGAGAGGGACGGCGCGAGGTGGTGCTGAACGCCGTGGACGCCGCCGGAAACCGCTCGGCGTTTGCCCTCTCCTTTAGCTTCGACTTCTCCCGGCCGGCGCTCCGCAGCTTCGAACCTGCGGCCGGCGGAAACCGCAGCGCCCCCTACGAGGTCGCGATTCAGGCGCCAGGAGCGGCTCGGATCGGGCTCTTCGCGGCTCCCCGGGCCCAGGACGGGACCTATTTCGCCGATGAGCGCGCCTCAGCCCTCGGCGAGGTCGCCGCCGAAACGGCCCGCTTCACGGTGGACCCGGCTGACCTGAGCGAAGCCCCCTGGATGCTCTACGCGGTGGTGAAGGATCGCGCGTCCGTGAGGTCGATGCCTCCGGTCGCATCCACCCCGAAGCCGATCACGCTCACCCACGAAAAGCTGGGGTCCACGTCCAAGGCGGCCTCGCGAGCGGTTTCG
>JBCBRU010000481.1:0-6953 GCA_039819565.1 Myxococcota bacterium | reverse complement strand
TTCCCCGGCGCGCCGCCAAGCTCTGAGTGGTGCCGTCGTAGGCCCGAAAACGGAGGGCCACCCGGCCCTCGGGAATCGGAGGCGGAGCGTCCGCGACCGGGGTGGTGACGCAGGCCCCGGCCAAGAGGAGGGCAGCCGCGAGCCTTCGCACGCTCATGGGTTCACCGCGGGCAGCGCGAAGGCGCTCGGGACCGGGGCGTCGACCCGTCGGCCGTCGGGGAGATGGAGAGAGGCAGCGTGAAGCATCAATCGCGGACCCTCACGCCCGCCGTACAGAGCGTCTCCGTCGATGGGCGCCCCGGCGTGGGCGAGGTGGGCTCGGACCTGATGGCGACGCCCGTACCGGGTTCGGACCTCGACCCAGCCGGAGTCTTGGTCCTGCGCGAGCAGACGCAGATGGCTCTCGGCGGGGAGAGCCTCGCCGTACGCGTAGACGCGGACCCGATCGGGCTGGGGGCCGGGACCAATCGGCCGGTCCACGCGGGCCGGAAGGGCCTCCGCGGCCCCGGAGGCCACCCGGGCGAGGTAGGTCTTCTCGACGGCGTGCTGCCCAAACCACGCCCGCACCCGGTCCCGTGCCTCCGTCCGGCGGGCGAAGAGCACCGCCCCGGAGGTGCCGGTATCGAGGCGGTGGCAGAGGCCGCCCTCCAAGGGTGGGCCGGCCTGGGCAACCTCCGGATCCAGAGCCACCGCGGCGTGGAGCAAGGTGTCCCGCTCCTCCGCTCGAAGCGGGGCACAGGGCAGGCCCGTAGGTTTGTCGAGAGCCCATAGGTCCGGCCACGTCTCGAGCACCGTCACGCGTTCGAGAAGCTCGGGCTGCCCCTCGATGCGGGCTTCGTGCCGGGCCGCGAAGGTCTCCACGTCGACTGCTTCGCCGCCCTGGGCGCGGAGGCCGGGGGCGCGGCGCTGGCCGTCGACCCGGATCCGCCCGGCGCGAAGGGCGAGGCGCACCTCCCGGACCGAGACGGGACGCCCTACGCGATGCAGGCCGGTCGAAATGGCGCGGTCGAGACGCTCGCCGCGGAGGTCCGCGGGCAGCTTCACGATCGGGGGCGCCCGCTCGGACGGCGGGGGCCTCGAGCCGTCGGGGCTCGGCGAGGGCTCGCGGGGGCCGGCCGCCGGGGGCCGCTCGTCGCCCTCGGGCGGCCTCGGGGCGCGGGGCTCCGGGCGCCGGAGGGGGCCCTCGGTGTGGGCGTCCGAGACGGCCCGCGCGGCCGTGCCGGGGCAGCCCGGGGTCGAGGCGAGGCGCTCGGGCCGCGAGCGGGGGGGCGAGCCGCGGCGAGATCCGGGGCTACGACGTCGACCGGGGCGTTTTTCTCGTCGACCCGGGGGGCCTCGCCCCGAAAAGCCTCGGGGGTGATCACGTAGCGGCGCCCGGGAGCACTGGTCCGGGCCATCGCGAAGTGAAGGACCCGCGCCAGGAGGTTCAGGTCGAGAGACGCGACCTCCTTCTCGAAGGCGTTCTGGGCCTTCTTCCACACCGTGCCCGCGAACATTTCGCAGAACCAGGGGCCGCCGAGCCCGGCCTGGCCGAGGAAGCGGCACAGCTCGGCCTTGGAGAGGCGACCGTCTCCGTCCTGGTCATGGGCGGCGAGCCGCTCCGCGATCGCCTCGGGCTCCAGAACCTGTCCGGCGCCCAAACTGCGGCGGAGCTTCGCGGGCAGATCGAGTCCGGCCACGCCTTGGGCCCTATACCAGCCCGCGAAGCTGCACAATCGCACGAGCGGATCGTTGGCCCCTTGCGCCCAGATCCTGGCCGTGTCAGACACTGAACGGAAATTCTGATGACGACTGCCAAGAGAACCCGCGCCAGAAAGACCTCCTCCGCCTCCCCACCTCCCGCCAACGAGTCGAGCCCGCCCGCTCCGGCCGGAGCCGCCCCCAAGGCCGCTGCCAAGGCCAAGGCGGACAAGCCCACCCCCAAGGCGACCGCCCCCAAGGCGCCGGTGCCCCCTCCCGTCCCTGAGCAGGACGCCTCCGAAGTGCCGGATCCCGTGCCTTACGGCGTGCTCTCCCTGCTCGACGTGTTCCGCACCGCGCTCGGCGACATACGCTTTCCGGACGTCGACGCCGAGGTTCTCGAGGGGAGCTGCGAGCGGGTCCGAGAAGCCGACCGCGAGGTGCGCCGGCTCTTCGAGGCGCTGGAGGCCGCACAGGTCAAGCTGTCCGAGGAGCGGTCGAACCTCCACCGCACGGCCGAGCGCGGCTTGGCTTACGCGAAGGTGTTCGCGGGCGAGGACGAGGCCCTTCTCACCCGCCTCGACGGCGTCGAGCTCGGCGGCCCGAAGAAGGCCCGCGGCAAGGCCAAGCCCAAGACCAAAGCCCCCAAGGCCGATGCACGGACCGGAGCAACGACCGATAGCGCCCCCGCCGCCGAGGGCGGCAAGCTGAGCGCCTGACCTCTTCTACGACCTGGTTCGGCGAATGAAGGGTCTCGGCCTGAATCGGTCAGGCTGAGTCCCTACCTGCGAAACCCCAAAGTTTCCGCCCGCCCTCGACCATCGAGCGTAGAAATGGCTCAGGGTGTAGGGATTTAACCAAGGATTGACTCCTCGACAGGGCTTGGCTACCCGTCTGCGCTAGTCTCGGGCCTTTATAGGGTGATTCAGCACCCTGTCGCGGGGGTAGCGCGGCGGAGAATGGTGCACCGCGGGATTTGGGACGGGAACGCGGTCAATAACCCCGAGCGACACGGAAAGGGAACTCGACGAACATGAACTTGAACCGGCTAGGCGCAATCGCGCTCGCGGTGTCCAGCGCAGTGGTCTTCACGGCCTGCGGGGACGATGGCGACGGTACCACCACCCCAATGGATATGGGCGGCACGACGGATGCCGAAGCGCCCGACAACGGCGTCGTTGAAACCGACATGGGCGCCCCGGACATGGGCGTCGACATGGGCATCGACATGGGCGTCGATATGGGCACGGTCGTCACCGCCCCTGGCGAGGGCGAAGCCTGTGACGCGATGACCAACCCGTGTGAGGACGGCCTGTCCTGCATCAGCTTCCCGGACAGCACCGCTCCGATCTGCCTGCGCCAGTGCGCGGCGGACACCGACTGCGCGACCTCCGGGCTTCTTCCCCCCGCCACCAGCTGCGCCCAGTCGATCTACACGCTCGGCGGCGCGCCTTTCAGCTGGTGCGTTCAGGAGGTCCTCGGCGAGGGCGGCGTCATCACCGACCCGCCGGATCCGGCGGCCACCGGCATCAAGCTCAGCGCCTGCGATCTGAACACCACGGCGGTCATTCCGATCACCGACACCGAGCTCAAGTGCGTGCTCGAGTGCGACAGCGATCTCCAGTGCGCCGGCTCCGTCACCGGAGCCAACACCTGCGGCGCCAACGGCATCTGCTCCGAGCGGCTTCGCGGCGAGGGCAGCCTGGCCACCGTGTCCGCGACCGTGACCGAGGGGTGCGCGGAAGGACTGGCCGACTTCGGACCCGACGCCAACCAGCCTGGCAAGATCGAGTGCGCTCGCACGTGCTCGACGAACGCGGACTGCGCGGCTCCGGGCCTGACCCACTGCCGAGTGAACCGCGGCTTCTTCGCCGACACCATTCCCGGGGTGTGCTCCCGCGGAGAGGGTGCGTTCGGCGCGCCCTGCAACGACAGCCATGAGGTCAGCCGCTGCACCCTCGACATCGAGGGCCAGGGGCTCGTGCTCTGCTCCGACTTCTTCGGGCTCATCAACGACAACGAGGAGTTCGACGGGGTGTGCACCGGGTTCTGCGGAGACACCGACGGCGACGCCATGACTCCGGACATAGCCTGCCGGACGCCCATCACCCGCACCGGCGATCCGACCCCAACCTGCCTCACCACCACCAACGACACCCCGCCTCAGCAGATCTTCAACAACCCGAACATCGGGCTGTGCGTGGACAGCTGCACCAACTCGCCGAACTCGTGCGGCGGCGTGGTCGACAACGCCTGCTTCGTGTCCACCGACCTGTTCAACCTGCGGGTGAACTGGAACCTCTGCGTAGAGACGGCTCCCCCGGCTCTACCCCTCTGGAACCCAGCTGGCGGCAACGCTCCCACCCCCGACGAGGAGTGCGGAGACCGCTGGCATCGGTGCCCGGCGGACAGCTACTGCCTCCCTGTCGGCGGCGGCTCCACCGCCTGCATCGTGGGTTGCGAAGCGGGCGCGGCGGTCACCGGCTGCGAGGGTCAGACCATCGGCGGCAGCACCACGCTGCAGTGCACCCCCCTCGCCGGCACCACGGGTCCGGGCTTCTGCGAGCCCATGCCCTGATGCGGCTCCAGGCTTGAGCCTGGAGCGCTCGCCGCGTGCATTCGCCGCGGCGAGCCCCCTCTCCTACTTCAGCCAATCCCAAACGAAGCGCATGCTGTCGGCGCCGATGTCCGTCGGAAACGGCCGATCGACCGCGTAGTAGAGCTTCGCGACCTCCCGGGCGAACCAGCGATGCCGGCGTGAGCGGGGCATCTTTCCTCCCGCTGCTTCGACCACGCCGGGCCCGTCCGGGAAGGCGGCGAGGGCGACCTTGAGGTTTTCGTAGCGAAAGATCAGGGCCGCGAAGTAGCGAGCCCCCGCGCGCACGTTTTCGGCGGGGTCGAGCAGGTCTCCGTGGGCGACCCCCATCTCTGCGAGAGAGGCGGGGCGGAGCTGGAGCAGGCCCTGGTGACCGCGGTCGCTGACGAGACCGGGTCGGCGTCCGCTCGAGAACCGCACCAGCACCTCCAAAAGGGCGGCAGGGACGTCCGTCGCCGCTTCCGCACGCTCCAGCACGGGGCGAAGCTGCCCCATGGTCAGCGGGGCGGGGCCCATGACGGCGTAGCCCTCGAGGTGGTCGCGCTCGAACTGGAGCTCACGGCAGGCTCTCACCGCCCACTTCTGATTGCTGTTGGTTCGAAAGGTGGCCCAGTTGTCGACCGCGGTGTCGTCGCAGCTGTAGCCATCGAGGCCGGCGCCGCGATCGACGTGGCGACTGTTGATGAGCCCAAGGGCGGCGTGGTCGGGCTGGGGGGCCTCCTGCAGATCGCGCCCCCGAACCTCACCGCCGTTCTGCTCGATCCACCCCACCGCATCCCCCAGATCCTGAGCGACGGCGGTCGTCCCCGTCATGAGCCAGATGGAGGCCCCAAACCCCAGCAGGCGTCTCACGGCACCGGTATCGGGTCCGAGCCTTCGAAGTTGCGGCCCCCGCGGTCCGGGCGGATGCCGACGAGGTGGAGGTGGTCGGGGACCTTTCGGGGCATCGGAGCCACCACCACCCCCTGGATAGGCTTGGCGGTGGCCTGAAGGCCGCGACCGAGCACGATCATCACGCTGCGGGGCACCCCTCCGAAGGAGGTCGTGAAGAGGAGGTCGCCCGGACGCAACGCCGCGAGGGTTCCCGGGCCGGTGCCCAGGTGGCGCCCGGAGGCGAGCTGCTCTCGCAGCGTGCTCCCGATGTCGAGACGGAGGGCTTCCTCGAGCACCTGCTCGGCGAGGCCCGCCGCGTCGATGAAGCCGCCCGCTCCCGTCGCCCCCGGACGGTGTCGAAAATGGAGGCGGGCGCGGACCGCGTCCGCGAGGGGACCAGGGACGCGGCTCAATAGCGCGCGGGCCCGCTCTCGAGCCGCCGCCGCGGCGGGGGGGCCGTTCCGAGCCCCGCCCCCCGCCAGCGGAGCGGAGGCGGAAGCCGGGGCGAGTGGAGCGGAGGCGGAAGCCGGGGCGAGCGGAGCGGAGGCGGAAGCCGGGGCGAGCGGAGCGGAGGCGGAAGCCGGGGCGAGCGGAGCGGAGGCGGAAGCCGGGGCGAGCGGAGCGGAGGCGGAAGGGGGCGTCCCCGCGGTCCTCGGGGCGCTTCGCACCCGAAGTTCCGAGGCTAAGGCGCCGAGCTGGGATTGAAGCAGGGCCTCGGCCTCGACGGGACGCCAGGGGGCTTCGGACCGGGCCGCCACGCAGCCCTCCGGGGTCCGCCACTCGAGCGCCGCCACGCGCTCGGTGACGCGGGCGAGGAGCCGACCCCCGTCGAGCCGCACCGCCGCCTCCCCGCCGCAGTCCGAAGCGGGGGGAAGCGGGCCCCCGCGTCCCGGACGCAGCACCAGCCCTTCGGTCCCTCGCGCCAGCCGCATAAGGGTGAGCTCGAGACCTCTCGGGGTCCAGCCCGAGCCGGGGGAGGCCTCCACCGTAAGCTCGCCTGCCCAGGGCCGCGGCGAGGCCGAAGCCGTCGCCTCCATCGTCAAGCTGAGCAGCGCCGACGACGCGATCTTGACCCCGAGGGCGGAGCGCCGGAAGTGTCGCCGCGTGGCCGCCCTCCAGACCTCAGACGAAGAGGCCAATGCCCGCTTCTTCATGGCCTTGTTCCTCGCATCTTGGTCCATCGGCTTCGTCGCCCTCTTCTTCGCGCAGCTCTACCTCCGCCTCGACGCCGTGTCATGGCCGCCGGCGGGCTCGCCGCCTCCGCCGCGGCTGTTGACCGGGGTGAGCACCCTCGTGGCCATCGCCTCGAGCTTCGCCTACCACTACGGCCTGATGGGGGTGGTCCAGGACCGCCGCGTCCAGCTCCGGAGGGGTCTCCTCGGCGCCAACGCGCTCGCCTTCCTGTTCCTGATGATTCAGCTCGCCGCCGCCGTGCAGGCGCAGGTGCGGGGCTTGCGGTGGGACGGGGGAGCCTACGCCAGCGTGTTTTGGATCACCGCCGGCTTTCACTATCTCCACGTGGTGGTCGGTCTCATGGCTGGCGTGTGGCTGTACCTCAACGCCTCCCGGTTTCGCGCCGAAAACCATCTGCCGGTCCGGCTCTGGGGCTATTACTGGCACTCCATCGCGCTCATCTGGACCTTGCTCTATCTGTTCGTCTTCCTCATCTAGTCCCCTGTCAGGTTGATTAGTTGCATAAGTGGTGAGGCAGTTTTCGCCCCTGGCGTTCACGTGAGAAGGGCGCATATTGGCCATATGCAACCGACGAGAGGCGAAGCCGGCGGGGGCGCCAGGGGCGAAAAGC
>JBCBRU010000480.1:0-6966 GCA_039819565.1 Myxococcota bacterium | reverse complement strand
TCGGCATCACCGGAGCCGCTGGCGCCATGACCCTTCAGTGGTGGGTCTCGGCCGTCGACTATCCCATCATCATCGCCGCCAAGCCCTTCTTCTCGTGGCAGGCCTTCATACCCGTGACCTTCGAGGTGATGGTTCTCTTCTCTGCGGGGAGCGCGGTCCTTCTCATGTTGTTCCTGAATCGGCTTCCGCAGTGGTACCACCCCCTGCTCAAGGTCGAGCGGTTCTCGAAAGTGACGGACGACAAATTCTTCATCGCCATTGAAGCGAAAGATCCAAAGTTCGACGTCGAAGCGACCCCGGCGTTTCTCCGGTCGCTCGGCGCCTCCCACGTGGAGCTGGTCGAGGAGTAAGACGTGACCATCCGATTGATCACTCCCGTTGGGCTGCTGGCCCTGGCGCTGGCGGGCTGCGAAGGCAAGACCTTCACCCAGCCGCCTATCCACCTGCAGCAGAACATGGACTTCCAGAAGAAGTTCGAGGCTCAGGAAGAGAACCCGTTCTACGGGGACAAGAGGGCGATGCGATACGCCCCCGAAAACACCGTGGCTCAGGGCTACCTGAAGACCGACGAGCACCTCTACCAGGGGAAGGTCGAAGGCGAATGGGCGACCACGCTCCCGGCGAAAGACGAGAAGGGGGCTGCGATTCAGGTCTCCGAGAGTTGGCTGGAACGCGGACAGGACCGGTTCGGTATCTATTGCTCACCCTGCCATGGGTTTACGGGCGTAGGTAACGGACTCGTGGTTCAGCGCGGAATGGTGAGGCCGACCTCCCTCTACGACGAGCGTCTTCAGGGGATGGGCGTGGGGTACTTCTTCCACATCATCACCAACGGAAAGAACAACATGATGCCGTACAAGGCACAGATTCCCGTGCGTGATCGCTGGGCGATCGCGTCCTACGTTCGGGTGCTGCAGAGAAGCCGCGCAGCCACGTTCGAACAGGTCCCGGCCGCCGAGGCTCAGGCGCGGGGGTGGAGTAAGTAATGGGCGGGCGAGCGAAAACGATTCCTTCCGACGTCAAGACCCAGATTGACGCTGACTCCCCTTGGCACCGGTATCCACAGATCTTCGGGGGTATCGGCGTGGCGTCCCTGCTCCTGGCCTTCGTGGTCTCCTTCGTGAGCGGGGGCGGGCAGGGGGACCATGGTGGTGGTCATGAGGCTCCGGCGGCGGTCGAGCACCAGGAGAGCGCTCCGGGGGGCGGCGGACACGGCTCTGAAGCCAAGCACGGAGCCGAGGCAAAGCACGACGGAGAAGCCGGTCACGGCGAAACGCACGGCGGCGAGGCCGCTGCGCACGGCGGTGGACACGCCGAAGAGGGCCATGGGGAAGGTCACCACGGGGGGGGCTTCAGGTTTTGGTATTCTTACCTCGCGGCGTACATGTGGGGGCTCAGCCTCGGACTGGGCGGGCTCTTCTTCGTAGTGCTTCAGTTCTTGGTGCGCGCGGGGTGGAGCGTCGTCGTTCGGCGGGTCGCCGAGAACATCATGATTACCCTGCCGCTCTTCGCGGTGCTCTTCATCCCGGTGGCCCTCGGCCTCTCGGACACCCATGCTCATTGGTGGGACGTGGAGGTAGGGGTCGACCCGCTCCTCGATGCGAAGCGACCGTATCTGAACAAGTCCTTCTTCTACCTGCGGGCCATCGTGTACCTGCTCGTATGGGTTTCTCTCTCCCGCTACTTCTACAACTGGTCCAAGAAGCAGGATGAGACCGGCGACAGCGAGATCACCTACCGGCTACAGGGTACCTCCGCGGTGGCCGTGGTGCTGTTTGGGTTCAGTGTGACCTTCGCAGCTATCGACTGGCTCAAATCGATGGATCCGCATTGGTACTCCACGATGTGGGGCGTCTACTACTTCGCCGGCTGCCTCATCGCGATCTTCTCGAGCATGACCCTCGCCATCCTCGGCCTGCAGCGCCAGGGCTACATACAGAAGGTGATCAACGAGGAGCACTACCACGACCTCGGGAAACTCCTCTTCGGGTTCAACGTCTTCTGGACGTATATCGCCTTCTCTCAGTACTTCCTCATCTGGTATGCCAACATCCCAGAAGAGCAGCTGTGGTTCGACCACCGTTCCCACGGGGGTTGGAAGGAGTTCGCGATGTTCCTGGCTGTTGGCCACTTCTTCATCCCCTTCTTCTACCTGCTCCCGCGGGCCACGAAGCGCAACGCGACGACGCTGTTCGTCGGGGCGGCTTGGATGCTCTTCATCCATTATATCGATATGTATTTTATCGTGATGCCCCAGTTCAGCCCGACGGTGAGCCCCAGCATCGTGGATCTCTTGGCATTGGTGGGTGTGGGTTCGCTGTTCTTCGCAGCCTTCTCGTACGCCACGGTTCGCGGAAACCTGCTGCCGATGAAAGACCCACGTCTCGGGGAGTCGTTGGCCTTCGAGAATATTTAGGGGCATCGCGAGGCGCGAGGTTCGAACGATGAAAGATAAGGGTATTCAGAATACTTCTCGAACGCTCCGGGGCTGGCTGGCGCTCACCGCGGTGGCGGTCATGGCGTCCGGCTGCTGGCTCGATTTCCGCAAGCGCGTGACCCTCAGCTATGAGGAGCACGAGGAGACCTACGCGTGGAAAGCCGAGCAGAAGGGGCTTCTTGCCTCCTACGATGTGGTGGACGCCGAGGCCGGCACCTACCAGATCCCGGTGGCGGCGGCGATCGCCATGGTGGCTAAAGACCCCGGTCTGCTGGAGCCGGTGATCGAGCTCCAAACCGACCTGAGCGGCATGAGCTTGGTGCAGAAGGGCGAACAGCACTTCAAGATCACCTACGCCTGCGCCGGCTGTCACAGCATGGAGGGGGCGAGGCTCGTGGGGCCCGCCCTCAACAAGCGTTGGGGCGGACAGGCCCTCCTCGAAGGGGACGAACAGGTCGCCTTCGACGAAACCTACTTCCGGGAGAGCGTCTTCTATTCACGGAACAAGATCGCCCGCGGCTATCCGCCAGCAATGCCGGTTTTCGACGGGATCATGTCCGAGGAAGACTACGAGGCCATCAAGGCCTACGTGATGACCTACCAATGACCTTGAGGGGGCGGACGGACGCTGTCCGCCCCTCAGGTTCCCCTAGCGGAGGTACTTGTCGAGGGTACGGCCGAGCCCAGCCACCGCCGCCTCGACGTTCTTCTCGCCCATCGGACGCAGCTTTTCGTAGGTCTTCTTGATCGCGCCGGTCTGGATCTGTTGGGCTCTCTCGTCGGTGACGGCAAGGAGCGCGTTCGCTACCGCGTTCTTCTGGCTGGAGAGGTGGCTTTCAAAAGACCCGGAGCGGCCCTTTTCGTTCCAGGCCGTGTAAAACGGCTCGAGACGCTCGACGAAACGGTCGAGGAGATTGTCGACAGCGTCTCGGACCAAGGTAGGCTTCAGCCTGTTGACCGCCGCGAAGCCAGCCTTGATGGCCATGCCGGAAACGCCACCCTTGGAGCGAACCTCGGAATCGACGAGGGCGACGGCGTCGTTGACGACGCCGGGACGGGTATCAGGGGCGAGGACCGTTTCCTTCAGGCTGCTCATCCGGAGGTCCATACACCGCCTGCAGTTTTGGGCCTATGGAAGAGCCCTGTGCGCGCTCCTTCTCCTGATCCTGGGGTCGAACCTCGCACGGGCGGGACGTCCTCCTGCTCTGGTACTCCAGAGCTTCGAGATTCGAACCCGCGGAGCTCCCGAGGCCCCTCCGATCCACCGGCGCATCCAGCTTGCGGTGCCGCCCGGATGGACGCCGGCCGGGATGGCGCGCACGCCCGAGCTCGAGCTGGTGGGGCCGGATGGGATTGGACGCATGTTGGTGGTGGCAGGGCTGCATCCGTCACACCTCGGACCGGTCCTCGATCGGCTTCGACACGAGCATCCTTCGGCCGCCCCCTCGCCCCCGGAGAGGGTCGAACTTCCGGGGCTCAGAGAGGACTTCGGGGAGCGAGCCACGAAGTTCGTCATCACGGGTCGAGAGGTGGGCGAGATGCTCCTTCTCGAACGGCAAGACACCATCATTTTGGTGGTCACGGTCGTCACTCCCGAGGCGTGGGCGGAGGTGAAGGCCCTGCTTCCAAAGATCTACTCCACGGTGACCATTACGAACCTCAAGTAGAAGCCCTATATGTGATCTCCGGCACGTCTTGTCGCTTCCCGACGTCGCCGCGGCTGGAGTCGGTTGACCGACTCGTTCGCCGACGTTACCCCACGCGCCGTGGCGCCTCGGCTGCTCCTTTTTGCGCTCCTCGGGCTCTCATCGGGATGCGCAGGGTTGATCAACAACGCGGCCGCGGATGCGCTCTCCGGCACCGGTACGGTGTTGTCGAGTGACGACGACCCCGACTTCATCGCGCAAGCGGTTCCCTTCGGCCTCAAGACCATGGACGCCGTCCTGGAGCGGACCCCCGAACACAAGGGGCTGCTGCTGGCTTTGGCTTCCGGGTACACCCAGTACGGCTATGCCTTCCTCGAGGAGGACGCTGATCGGCTGGAAGATGACGACTATGAGGCCGCTCAGCATCTCCGCTCGCGGGCGCGCAAAATGTATGAGCGCGCGCAAGGGTATGGGCGCCGGCTCGTCGAGCTGAGGAGCCCTGGCTTCTTCAACCGCCTCGAAGAGGACCACGAGGCCCTTTTCTCCGAGCTCGGTCCTGAGGACGTGCCGGCGCTGTACTGGACGGCCGCGGCGTGGGCTCTCGGCGTCGCGGCCAGCGAGCTCGACCCGGACGCCATCGCCGACTTTCCCCTCGTCGAGCGCATGGCCCGAGGCACGCTAGCCCTCGATGAAGACTGGGACGACGGGGCCCTTCACCTTCTGCTCCTGTCCATTGAGTCCGCCAAGCCAGGAGGAGATCTCGACGCCGCCGCGGAGCACTTCGAACGCGCCCTCGAGCTCGACGGAGGTCGGCGCGCGGGCACCTACGTCTCTATGGCCGGGGGCGTGTGCGTTCCACGACAGGATGTGGTGCGCTTTCACGACCTTCTGGAGAAAGCGATCGCGGTGGATGAAGACGCCCACCCCGCGGACCGTCTTGCGAATGTGATCATGAAACGGCGCGCGGAGCGCCTTCTCGAAAGGGAGGAAGACCTGTTCGTCGTCTCCCTCGAGGAGGCGCGATCATCCACCACGGCGCCGAGAGGACCCTGAGCATGAACATCCGATATTCCCTCGTACTCGGGTTGGCTTCGGCCGCCCTCATGGCCGTATCGCCCACGCCTGCCCTGGCCAAGAAGAAGGTCCGGATCAAGCTGGGAACCCTCGCTCCCAAGGACTCGAGCTGGCTGAAGTCCATCGAACGCATGGGGCGTCGTTGGAAAGAAGCGAGCAACGGTTCAGTCCAGCTGAAAGTCTATCCGGGGGGTGTGGCCGGAGACGAAGGCGATGTCATCCGCAAGATGCGGATCGGCCAGCTACATGCAGCCACCCTGACCGGCATTGGCTTGGGCAGCATCGATCGCAGCACCATCGCCTTCCAGATCCCGATGATGTTCCGCTCCTACGCGGAGGTGGACTACGTACGGGAGCGCATCGGCCCAAAGGTAGCCAAGTCTCTCGAGGACAAGGGCTTCGTGGTCCTGGCCTTCGGGGACGGCGGATGGGTGCACTTCTTTTCGAAGAAGCCCGCGCTCGTTCCGGCCGAGCTTCAGAAGCAAAAACTCTATGTCGTCACCGGAGATCCCCAGGCGGACGCCGCGTGGCGGACCTCAGGCTTCGAGATCGTGCCGACCTCCGCCACGGACGTCCTCCAGGGCCTACAGACCGGGCGCCTGGACGCGTTCGCCACCGTACCCCTCTACGCCCTAGCCGGACAGTGGTTCGGAATGGTCGAGCACATGACCAAGATCTATTGGGCGCCGCTCTCGGGAGCCACCGTCGTGTACCGAGATGCTTGGGAGAAGATCGATCCCGAGCTTCGCGAGACGCTCACGCAGATCGCGGTCGAAGAGACCGAGGCCAGCCGAGCGGAGATCCGGGGCCTCGGGGACAAGGCGCTCAAGGCCATGACGGATCGTGGCCTCAAGATTCACGAGCCAACTCCAGAGCAGCGCCAGCTCTGGGTAGATGCCGCTCGAAAGGCGTACCCCCTCATCCGGGGCAAGGTGGTTCCCGAGGCGTACTTCGCGGAGATTGAGAGCCTCTTGGCGGAGTTTCGTGCCAAGCAGGAGAAGTGACCGTGGAAGAGACCGAGGCGTCGGCGGTAGGTGACGCCGCGGGGTGGCGAGGCCCCCCACGTCCGGCCGTTCAGACCCTCGGGGCCCGGCTGGCTCGGGTCGAGGACGGGGTGTCGCTGGTCCTCCTCGGCTTGATGACCGCGATTCCCCTCGCAGAGATCCTGGCTCGGGTGTTCGGGACCCACGTCCCGGGAGCCATCACCTACGTCCAGGTCCTGACGCTATGGGTGGGGCTGGCGGGGGCCCTGTTGGCCACTCGAGCCGATCAACACCTTGCGCTTACGGCGGGTTCGGGTCAGCTCGGGGGGCGGGTCGCCCAGGTCGTCGTGTTCGTGACCACCGTGGTCGCGGCGGCGGTCACAGCGGCGCTGGCGCAGGGCGCTTTGACCACCGTCTGGGCCGACCGAGCCTCCACCTCGGAGCTTGCGGGCGGCATCCCGACGTGGATTCCGCAGCTGGTCTTGCCCCTCGGCTATGCCCTCATGGCGGTGCGTTTGGCGTTCGTGCGCGGCAAGGGTTTTGTCCGCGGAGCCGCCGTTCTCGCCGTCGCGGGGCTGCTGCTGTGGGGGCTCAGTCAGGCGGACTGGGAGCAAGCCGAGAACTGGGCCCTGCCCCTCGTCGTAGGGCTGGTCCTCACGGCCGGGCTCGGTACGCCCATCTACGTGATCCTCGGCGGCTGCGCGCTCCTTCTGTTTTGGGGCGAGGACGTTCCGATCGCTGCGGTCTCGGTAGAGACCTTGCGGCAGCTCGAAGAGGAGACCCTGCCCGTTCTTCCTCTGTTCACCTTCACGGGATACATCCTGGC
>JBCBRU010000479.1:0-6967 GCA_039819565.1 Myxococcota bacterium | reverse complement strand
CTCGGGTGGTTCGTCGTCGGCTGCGAGATTCCCGACGCCGACCACCCGAGGACGAAGGCTCCGAGGGAGCGCACCCCCGGCACCCTCCGGACCGCGGCCGGGCGAGGTCAAGGTTCGCCCGAGGCTCCCGCAATCTATTCAGGCAGCGGCGGAGAGCGCGCGATCTTCGGGGCTCAGCATTTCGGTGGGGAGGGCCTCGACGAATCGCCGCCGCACTTCGTCGAGGTGCACCTCGAGGTGATCGAGCGACCATCCAGAGGTATCCACCGGCGGGAGGAAGGTGACGTGGATATCCCGCGGCTCGAGCATCCACTGCCCCTTGTTCCAGGCTCCAAAAGCCCCGGTCGTGACCATGGGGACAATGGGCAAGCCGGTCTGCACGGCCAGATGCACGATGCCCTTCTTGAACGGGAGCAAACGGCCGTCCCGAGATCGCGTCCCCTCAGGGAGCATGCAGATCTTGAGGTTCTTGTCTTTGAGGAACGCGCCGAGGGCTTGCATCGAAGCGTGGGCCCGCTTCTGGTTGGAGCGGTCCACGAGCGCTTGCCCGGACAGCCACCACCCTTGTCCGAAGAAGGGATAGTAGACGATTTCTTTCTTAGCGAGGCCGACGGTCCCCAAGGGGGTCAGCCAAACGGTCAGGAAGGCATCGAGGTTCGAGGTATGGTTGTTGGCGAAGATCACCGGAGCATCCGGGATGTTCTCGCGACCATGCACGGTGACCTTCGAGCCGGCGATGCGGAGGACTCCGCTGCCGAGCAGCACGGCCATCTGGTTGGTGTAGATGACGCGCGCCTTCCTTCCGAAGGGAAGCAGGACCGCGCAGCCCAAAACGATGATGCCGATGACCACACCTACGAAGACGAAACCGATGGCGAGGCGCAGAACGCTCCCGAGCACCTTCATGGCCCTGAGCATGAACCTCTCTCCGTCAAGGGAGACGAAGGTCCGGTCAAACTTCGGTCAGCATTGAGTCAGCAGACGAGATCCCGCGACGCGAGATGTCGAGCGAGTCGCGTGGGGCTCACGAAGCCGCCGGCGGCATCGAGGTAGTCCTCGACCGCCTCCAGAAACCTCTCTGCGTTCGCAAAGCGCTGCTCCGGATCCCGATCGGTGGCGCGCCGGACCACCTCGGACAGCCGTGCCGGGACCCCTGCGCGATCCAGCGCCTCGTACTCGAGTCCGTTTCGTACGATGCCGATCATGATGTCGACGTTGCTTCCGCCCGCGAAGGATGGACGTCCGGAGAGCATTTCGTAGAGCATCACCCCCACCCCATAGACGTCGACCTGGTGGGTGCACTGCTGATCCGAGATGTACTCCGGCGCGAGGTAGCGAACCTTCCCCTTCACCATCCCGGGCAAGGTGGCCGGTTGGGCGCGCCCGCTCATGCGCACGGTGCCGAAATCGGTGATTTTCACCCGCCCATCGTCGCCGAGGAGAACATTGGAGGGGTTCACGTCGCGGTGAATGATGCCCAGGGGCTGACCCTCGAGGTCCGTGGCCTCGTGGACGTGCACCAGGCCGCGCAGCACCTCGGCCGTCAGGAAGAGGGCCACCGACTCCGGCAAGCGCTCACCCCTCCGTCCAAGCTCGGCGAGCACGCGGCGCAGGTCGGTTCCGGCCACGTACTCCACCGCCAGGTGGGCTCCGTCCGAACTGATCTCGTGGTCGTAGATGCTCACGACGTTCGGATGATCGAGGCTCGCGATGGCCCGCGCCTCGTCCAAGATGCCCCGCTGAGCGAGTGAGTAGTCGGGGCGACGGGCGTCCACGAACTTGACTACGGACCGGCGCATGAACCCGAAGGTCGACACCTTATAGCCGAGGAACACGTCGGCGGCGGCGCTCGAGGGGAAGCGAGCCACGAGAGCGTAGCCCCCAAGGCGAGGCGCCGTCTCTTCGTTCGGAGCCCCTTCGAGATGTTTCTGAAGGAGGCGTGCGGCGTGAGGGGGGATTTCGATGGCGGGCAGCTGGGGCCGGGTGATCTCGTCCCGAATGGGCCGCCCTCCGCCAGGGTGTGTCTCGATCACCGTGTCTACGGCGTCGGGGGGCGTTCGGCGGCTCGAACTCACACGCTATCCGTAGCCTGGCGCGGTCTTCCGTCTCAAGCCGCCTTCGGGGCTTGCCCACCCCCCACCGACGGAATATTGCACCGCACAAAATGAAGCTCGACAACGCCAAGATCATCGTCACCGGCGCCGCCAACGGCATGGGGCGCCATTTCGCACTGCGTTTGGCGGAGCACGGAGCGCAGGTCGCGGCTGGCGATGTGGACGCGTCGGGCCTCGAGTCTTTGGTCGAAGCCGCGAAAGGTGTGCCGGGCCGCGTTCACGCCCGGCGCCTCGACGTCACCCGCGAAGACGAGACAGAGACCTTTGCCCAGTTCGCGTTCGAGGCCATGGGAGGGCTCACCGGCCTCGTCAACAACGCCGGCATCATTCGGGATGGATTGCTCGTAAAGAAACACCGGGAGACCGGCGCCATCACCAAGATGAGCGCGTCTCAGTGGCAGTCCGTCATCGACGTCAACCTCTCCGGGGCCACTCTCATGGTGCGAGATACGGTGGCCAAGATGGTCGAAGAGGGCCAGAAGGGCGTCGTCGTCAACATGTCCTCCATCGCCCGACACGGCAACCGAGGTCAGACCAACTACGTGGCTGCGAAGGCGGCCCTCGCCGCCAACACCCGAACGTGGTCGCTTGAATGGCAGCGTTTTGGCATTCGGGCCGGGGCTGTCGCTCCGGGCATGGTGGAGACACCGATGACCTCGGGTATGAACCAAAAGGCGCTCGATCAATGGGTGGCCCAGATCCCGGTGGGGCGCATCGGCCAGCCTGAAGACATCTTCCTGGCCGTGAAGTTCATCATCGAGTGCGACTACTTCAACGGACGTACGATCGATGTGGACGGAGGCCTGTCCTTCTGAACGTTCGCCTACGCCGACTAAGGAGCGGTGACGGAAAGAAAGCTGTCGTCCGTCAGGCTTCGCAGGAAGGCTTTCAGATCTTCTCGTTCCTCGGGAGTCATCTGAAACCCGCTTACGAAATCTGACTTGACGATACTCAGTCGACCATCTCCTTGGTTCGGTCCTTCGCTAATGCGACGTCCTCCTCGGGCGTAGTGGTCCAGGGCTTCGTCGATCGTAGCTACGGAGCCGTCGTGCATATAAGGAGCGGTGACCATGACATTGCGAAGGGTAGGGGCTCGGAACCGACCCATGTCTTCCGGCTGGCCTGTCACCTCGATGAGGCCTTGGTCCCGCTCAGGATAAGCGCCACGGCCGTCCACGTTGTACAGCCCGGTGTTGTGAAACGGGGCCTCGCCGTCCGGCGCGCCTTCGTGGCGATTGCTCTGAGTGAAGTTGAACCCGCCGTGGCAGTGAAAACACTCGAAGCGCTCACCAAAGAAGAGCTCGAGACCTCGCCGTGCGGCCTCCGAGAGCTCGCTGTCGCCCGCGATGAAACGATCGTACGGGCTGCCTCCGCTAATGAGACTCCGCTGATAGCTGGCCAACGCGGCGAGCAGCCGCTCCACCGTGAAGGCTTCCCCGTTGGGGAACGCGAGGGGGAAGGCCTCCGCGTATTCCGGATCGTCACGTAGACGATCCAAAAGCTCGACCTCCCGGCCCCCCATCCCGAGCTCGACGGGTTCGGTACCAAACAGCGGACCACGAGCCTGTTCCTCGAGGCGGGTCATGTTCGGGTCTGCCCAATTTAGAGTCGCGTTGTAGGCCACATTGGCGAGCGACATGGAGTTTCTACGGGTGAGCTCCCCGGTCGAGCCCTCCGACAGCGCGCGGCCGTCGGTGAAGGCCCGGGCCGGCTCATGACAGCTTCCGCAGGATTGGTTGCGGCTGAGGGACAGGATGGGGTCGAAGAATAGCTGGCGACCGAGCTCGACCTTCGCCACCGTCATCGGGTTGTCGGCCGGGACAACTGGGACTGGGAATCCCTGGGGGAGGTTCCACACCCAAGGTTCCTCCACGTTTGCATCCTCGCCGCAGCCCATCAACAGCAGGGCGAGCACCACTAGGATCGGACCACACCCACGCATAGCTCTGAGATTAGCAGCCGCGGCTCGATGAGCAACGAAGGACGGGAGGCCTTCCCGCTCTCGGTGAAAACCGCGTATGTACGGCCGCCGTGGGTACAACCCGACGGTTCCTCATCGGTTGCGGATTTTCGTGTGTGTTCATGCTCTCGGCCCTGCGGGCGGACGCGCACGGGGGCTTGGATGCCTCGGCGTTCGTGTTGGACCCGCAGACGCCAGGGACTGTGGTGGACGACAGCTTCACGTTTCGCTGGGCCGACGCGAGCGACATCGGCACCGCCACCGCGAGCACGACCCACAGTTTCTTCTTCACCTCCCGGATTCCCCCCCCGTGGGCGGTGTTCGCGGAACCGGTGGGCCTCGAGGGGACGCCGATCGCGGAGAGGATCCCCGAGCGGGAGCCCGCCAACACGTTCACCTGGAGAACGGCCACAGTGGCTGCCGGCGCGTACTGGCTATGGTCTCGAGCGGAGGATCCGGACCTCGAGATTCCTTCCCAGACCGTGGTCTTTTCGCCGTTTCCCGTCGTCGTGGCCCACGCGGGAGACCCGGTTCATCCGTTTGTGAGCCTCCAAACCCCGGACGGTCCTTCGGCCTTTGCGGAGGACGACCAATTCGAGGTCGAGTACGCCGTCTTCGATCCGGATGGCTCGGCGGATGTGCTGTTGGAGCGGGCCCTGGACGGGGAGGAGACCTTCGAGGCCGTAGCCATACTGGATCCGGCCCTGCGCTCGCTGACCATGGACACATCCACCTGGACCGAAGGGGACTGGGTGCTCCGCGCGCGGCTCGAAGACGGCCGCGGCCTCACCTTTTCCGCTTTCGCTCGCTTTCCCTTGGCCGTGGCTCGAGCCCGCCCCCGCGACGCAGGTTCTCCGGACGCCCCCGCTGCCGCCGATCTTGGCCTTACGGATCTTGGCTCCGAGACGCCGGCGACGCCTCCGAGCGGAGACTGCCGATGCGTCAATTCTCGGGCTTCGGGCTCGGCCTGGGGCCTGGGATTCACCCTGGTTCTCGTGCTGTTGCTCACACAAAGTTCGCCCGAACGTCGGCGCGGACGGTATGTCCCACCCGATGTTTAGTGGAACTGCCCCGAGGGCCTCGCTCGTCCTCTCGTCCCTGGTGGTCGTCAGCCTCGCCGCGTGCGGAGACGACGCGGACCTCGGGCCGGAGTGCCAGATGAACACGGATTGCTCCGGGGCCACGCCGATATGCGATGCAGCCGGCTCTTGCGTGGCGCCGCTGTGCCAGACCAACGCCGAATGCTCCGGGGCCACTCCCGTATGCGAGGCTCCCGGCATCTGCGTGGAGCCGCTGTGCCAGACCAATGCGGACTGCTCAGGGGCCACCCCCGTGTGCGACGCCCCCGGCGTCTGCGTGGAGCCGCTGTGCCAGACCAACGCGGACTGCTCCGGGGCCACCCCCGTATGCGACGCCCCCGGCATCTGCGCCGAACCGCCTCGCGCCGGCAACCTGGGTTGGGGCGACGGCTCCATGCAGAGCGTCGACTTCACGGAGATTCACGCCTCCATCCGTGCTGACGAAGCGGTGGACCTCGAGTTCTCGCGGGCGAATCCCAACGAGCTCTGGGTGCTGCATCGCGAGACCCCGAACGAGTTTTCTTGCACCCAGTTCGTGCGCTCGGGCTGCGATGCTCTGCCCGGAAGCACGACCACGATCTTCAACCCTGGCCAGCCTGACCAGACCGAAACCTGGGTACAGGACTGGAACGCTTGGCACTTCATGCGCCGTCCCCCTGCCATCGCGTGGGGCGAGAACGTAGCAGGGAGCCGACTTGGCGTTTCCTGGGGTGCGAACACCTTCTTCGCCACCTGCGGAGAGGCCCGCACCGGCAACTTCACCGACAGCGACGCGGATTTCATCGGGCCATCGCTCTGGACCTCTGAGCCCTCGATCTATCGGAACTGGACCCAGAACGACATTCCGGCGGGCTGGAACGGCTCGCACATGGACATGCTTCACGCGTCGCCGGACTGCACCGGCATCGCCCACGAGACGGGGGCGGCGTTTTGGGTGGCTAACGGTCAAACCGGCTCACTCGACCGCTATGACTTCGTCGAGGACCACGGACCCGGTCAGGCGGACCACTCCGATGGCATGATCCACCGCTACGCGATGGGCACCCTCACGCGCGTGGCTTTCACGCCAGGCCACATCGCCTTTCACGAGGGTAAGATCTACGCGGCGGACACGGGGGCGAGCCGAGTCGTAGTGTTCGATCCGATGGGCGCCCAGCGCTCCGGTCCGCTTTCTCCCCAGTATGAGCAGCTCGCGGACAGCGCGACCTTCACCGGGGGCACCGTGACCGAGCTGGTGGCTCCGGGGGGTGTCCTCCAGCGACCGAGCGGTCTCGAGATTCGGGATGGGATGGTCTACGTCAGCGACGCTCAGACCAGTCAGTTCCACGCTTTCGATCTCACGGACGGCTCGCTGGTGCGCAGTTTGGAAACTGGGCTTCCCCCGGGCAGCCTGGCCGGCTTCACCTTCGACGCAGAGGGCAACGTGTTTTTCGTCGACGTGCCTAGCTCTGCGGTTCGCCGTATCGATCCGAAGTAGCTAACCTCCGAGGCGGCGCACGCACGCGCCGCCTCGAGGGGCGACCTGTCACGTCGTCTCTTGCTCTCCGTCAGGAGGCTCGCCCGAGTCTCCTCACTCAGCCCATCTCTGGAACCCAGGATTGAGACGACTCGCTCGGGGGCGGTGGGGCCACTGGTTCCGGGAGGCGAGGCGCCGGCCCTTCGACCCGCTGGAAGCGGTCGCGAAACAGAAAGCCCTGGACCAGATCCACGCCGAGGTCCCGAGCGGTGGCCATCTGCGATGAAGTCTCGACACCTTCCAAAACGGAACGGATCCCTCGGGCGCGAGCAAAGGCGAGGAGTCCTCGTAGCAGAGG
>JBCBRU010000478.1:0-6971 GCA_039819565.1 Myxococcota bacterium | reverse complement strand
TCCTGGTCGGCGCGGCGGCGTGTGGCGACCCACCCCAAGGTACGGAGGGCGACGCTGCGGCGAATGAGCCTGACGCAACTTTTCCTGCAGACTCGGACTCGGGCGCCGCCGACCTGGGGATCTCGGACGAGGACGCAGGGACCGCGGACGCGAGCCCCGATGCGGGGCGTCCGGACGCAGGCTCCGGTGACGCCGGTTTTGATGCCGGACCGCGTGATGGCGGCGCCGAGAGGGCGGGCTATACCATCCTCGAGGGCCTCACGAACTACTACGACGACGAAGTCTCCTGTCAGGCGGTGGGAGGGGGCGTACGGTTCGATGACGACGGCCTCCACGACACGACGCTGCCCTTTGCGTTCTCGGCCTTCGGCGTGACCTACCCCGCGGGCGCGCGCGTCGCTGTGAGCCGCGACGGTGCGTTCGTGATCGGGGCATCGCCGGGGGCGCCGAGCTTCGATCTTCAAGCGCCGCCTCCGACCGGAGCGCTCATCGTCCCTCATGGCTCGGAGTACGATTTGCGGACGGGGTCGGTGGAGGTCATCCGCTCCGCCGAGAGCTTCGAGATCTTCTACTGTTCGATGGTGCGGCTCGGCTCGGGCGGCGATGCGTTCGTGAACGTCCGCGTTAGGCTTCGAGCCGGCAACCAGAGGATCGTGGTCCAGGTCCTCGGCGGCGCCGACAACTCTGCGGCCGCGGGCATCGCCGATGCCAACCACCGCGTCGAGCTGGGCTGCTCCCCCACCTGCGACTTCGACCCCTTCACGGTCTACGTCCTCACGCCCACCGACATCCCGCAGGTGGGCCACGACCTCACCTGGGTTTCGGCCTCCGGCCTCCCCTCGGTGGTGGCGCCCGGGACCTCCTTTGCCGAGCCGAGCTACGTCGTCGAGAACAGCGGGAACGCGGCCAGTTCGGGGGCCATCACGCGCCCGTACGTGGTCAGCGTCGCGGAAGGACTCCAGGGGGTCGGACCGTCCTTCGGGAGCGTGGTCACCTACGACGGTGGGAGCGCCCCCGGCGTTGCCTCCGGCCAGAGCACCTCGGTTCCGTCGAGCCGAAGCCTCGTCGCACCGCGGACGCCGGGTTTCTATCGGTTCGTGGTGTGGCTCGAACAGCGACCTCTCGACCTCGATCCCACCAACGATACCTTCGACGTGGGCACCTTCGAGGTTCGGGCCTCGCCGCCCTGTCAGATCCAGACGAGCAGCTTGCCGGTGGGTTCCGCGGGCCAGGCCTATTCGGCCCAGCTCACGGCCTCCGGCTGTCCCTCACCCACCTGGACGGTTTCGCCGTCCCTCCCGGCGGGGCTGAGTTTGAGCCCAGCCGGGAGTCTGAGCGGTGTCCCGGCCGCCTCGTCGGCGGGACAGTATCGATTCACGGCCGCTCAGGCCGGTTACGCCAGCGGGACCAGCACCATCAACCTCGTCGTCAACTAGGCGGGTTAGTTGGCGGCAGGTACCGCTGAGGCCTCCACGCCCGCGGACCACACCCCGGCCGGGTTCTTGGCGCATATCCGGTAGCCGTACAGCTCGCCGTTCGTGAGGGTTGCGTCCCGGGCGGTGGTGTCGGTGCCCTCGTAGACCACCGTGCCGTGTTGGCACGTGGGCGGGGCCACCCGCAGGCGGTAGGTCACGACGCGATATGCGGCGACCGAGCTCTCAGCCTCGGAGAATCCGCTCCAGCTGAGGTCGATGGCCTGGTCCTGTCCGGTCGCCATGGCCGTGCCATCCGTGGGCGCGGTGCTGTCAACCTGCACCGAGGTCGTCACCGGGCTCGCGCTTTCGTTTCCGAGCCCGTCGCGGAACCAGACATAGATGGCCTGGGCGCCCACCGAGCCCGCGAGCTCATGATAGTGGGTAGCCGTGAAGCCTCTCCAGGCGGTGCAGGTGGAGGTGTTGCTCACGCACACCGCCGCGACCCCCGAGGCATCGGTCACGCTGAAATCGAGGCGTACGCGGGTCGAGGCCACCCACCCGGTGCCGTCCTCGACCTGCACCGTGCCCACCGGAGCGTCGTTCTCCGCCCGCGGGGTGGCGAGGTCGGTGACGCCGTTGGACCACACCCCGGCTTGGTTTTGGGCGCACACTCGGTAGGCGTAGCGGGTGCCGTTGCTGAGCGAAGCATCCACCACGGACGTGTCCGTACCTTCATAGACGAGAATGCCGTGCCGACAGGTCGGGGGCGCCCATGCTTGGCGATAGGTGACCACCCGATAGTTGGCGATCCCGCTCTCCGCGTCGGCAAAGCCGCTCCAGCTGACGGCGACGGACCCGTCCTGGCCAGCCGCGGTCACCGTTCCCTCGGAGGGAGCGCTGGCGTCTACGTTAGCCACTGCGGTGACGGGGGCGTCGCTCTCGTTGCCGAGCGTATCTCTGAACCACACATAGATGGTCTGCGTACCCACGGAGCTCGCCAGCCGGTGGTAGTGACGCGCCGAATATCCCCGCCAGGCGGTGCAGGTGTCCGTGTTGCTCACGCACATGGCCGCCACGCCCGAACTGTCACTCACCGTGAAGTCGAGCTGGACGAGGGTCGAGTCCGACCAGCCGGTTCCCCCCTCCACCTGCACCGTGCCGGTGGGGGCTTCGACCTCCAAACGGGGAGCTACCAGGGTCGTGACCCCGCTCGACCAGAGGCCGGCCTGATTCTGCGCGCACACCCGATAGGCGTACCGGCTCCCGTTCGTGAGGGAAGTGTCGAGGTGCGAGGTGCTGGCGCCCTCATACACCACCGAACCGTGTCGACAGGTGGGGGGCGGCCACTGCTGGCCGTAGGTCACAACTCGATAGTTGTTCACCCCGCTCTCGGGGTCGGCGAACCCGCTCCAGCTCAGGGCTGCCGCCCCGTTTTGGCCGGTGCCGGTGAGCGTACCGTCGGTCGGGATGGTTCCGTCCACCTGAACCACCGTCGTGATGGGATTGACGCTCGCGTTCCCGATGCTGTCTCGGAACCATACATAGATGGTTTGCGGTCCCACCGTGCTCGCGAGCCGATGGTGGTGGTAGGCCGCGAAGCCTCTCCACGTGGTGCAGGTGTCCGTGTTGCTGATGCACATCGCGGCTACGCCGGAGGGGTCGCTGACCGTGAAGTCGAGGCGTACGAAGTCCGACTTGACCCACCCCGTACCGCTCTCGACCTGCACGGTGCCGGAGGGGGCGTTGTTTTCGAGGCGGGGCGTGGCCGAGGTCGTCATGCCCGTGGACACCCCGCCGGCGGGGTTCACCGCGCACACCCGGTAGCCGTGCGTGACGTTGTTCGGGATCCCCTCGTGGAGGAAGGAAGTCTCCGAACCCTCGTAGACCGCCGTTCCGTGCTGACAAGAAGGCGGCGGAGAGACTGTGCCGTAGGTGACCACGCGATAGCTCGTCACGCCGCTCTCGATGTCCGTAAACCCACTCCAGCTGAGGAAGACGGAGGCGTTGCGGCCGACCGAGGTCACGGCGCCGCCCAGGGGCGCGGTGCTGTCGACCTCCACCACCGCGGTGACGGGCTGAGAGCTCTCGTTGCCGAGCGTGTCTCGGAACCACACATAGATGGTCTGGGGACCTTGGTCGCTCGCGAGCTGGTGGTGATGTTGAGCTGTGTAGCCTCGCCACGCGGTGCAGGTCTCGGTGTTGCTGATGCACATGGCCGCCACCCCCGAGGCGTCGGTCACGGTGAAGCTGAGGAGCACCGAAGTCGACCTGACCCACCCGGTACCCTCGTCGACCTGGATCACCCCGGTGGGAGCGTCGCTCTCGGCGCGGGGGATGGCTAAGGTTGTCGTTCCCGCCGACGAGAGGCCTGCGGCGTTGCGGGCGCAGACCCGGTAGGCGATCCGGCTGCCGTTCGTGGCTCCGCTGTCCACCGCGGAGACGCCGGGGCCTTCGAACACCACGGTGCCATGCTCGCAGGTGGGTGGGGCGTAGGACTGCCGATAGGTCACCACCCGGTAGCCGGTGATGCCGCTCTCGGTGTCCGCGAATCCGCTCCAGCTGACCTCCACGGCGTTGTCCTGCCCGACCGAGGTGGCGGTGCCGTCGACGGGTGCAGTGCTGTCGACCTGCACCGCGGTGGCCACGGGGGTGGGGCTCTCGTTGCCGAGGGTGTCGCGGAACCACACATAGATGGTTTGGGTGCCTTCGGCGCTGGCCAGCTGATGGTAGTGGCGGGCGCTGAAGCCTCGCCACGCGGTGCAGGAGGAAGTGTTGCTGATGCACATGGCGGCCACCCCGTCGGGGTCCGTGACCGTGAAGTCCATGCGCACCGAGGTCGACCGTACCCATCCGGTGCCGTCCTCTACCAAAACCGTACCTTCCGGGGCCCCGCTGTTGGCGTCGGCGACGTAGGTAAAGAAGGCGCCGGGGGAGACATTGCCGGCGGCGTCCACGGCGCACACGCGGTAGCCATCGGTCTGGCCGGAGGGGGAGCCGTACGCGAAGGACTGGGCGGTGCCAGAATAGATGGGGGTCGTGGTCAGGCAGTCGTTCGGGGGGCTCCCGGCGGCGTGGACCACGGTGTAGCTGGCGATGCCGCTGCCGTCATCCGTGGCGCCCGACCAGCTGAGGGTGTGGGTGCCCCCCGAGGCGGTGACCTCGAGGACCCCTGCCGTCGGCGCCACGGTGTCGAGGAGGATGCTGTCCGAAGCCTCTGGGCTCGTGTTGCCGGCGGCGTCACGGAAGAGCGCGTACACGTTCGAGACCCCGTCGCCTCCGGAGAGGACCCAGCTTCGGGAGGTTGCGTAGGGGAGCCACTCTGAGCAGCCGCTCTGCGAGCTCAGGCATACTTCGGTGACCGCCACGTTGTCCGACGCCGACAGGGTGAGAGACACGGTGCTCGTCCGGGTGGCGGCCGCGTTCCCCTCGATCACCACGGTGCCGCTCGGGGCGGTGGTATCGGCGACCACCGCGTTGAGGGCGGCGTTGAGGTCGAGCCGAGGCCGGATGAGTCCGTTGCGGGGGTCCGTGATCGCCACCCCGTTGTCGAGCATGCGCGAGAGACTGTCCTCGATGGTCTCGGAGGGATGCGCCTGCTTGAGCACCGCCACCGCCCCGGCCACGTGAGGCGCGGCCTGGGAGGTGCCGCCCTGGGTGAGACCCGCGGCCGTGATCAGCGCGCCGGGGGCGAGCATGGTCAGGGTGCTGCTGGAGTTCGAGAAGCAAGTCACCTCGTCCGGGTTGATGTTCATGTCGGTGCAGTTGGCCCAGTTGATGCCGAAGTAGCTGGTGGCATAGGTGGCGCCGACCGAGACCCCGGTGGGGACGCAGGCGGGGCTCGCCACCGCGTTCGTAAAGCCGTCGTTTCCGGACGCGACCACGGGCAGGACGCCGGCGGCGCGGGCGTTGGCGAAGGGCACCGCGAACACGCTGGTGGGGCAGGCCGCGTCGAAGGAGCCGCCCCCGAGGCTGAGGTTCATGGCCACGATGTTGTGGGTTTGCTGGTTCGCGATGATCCAATCGATGGCGGAGATGATGTCCGAGGAGTAGGCGAGGCCATCGGACCGAAATACGTCGAGATCGGCCACGAGGGCGTCCGGCGCGACCCCCAGGACGATCCCGGACACGTTGGTTCCGTGCCCGTTGTCGTCTCGGACGCCGTCACTCGGCGCGAAGTCCTGAGCGTGGACCACCTTGCAGCCGCTCTCGCCCGGCGCCGAGCAGGACCCAAAGGCGGCCCGGGTGTAGTCGGTGCCGGTGTCGAGCACGGCCACCGTGGCGCCCGCCCCGGTGGCTCCCGCGGCGGCGGCGGTCGGCTGGCCGATCAGATTGAGGCTATTGGTGAGGCTCGGGCGAAAGACCTCGTCCTCGTAGACCCCGATGACGTTCGGAGCCCCCGCCAGCCGGTAGAGGGTGCCGACGTCTTCCACGTCCACCACCATCATCGGAAGGTGCTCGAAGCGCCGTACCCCGGTGAGATCCGTCTCGGTCAGGCTTCGCGCCACCTCCTCGGTGAGGGCGTGAAATCGCGCCGACTTGCGGACGAGAGGGCTGCGGTCGAGGGCGTCGGCCTGAGCCCACCCCATCGGGCCCGGCTCGCCCACGAGGACGACCGCCCGAGGGGCCTCCCCCGCTTCGACGGCCTCCACCAGACCGCGCGGGATCGTCTGACCCGAAGAGAGCTCGAGATCCGGTTCAGGACCGCAAGCCAGACCGACCGATATTCCGAAAACGGCGATAAGAGTGTTCCGAATGAAAGCCATACCCAACTCTCCGGTCGGGTTGTGCGCCGATCATTCGAGGAACGGCAGATGTTGCGCCTCGGTAAGGAGGGCGCGCTGGATCAGGATGGAGCGCCCGGGCCCCTAAAAGAGGGTGTAGATGAACGGCGCGGCGGGCGTGGCGCTGAGGAGAACGAAGGCCCCGACCACGAGAAACGCGAGCAGGATGGGGAGTAGCCACCACTTTTGGCTCTCGCGCATGAACCCGAACATCTCGGCGATGAGTCCTGGACGCCGCTCCTGGGCGGCCGCTTGAAAGTCGTTTTGGTCTTCGGTCATCGGAGGGTCCCCGGAGTCAGTACTGTCGGAAGTAGCTACGCACGCTCGGATCCTTGGGCCGCGCCTGCCAATAGGTCGAAGCCTGGGGCTCGAAGCGTCGCTGCATCGGATCCTTACCTAACACGCGGAGGGCGAGGCCCACCGGCGTGAGAATACCGAAAAACAGCACCGCGAGGACGACGTGAGACACCACGAAGCCGATCGGGAAGGTGACCAGGCTCAGACCCACGTAGAGCGGGCGCACCGCGGGGGGGTAGATCAGCCCGAGGACCCCCGAGGCTACACTCAGGCCGAGGAGCCCACGGGTCACCGCGACGGTCTGTGCGGGTGAAAACGAAAAGAAGAGGAAACCCTCTCGCCACCAGATCAAGAGACTGAGAAGGGCAAAGGCCACCCAGGCGATGAGCCCAAAGCTCCGGAGAGTGCTCCGGTCGGGGTCGAGCGCTACCTCGCCCAGTTCGAGCTCGACTGATCCCCGCCATGGCTTTGCCCCGAC
>JBCBRU010000477.1:0-6975 GCA_039819565.1 Myxococcota bacterium | reverse complement strand
TTGTCGTCAAGAGGGTATCGAGCTCGACGACGAGTGGCTCAACAACGGCCCGACCTCGGAGACTGCTTGGCCTTAGCTCCGACGCAGCAAGGGTTGGACGAAGCGGAACCATGGCTGTCCCAGCAGGACGCGATTCCATGTGGCCCGAGCATGTCCAGGTGACGCTGAACGATCTTCGAGAGAGGCTTGGCTAATGGGGTTTCGTCGAGCGGCGGCCCTAGGTGGCGGACTTCCTGAGACCGACCTCACCTCCGACATGGCGGGCATCGGCATGAACTTCGCTGCCTAGGCGAACCCATCTGCGCCGATCGAGGAGACGCTCGTTTGCGCCTCCATCCTCGGGATGGACGAGCACGACCTCCGCGTGCTGGCCGTGTTGACAACGTGGCTAGGCATCCACCGCCGCTACGTCAACGTCGATCGGTTGCTGCGTTGCGTCTCCGAGTCCTCATCCATGCGGGTGCGAGCCTACTGGGCAGTCCTCGCTCAGAGGTTCGAGAAGGATCGACGCTACGGGCGTCTTGCAAAACTCCACGAGGGAACATCCGTTGATCTCTTGGCAACCGGGACCGACTTTCAGCTCGAACGGCGGGGAGCAGATCCCCGCTTTGTTGATTCTCCGCTCCGGGTACCCGCGGGAGTTCTCCGCGATCGGGAAGCAGATGTACTGTCCCCCGTCGTTCTCATCGGACGACACACCAACTACCGAAATCGAGTGCTTATGGGGCCCAGCTGGCGGGCTGACGTGTGGACAGTTCTCGAGAGCGACCCGAGCCTCGGCGCAGCCGAAGCCGCGCGTCGCGCGAAGTGTTCGTTCGCTACGGCATGGCAAGTCGTTCAGGACCTCCGTTTATTCCAAGCCTCGGAGCCTACGAACCCAGCCAATCAAGGCAGTCGGGGTCGATCTTTAGGCAAAGAGAGATAAGGGGTGCTTCGTCGCGAGCGGAGACCATGCCCTCGCTCAACATCTCGCCAATGAACTCGACGAGCTCCTCGAGGGTCTCCTCCGAGCCCTCGAGGATGGTACCATCGGGTCCAATCGTCGAGCACATCACCATCATGTGAACATCCTCCGGAAGTCCCCGCAGGGTGTTGAGGGCTCGGGACTCTGGCTTGCTCAGCACGATTCTCATCGTTGACGTGACCTCACCTACCACACCGTCGCTGGCGATGCCCAGGGTAGCGCATCACAAGGCACCATGGCGCCGCCGCCATCGAGCCCCTATGGATGCGGAGCTCAATCGCCCATAACCCACCAGACAGCCGACGCTGGGTTACTCATCTTAGCGGCTCGTCCTATTGGCCGCGACTCGACTGGAGGTGGGGTGAAAAGGACAAACAGCACGTGATCGATTCAGTGGCATCACGTCGAGAGGGTTAGCGCGAGAGCATCGATCGCCCAAGCCGGGGAGCTTTGCCCTCGCGGCCAATGATCCGGAAGTGGGCTTCCCTACGCTATCGCCCCCACGAGTGCCAGGCGGCTTCACATGAACATCGTCGACGAATGGACTGCTCACCGCCTAACGGATGCAACGCTTCGAGCCGGAGTTCTGATCCGGTGCAAAATGAGAATTGGGACCAGGTCGCCCGGGGACCACCGGATCGCCAAAAGCATGGGACCAAGCAGCCGACGCTCGACCCGGCGGAAGCGTGCCATTGTTGGAGGATGGATTGAATCCCGAGGGCGGCGAAGCCGCCCTCACCCGGAGCTGAAGGCGGCGGTGATCGGGCCCCCGGCAGCATCCGAATCTGGAAGGGTTGGGTCCCGAAGCCGAAGGCGTCGGCCCGAAGTGGAGCTAGAGCTTGAGCTTGTAGGACTTCTCGATCACCGCGGACATCTCCGGCCCCTTCCAGAAGGGCTCGATCCAACGCGGCCGCGCATCTCGCCAGTGGGCCGCGGCTCGGCGCCAATGTCCCCGCACAAGAAAACGCGTTTGAGCGCTCGAGCCATCCGGTAGGACCTCGACCGAACCCTCCGAACGTGCAGAGATCGGGATCTTTCCCGGGAGATAGAAGACGTCCTCTGAAGAACCCAGGGGCGCGGAGGGCCGTGAACGACCTTTCTTCCCGCCCTTCATGGAACTCGGTTTCCGCGCAGCTCGCGCGAGGGGCCAGCTCACGTCGGCCGAGTTCGCGTAGAGGACCGCGTTGAATACAAGCGCCACCAGCGGACGCCGTGGGACCGGCGCGGCGGCGACAACGTCAGCGACGCTCCGCTCGTCGTCGAGGTGGAGGCGAGTCACCAAAAGCTCCGGAAGGCCCCCCGCGGTCGTAGACAACGCCAAGAATAGGTCCCAGCGTCGATGGCCGGTCGGCGCGGGGTGCTCGACGATGTACGCCGCCCAGGCTTCCGGCGTTCCCCCCGCCGTGCCCGAGAACACCTCGCGGGCCATCTGGAGGGAGGTCTCGTCCGAGAAAACGACGCCGAAGGTGGGGAAGGGCCCCCGGAGAGCTTGCGCTTCGACGTCAAGGGTGGTGGCGGCCAGCATGCTCGCGAGCCCCCCCTCCACGTAGAACAGCTTTCGACCGTGGAGCTCGAAGTTCGTGAAGACTTCGAGATGTCGATGGATCCGCGCCCACTCCGCATCGAAGGGGGCAAAGGGTCGAAGGCTCAGAATCTCCTCCTCCCATGTGCGAGCTCCATCCCATTCGGGTCTCTTCCGGATCCGACGCGCGACGTCCTCCGTGGCCGCTGCGGCGGCGGGCACCGCCTGACGAAAGCGCTCGTGGGGCAGAAGGGGCAGGCGATGGGGCTCAGCGCGAAGCTCGACGGGATCGTTCGAGGAGGGGAACGTATGCTCTCGTTCTTCGCTCGGCTCGACGACGAGCTCGGTCGGAAGGAGGTCCTGCGCGCTCGGGAGCACCTTGGTCGGCACGCACTTCCACCGACTCAGAGCCGCCCGCGCCTGCTCACGGAGCTCCTCGATCTTTCCAGAATGCCACCCCAGTCCAGGGAAGTCGCGGCGAAAGGTACCGGGTCGGCCATAGTCGAGGAACCTTGCCACCGCCATGATCCCTCTCACCTCCCGAAGCCCGGACGTTTCGGAAGCGTCGAGATGGGCTGCCGCGAGTCGGGCCGCGCTCTGAAGCTCAAGCCGCTCCCACACTGCGGACATGTCGAGCGCGCACCAGGCGCTCTCTGGCTCGGAGCTTTGGTCGGCTGCGCGGCAGGCCGCGACGAGGGCGCCCCAACTATCATGGGCTTCGGCGGGGCTCTCGAGGATCGCCGCGACCTCCTCCAGAGTCAGCTGGCGACTGTAGAAGCTTTCGGTGGGCGTCGATGCGGCCAGAGCGCTCCTGGCCCTCGCCATGTCCTTTAGCCTCAAGCTTCCCTCGGCGATCATGCGCCACGCCGAGTTCTCGTCGTCCGCGTCCACGCCCCCGTCGACGGCCGACGTCAAGAGCTCGAGGGCCTTCTCCCAGTCGTCAGCGGCCGCTCTCCGTTCGCCTTCCACGAAGTCGAGATGGGGATGGCTGGGCGTCCGCACTCGAGCAAAGGCGAGCACGGACTCGGCCAGGTCGAAGTGCCTGAAGCGGTCCAGAACGCGGACCAGACGCGCCAAAGCCTCGGGCTCCGAACGGAAACCGCGGCGACGTTTCTCCACCCATGGCTCGAGGGGCCGATCCGTGCGGAGGCGCTCCATCGCTTCATCGTGGAGGACGTCGCGGGAGACCCGCGGAGACTCATGGGCGCTTTCGAGACCATAGGCGCGGGGAGCGTCGCCCTCGACGACACCCGGCGCTTCGGATCCCAGGGGATCTACGCGCAGTCTCCCGACGTCGCTCAGGAGCGCGGCTCGCCGTCCGTCTTCGGTCCGGACCACCGTCGATCTCCGGGGGGCGGCTTGCTCCCAGCTCCGGCGCAGCCCGTTGGCCGTACATCGAAAGGCGAAGAGCTGCGGTGCATCCTCCTTCCAGGTCCGAACGAAGACATGCCGAGAGGCCGCGTCCATCGCCAGCTCGTGGATGGAATCGGGGTCCGTACCTTCGAGCACCAAGAGTTCGGCATCCTCGTTTCCTTCCCCGAGCTCGACGATCGCAGACACCTCGTATCCATTGAGACCATCGTCATCTTCGAGAGGAGGCTCCACATCCTCCGCCACCAACGCCACATAGCCTCGTCCTCGGGGGTGAGACATGATCTCGGTCACATGGGTGCCGACCTCGATAGGTTGAGGGGACAGCGGCGTGCCGGTGGCATCGCTGAGCCAACATCGATCCCAGTGCTTCTCGAAAGTGCGCAAAAGCACCTCGGGCGGCTGACTTGCCGTTACGCCTTGGAGACAGTCGGTATCGATGCGCGAACGCAGTGTTTCTCGAGCCAGATCGTACACGCCGAGGGTCTCCGCGTCGCCGGGCGCGCCCAGCTCCACCCACATGTATCGACCATCCCGGGCGAAGGTCGCCCTTCCCATGGCCCCGTCGGGCACGAGGTAGGGCTGAAGGGAGAGACATCGTAGGACATCGAGAGGGGCTCGCCTCAATTCGAGAACCAGGCCAAGGCTCCCCGCGATCCAAAGGGAGGAGCCGCGAACCCGAAAGCCCACGATATCGCCCAGAGGCTCGGGAGGTCGAAGCCACCCCATGCGTCTGAGGCGGGGACCTTGGACGTCCGTCTCACGAATGAAGAGGAAACGCTCATGACGAGAGACGGAAACCAGGACGTCTCCCCCGTCCGCGAGCATCGACTTGAGGTCGAGCCCTTCAGCGGCCTGACTGAGGTCGGCCGGAGGAGACGCGTCGACCTCGAGCTGACCGATGCGCCACGCCGTCCGGACATTCTCGGCCGCGATGGTGGCGGCCGCGCGCCACCGGGCGCCCGCATCCTTCGGACCGAGAAAGTCCGCCGCGGCGCTGGCTTGGTCTCGAGCCGTCAAAAAGTCACCTCGCTCCCGCGCCGCGTCGTAGCGCTGAGCGAAACCGAGCCAGCGGGCCTGTCTCTCACATCGGTCGGCCAGTGCGTCGAGGCGGGCCGTGTCGACGCCCGGACGCCGTCTCGCGGCCTCGATGGCGGCCCGAGCTCGAACGTGTTCACACCGAGCAAGCAAAGCCTCGACCTCGTCCTCGACCGACGTCGGGGTGTCCGAACCGGAGGAGCCCGTCATAGCCATGTGCTATCCACCAGAACGCCTCGTCGCGAAAGAAGCCACTGCAAGCTGGGCGCGGGCTTCGCGCTTACGATTCAGGTAGGGCGCGATGGCGTTGAGAGGAACTCGCACGATCAACATGGGTCGCGACCATGGTAGAACGAGGAAGCTCGTTCGCGAGAGGCTACGAGTGGTCAAGCGCCCTCGAAAGAGCGTCTCAGTTCGGGCTGGCACGTCCTGACCGGGGATGCAGGGAGCGGTAGAGCCGGCCGGTTGTGGTCGGCCAAGAGGATATCACCTCGCTTCGCCTGCGCGTAGCTGCTCTGGGGCCATCGCGGCCAGGGCGTCGGATTCCCGAAGACCTACGAGGCGAACTTCGGCTCGCCTGTGCGGCTCTCGCGGATCAGCTCACTCAGCGTGAGATTGCTGAGGCGTTCGGATTGAGCCTGGGCACGGTGCAGCGGTGGCTGCGAGGCGCAGTGCCGGTCCCCGCCTCAATGGTCCCTGTCGAGATCGTCGAGTCGGCGCCCAGCGCACTTCGCCTCGTCACGCCTCGGGGCTTCGTCGTGGAGGGTTTGAATCCAGCGACCGCCGCCGAACTCCTTCGTTATCTCAGATGATCGGCGCGACCCGAGCCGTCCTTGTCTGGGCGTACCCGGAGCCCGAGGACCTTCGCAAGGGCCACAATGGCCTCTACGGTCTCGTGAAGTCTGGGTTGCAGCAGGACCCCTTGGAGGGAGACCTATTCCTCTTCGTCATGGTCTTGCGGCCGAGTGCCCGTTCGAGATCTCGGACACGCGCCTCGAGTTTCTTCACCTCGCTCTCGGGCAACTCACGGCGGGGGCGACCTCTACATCACGTGGGTACCCTAGCGCAGTCTTCAGAGAACGCAGCATCTCAGCCTGCCCATCTTCGCCGTAGGCGTTAGAAGGGCCATGCTTCCAAAGGACTCGATGAATAGACTTCCTGCGGCTATGTTTCCGCCGCTCGAGAACTGACCCACCCTGGCGGCCTAAAACTGACCCACCTGGTTGTACTGGGAGGTCCTACCTCACGTGGTGGTCGAGCCGCCAGTCTTGGTCGGGTCGGCGACGACCTTGGCGCGCTCGCGCATGCGGTAGCTCTTGCCCTGCGTCGTGATCACGGTGGCGAGGTGGGCGAGGCGATCGAGGAGTGCGGTCGTCAGCTTCTCGTCGTCGGCGAAGACCTTCGGCCACTCGCTGAATGCCAGATTCGTGGTGAGGAGGACGGATCGACGTTCGTACATCGAGGCCACCAGATTGAAGAGGAGTTCACCGCCGGTTCGGTCGAAGGGCACAAAGCCGAGCTCGTCGAGGATCAAGAGGTCGAGCCGCTGGACGCGTCGATGCAGTCGTCCCACCTCCCTTTGGTCGTGGGCCTCGACGAGCATCCGCACAAGGTCTGCCGCCCGATAGAAGGCGACCCGTCGCTTCAGCTTGGCGATCTCGAAGCCGAGCGCGATGGCCAAGTGTGTCTTTCCCGTCCCGATCGGACCGGCGAGTATCAGGTTCTCGGCCTGAGCTACCCAATCACCCCGAGCGAGATGAGCCATCTTCTCCCTGTCAACTCCATCTGCAGAATCGAAGTCGAATTCTCCGAGGGTCTTGACCTCAGGGAAGCGAGCCGCATGGATCCGTTGTCGGATGGCTGACTCGGCTCGAGATTCCGCCTCCGCGGTCAAGACTTCGTACAGGTAGGTCTCGTAGCTCCAGGACTCCTTCATCGCCTGTCTCGCGAGAGGCTCGAAGGACCTCTTGCACCCGGGCATCTTGAGCTCCGCGGACCTCGTGTTGGCGCCCGGGCTGAGTGAGGGGTGGGACGGGTTTCTCAACCAAGCTGGATGAGGGTCCCGAGCGAAGTTCGGCGT
>JBCBRU010000476.1:0-7000 GCA_039819565.1 Myxococcota bacterium | reverse complement strand
TTTTCCCCGGCCCGGAGGGCCCCGGTCGTCGCGAGGAGGCGGAGGGGGCGGGGGCGGAGCCGGAGGACGACCCCGACCGGGGGCGCGGCACAGGACGTGCCCGAGCTCGCGCGAATCGCGAGCCCGCTGGCGGCAGTCGTAGCCGGGACCATCCATGGAGCCCCCGCCCGCGAGACGGACGACGTCCCACTGGCCGAGCGAACGACAGATGTCGCGGCGGTAGCTGCGAGCCTCGGCTAGGGTCACGGGCTGGAGCCCAGCGGGACAGCGCTGGCCAGCGAGCTTGCGAAAGCCGAAGTCCGCGCGAGCGGGGCCGGCCGCGCCAAGGAGCACGGAGGCGGTCAGGAGAGCGGGGACGAGAGACGTACGGGAAGACATGGGACCTCCGGTCAGACGGTGGGGCCGAGCCGAGCCTCGAGCACCTCGAGGGCGCGCTTGGCCGAGGCATTGTCCGGCTCGCAGGCGAGCAGGGCCTGCAGGTTGGTGCGAGCATCGTCGATAGCCTCGCGAGCAAAAGCTTCCTCTGCGCGCTCGGCGAAGATCGCCGCTGCGGCGTCATGAACGACGATCTCGAGACGCTTTGATTCACCGGATGGGGCCGGGCCACCGCTCACGCCGATAGTTCCGCCCGACCTTCGGCGTCGGTCGTAGGCGAACCGGCGGGCAGGATCCGAGAGCACGTCGTGGGCCTCCGAGAGCTGTCGATAGATTCGATAGATCATCGCCTTGAGCTCCCCCGAGGGCTGGAGGAAGAAGCGGTCGGGGTGAAGCTCGAGGGCGAGATCGAACCAGGCGGCGTGGATCCGGTCCTCGTCGTCGCCTCGCTGGACCTCGAGGAGCTCGTAGTAGTCGGCGCGCTCGAGCCGGGCGTGCACGCTGCGGACCCGCTCCACGAAGCCCGGCGGGAGGGTGCCACCTTCGAGGGGGCGAGGCGTGACCTCGGGCGCCTCGATCGGCTCCTCCTCGGCTTCGAAGGGATGGGGCGAGAACTCGGGGGTGGGCTCCACGACCTCGGGCTCGAGGTCGAGATCCGCCGCTGAGATGGGGTCTGCGGTGGGGGTCAGCTCCTCTGGGTTCGGGAGCGGCTCTTCTCGCAGCCAAGGCTCGCGGTCCGCTTCCGCGATCACCTGACCGGCCATGGTCGGTGCCTCCGGCTCCGGATTCACCGGCGGCGGAGAGGTCCCGGAGGGCACCGCCGCCGGTGGGGAAGGGAGCTCCTGCTCCGTCCCCTCGGACGCCACGAAGGGATTTTGGTAGCCCACCAGAGTGCGCGCGTCCGCGGGGGGCTGCCCCTCGGGCTCGGGCCGACCGTAGGCGAGCAGAGGGGCGATGGTGCTGAGCAGCGTCCGTCGGTCGAAGGGATAGCTGAGCCGTCCGTCCGCGTGAGGGACGACCTGATCGCCGCTCCCGAAGACCACCACGGGGATCTCGGACCCTCCGGCCAGAGCCCGTAGGCGAGACAGGAACCGGGTGCCGCGGGCCGACGGGAGACGCTCGGCCGTCAGGATCAGGTCCGGTTTCGCTTCGAGGAAGCGCACGAGACCGTCATCCGCGTCGAAGGCGAAGACGACGTGGTGACGGGTGCGTTCGAGGACGGCGTTGAAGCGAGCCCGCTGCTCGGCGTCGATGACGACGATCAGCAGGACGTGGCGGGCCAAGGGCGCAAAGCTCAGCCGTCGGTGATGGCGACGGCGACCTCGACCTTTTCCTTCTTCATCTCGCAGATGGTGCCGGCGATGTCGCAGATCACAAAAGTCGCGTCGACGGTGATGGCATCCTTCCCCTGGGCCTTGGCGTCGAAGCCGCAGGCAAACTCGGGCGAGGTGACCTTGCCGGTCGCGTCCTTGCGGAGCAACTTGGCCTTCTCCAGCGCGACCTTGTCCTTGGCGCTGAGCTTGAGGGAGAGCGGGCCCTTCTCGTTCACCTTGTAGCCCTCGGCGGGCTTGATGTGCACGGAGAGCTGGCCTTTGGCGCCCGTCTTCACGGACTGGGTGGTGCCCGACACGTCGAGGCTGAAGGTCGAGGGCGAGGCTTCGGAGGTCGGAACGGCGGGCGTCGCGAGGGCGACACCGAGGGCGGCGGCAGCGAGCATCATGGCGGTGAGACTATCACGGCGGTCGAATGATTCAGGGGATCCTTCGCGTCGCAGTCCCCGGAGCGGCGGCCCTGCGCCGGCATGACCTCACGGGCCTCGCGAGCTGCGGTCATCCGCACGGAATTCGACCTCCACAGCCGGTTTGAGCCCCCTCGGGGCGGCAAGGGACGGGTGAGAATCGGGTTACATTTTGTGCTCCCCGTACTACTGGAGCCCCCGCCATGGTCACCCGCCGCCACGCGCGCTCCGGCTCCCCCTTCGAAACCTCCATCGGTTTCTCGCGAGCCCTGCGCTCCGGGCCCCTCGTCAGCGTAGCGGGATCGGGTCCGATGGCCGACGACGGCACCAGCTACGCGGTGGGCGATCCGGAGGGGCAGGCCCGCCGCTGTCTCGAGATCGGCCTGCGGGCGCTGGCCGAGCTCGGGGCGCGCCCCGAAGAGGTCATCCGAACGCGGATGTTCATCGTGGATCCGGCCGACGCGGACGCGATCGGGCGAGCCCACGCCGAGGTCTTTCGAGACGTGATGCCCGCCGCCACCATGGTCGTCGTGGCCGCCCTGCTCCGGCCGGAGTGGAAGGTCGAGATCGAAATCGACGCCTGGTCTCCCGAATAGGCGCCACCTTCGCAGGCGATCCTGCAGCCGGGAGAGACTCAGGGATTCAGGACTTCCCGAAGCTCCGTCATATTGGCCCGTGCCCTGAGCATGTTGACGGCCATCACGGAGAGATGATCAGGCTGGAGAAAAGAGTCTTCCCGTCCGTTGGACACGATCCACGGTTCGAGGGAGGCGGTCTCCGCCACGTGCTGCTCGAGTCGGTCCCAGATCCCCTCCAGATTCGCCTGCTCGACGCTGGCTCCGAAGTCGACCCGTAGGGCCTGAAACAGCCCGTGGTAGGCCCACATCAATCCGTGGGCCTCATGAAAGAGGTTGTCGGCCCGGAAGTCGAAGATGCCCCAGTCGTTGCCCTCACCTTCGATCATCCGCTTGTCCTCCACGCTCCACCGTTCACCCTTGCTGCGCAGAGCCAGCGTCTCCGTCATGGCGCCGATGTCGTTCGAGACCCGGTCGATGACCTTGAGGAGGTTGTCCGTGCGGGCGTCGAAGAGAGCCTCGCAGCTGCGGATGCGTACGTCGTAGCGGCGCAAGCTCTCCAGCGCCCCCCGATAGGACGAAGCCGCGGAGGTGGAGAGGAAGGCCACGCCCTCATCGAACGGATTGATGAGCCAAGCGCGCTCGGGGAAGTGAAGAGCCCCCCGGGCGTCGGAGAGATCTTCGTCCGCAGCCGACGTCCCCCGGGATCGACCGAGGATGTCCACCAGCTCGACCGAGATCCGCCGCGACGCCCGCAGCGCCCCGAGCTGAAAGGACGCCTCGTTGTCGAACCACGGGCCCGCCTCGAAGCTCACCAGCCCGAACCACCCCGTTTTGTACATGGGGTCGCCCGGGATCCATTTGTTGTCGACCACGAGGGTTTCGAGAATCTCGATGAGCACCCGCACCGTTTGGCTCGGCGCGCAGCGCTGCCCCTCGTTCTCGACGCCCTCCGGATCTCCTTCCCCTTCCGCGGGCAGCGCCACTCCGGGCGAGACCACGAAGGTCCCCGTGGTCATCGCCCGCTGGGGATAAGCGAGGTCGTCGAGATCTCCCTCCCGAAAGCGGAAGGCGATGACCAGCGTATAGAGGAGGATGATCACCGTCACGATGCCGGAGCCCACGGCCAGCATCCACACGACGTCGAGCGGTTCTCCGTTTCTGTTTCTCATGACCTTCGCGGGTCAGCCTACCCCAAGCCGTCGCGATCGAGCGCAAACTTCGGCGCTTAGCTAGCGCAGGCCAGGCTGCAGCTCCGGGGTGCCGTAGTCGGCGCCTCCGGTGTACACGATGAGGTTCGTCAGAACCTCGGCCACCCCGGCCCCGTGGGTGTGGCCGCACAGGACCTCGAGCCGCTTGTGAGGGTGGGCCCTCGCGGCCTCCCGAAGGACCTTCCCGACCGCGTGGCAGGTAAACCACGGCTGCCAGTCGGGATGACTCGTGCCTCCCTCGTACCAGCACGCCTCGGCGAAGGGCGGGATGTGGGTGAGGACCACCACCTCGTCCGAGGCGGCCAGAGCCTCCGAGAGCGGCCCCCGTAGGGCCGCCGCTTCGACCTCCCCCAAGGACCGGAGGTGGTCCCGTCGCGCCTCGCGATCCCGCCACGCCAGATCTTCGATGAGGCGGAAGTCGCTGATCATGATGGGGGTCTCATCGACGTTGCCGAGCTGGGCATCGCCCCAGCCGTCCACCCCGACGAGGGCCCGGTCCCCGAAGCGCTCCCACCCCCCGTGCAGCCAGCGCACCCGACCGGAGCCGTAGCGCTCCCTCATCACCGACCGAACCCCTTCGATGCTCCCCCGGTAATAGTCGTTGTTGCCGAGGACGAAATAGATAGGGAGAGATACCTCTTCGGCTAGCCCGTCGAGAAAGTGAGTGAGGGTGGGCGCCTCCGCGAGGTCGCCCGTGAGCGCGACCGCCTCGGCCCCCGAGGCCGCGAGCGCTCGAGCAAAGCGCTGGCGCGCCTCGACGTCGGCGTGGTCCAGATGGATGTCGGTGGCCCAGGCCAGCCGAGGTCGAGGGCTGCTCGCCATGACGGGGCTCAGAGCAAATTCGCGGCGAGCTCGGCGAGTTCGGAGCGCTCGCCCTTGAACAGCGTGACGTGCCCGGAGATCTTCTCGGGCCGGAATCGATTCACGACATGGACCAACCCATTATTGGTCGAGTCCATGTAGGGATTGTCGATCTGGTAGGGGTCGCCCGTGAGGACGATCTTGGTCCCTTCCCCGGCCCGGGACACGATGGTCTTCACCTCGTGAGGGGTGAGATTTTGTGCCTCGTCCACCACCATGAACTGGCTAGGGATCGATCGCCCGCGGATATAGGTCAGGGGCTCGATCTCGAGAATCCCCAGGTCGATGAGCTCCTTATAGGAGCGCCCGCCCTTCTTCTCGTCGTTGCTCAAACCCATCAGGAACTCGACGTTGTCGAAGATGGGCTGCATCCACGGGGAGAGCTTCTCTTCGACCGTCCCCGGCAAGTATCCGAGGTCTCGTCCCAACGGGAAGATGGGCCGCGACACCAACACCCGCTGATAGATACCCTCTTCGGTCGCCTTGTGAAGGCCCGCGGCGATGGCGAGGAGGGTCTTGCCGGTGCCCGCCTTACCCACCAGAGTCACGAGCTTCACGTCATCGTCCATCAGCAGGTCGATGGCGAAGGACTGCTCCTTGTTGCGAGGGCGGATGCCCCAGAGGCCATCCTTGAGCCGGGTGATGGGCACGATGCCCCGCTCGTCCTTGGCGATCTTGCCGAGGGCGGAGTGGCTGGGATTGTCCCGGTTCTTGATGTGGACGAACTCATTCGGGGCGACCTCGAGGTCCAGAGTCTCCGCCGAGTGAAAGCCCGTCTTATAGAAGTCATCGACGCCAGGTCCGTCGAGCTCGTGCTCCACCATGCCGGTGTAGAGCTCGGTGATCTCCATGCGGTCGCTGTCGTAGTCGACCGCCTCCAAACCCAAGACGTCCGCGCGGATACGAAGGTTGATATCCTTCGAGACGAGGATCACCGGCTCTTCCGGGTGGTGCTCCTGAATGTCGATCGCCACCGCAAGGATGCGGTTGTCGATGGCGTGGTTGGACTGAACCACCTCCATCGGGATGACCCGGTCCGTGAAGTAGACCTGTATGCTCCCCCCGTTCGGCAGATCGACGCCGCTGGAGATCTCTCCCTGCTTGCGGAGCTCATCCAGGGAACGACTGACCTCTCGCGCGGAGCGGCCGAGCTCGTTCAGATCGCGCTTGAAGCGGTCGATCTCCTCGATCACGTAGATCGGGACGATGACGGCGTTATCCGCGAAGGAGTAGAGCGCGCCCGGGTCGTGCAGAAGCACGTTGGTGTCGAGAACGAAGTGCTTTCTCAAGGGCGCTTCGGTCCTAACACGTTGTCCCGCGTCGGGCCCTACCTCAACTTCACCACGCGCTCGCCAGCGCGCACCCAGCCGAGCTCTTGGCGCACCACCCACTCGACGTAGGCGGGGTCGTATTGGAGCGCCCAAACCTCGTTCTCGAGCCGATCGATCTCGGCGAGGAGCTGACGCTGACGGGCGATGCGGGCCTCGAGCTCCCCGCGCAGCCGCTGCTGTTTACGCACCCCGCCCTCGCCGTAGAGACCGGCCCCGATGAGCGCGAGCACGAGGGCGCCGGAGAAGGCCGTGAGCGCCCCTCGCACCATCGTCTCCCGCGCCGAGCTCGCCGCCGTCATCGGGCCCTGCCTATCAGATGCTCGGACCCTCGTCAGGAATCTGGCCGGCCGAGGGCGTCGAGGGCGCGGGAGAGCGTCCCCTCCGGCCATGGACCGTCGCTGCGCACGGCGATGCGCCCCTCGGCGTCGAGCAATACGCTGGTGGGGACCACCCCGATGGGCCCGAAGGGCCCCCGCTCGGACACGAAGCGAGGCACGTCCTCGACCCGCCCCACGGACTCGGGCACCCCGAAGGTCTCGGCGAAGATGGCCGCCATCTCCACCGCCTCGTCGAGGACGATCAAGATCAGCTCGAAGTCATCGTCCCGGGCGCTGCGGAGCGCTTTGAGGCGCTCGACCTCGACCAGAGCCGGCCCCGCCCACGTCGCCACGACGGCCACCACCACCGGTTTTCCCCGGCGCGCCGCCAAGCTCTGAGTGGTGCCGTCGTAGGCCCGAAAACGGAGGGCCACCCGGCCCTCGGGAATCGGAGGCGGAGCGTCCGCGACCGGGGTGGTGGCCGTCGTGGCGACGTGGGCGGGGCCGGCTCTGGTCGAGGTCGAGCGCCTCAAAGCGCTCCGCAGCGCCCGGGACGATGACTTCGAGCTGATCTTGATCGTCCTCGACGAGG
>JBCBRU010000475.1:0-7004 GCA_039819565.1 Myxococcota bacterium | reverse complement strand
GTGACCTGCTCGAAAGCAGAAGTCCCTTCGTGAACCATCCGCTCACCGAGCCAGTCTACAACGGCTTGGGAGAGATCAACGTCGTCGTCTGCGGGGACCTCGAAACCACTTCCGAACCCATCCGGAGCCCCAAAGCCCGAAAGAGTCTCGGTCCAAAGCCGAAGCGTGGCCCGTCCGCGGCCTCGACGACGAACGGACTCGAACTGAGCCTTATCACCGAGATCCGTCACTGGTTCCTCGCTGGAAGGATCCCAGTTCTCGGCCGTCAAACCTCCTTGCCCCACGCCGAGAACGACCAGAGCGCCAGGGTAGAGATCACGCAGGCGATAGCGCTGGACGCCGTTCTCCGTCCAGACCCACGCCGTGGCATCCTCACGATCCTTGGCTTGACCGGCGCCGTCGCCCGCCCCGACCGCGTCCGACACGTCGGCCTCTCGCGACCCGCCGAGCCAAGCCTTCGCAGCCGGCAGCGGCAGAGCCAGGGCCTCTTCGGCTCGGGGAGGACAGGCGGTGAGCAAGGCGGTGAGCTTCTCCTGGCTGATCTCACCTCGCTGCTGCAGAAGCCTGTCGATTTCGCTCCGCCATACGACGGACAGTTCGGGCGTGGGGCTCTCTGTCCCATGGAGAAAGAGGGCTAGCTCCGGGCTCGGCTGAGGCGGAGGCGAGGTCTGCACCCATCGGTCGATATACGCGGGCATCAGCGTCGGGGCGCGAGGGCGACCCGCAAGCAGCGCTTCGAGAGCTTCGCCCTCAGGCACGGACAAAGATGAGAGGCCGAAGTCGAGATCGTCACCTAGGCTCTCGAGGAAACCGGCGGTGCGTGCGAGGGCACCTCCGTACACTGGGTCATCTTCGGAGTCCGCCATCTGATCCGATCGGACGAGGACGACCCCCTTCGCGCAGTCCAAATTCACCATTTGGTCGCCCGCGACTTCTCCCCGGCGATCCAGTCGTCCGAAGCGCTGACGAAGCGCGTCGAGACTCGCGCACTCGGTGACCAGGCCGTCGAAGTCGAGGTCGGCTCCGGCCTCGATCGTCTGGGTCGCCACTACGATTAAAGACTCGCCGCTCGCTCTCGTCTTTCGTCCCGCTCTTATTCTCGGCCAGTACTTACCCTTGGGATCGAGAAGGCGGTCGCGGTCGAGAGGCCGCATGCGACCGGTCAGAAGCACCGCATCGACGCGCCCTTCCTCTTGGAGGGCGGCCCACGTCCGCCGCGCCGTTTCAACTCGGTTGAGCACCACTCCGACGGTGCGTGCGCCTTCCTCCACGAGCTCTTTGGCCGCCTCGGCCGCCGCGCGGGCGAGCGTGGCTCGCTTTTTAGATTCGTCCCGGCCCGTGACCTTGACCGCCTCGAAACGAGTCGGTTTTCGAGCGCCGAGCCGCTGTTCGAGGACCGGGTGCCCTCGATCTTCGTCCTCGAGCTCGAGGACGTCGGCCTCGGGTAGCTCTCTTCCCGGGGTTGCCGACATCTCCACCACCTGAAACCGAGACTGAAGGCCCACGTTCGGCCGCCATCTCGACTCGATGGAGGCAAGAGTCTCACGAAAGGGCTCGGATAGATGAACCTCGTCCAGGAGGAAGAGCGCATCTTCCCCTAGGAGTCCCGCATGGATGGGAGCCATCGAGGTCGAGACGCCGTAGCCTCGAAAGAGGAGACGAGACCCCGCCTGGTCGACGGTGCTCAGGGCCACGACGGGCATATCCGGTCGGCGAGCCCAGTCACTCTGCCGCGGAAGACCACCGCGAAGCACCGCCGTCTGAAAGGGTGCTTGCTCAGCGCCTGCACCCCAAAGGCGCCGCAACCTGTCCGCCACCTCTCGGGCCGGCCCCTTTCGAGCTTGACCTAGGGCCAAGAGAATAAACTCGGCGTGGTCCGCGGCCTGGTCCACGATGATCCGTCGGTCGACAACGAGTACGATGCGGCGAGGAGCGCGTTCCGGATTGACAGCGAGGGCGTAGAGCGCCACGTCGATGGCGCTGGTCTTCCCCACACCGGTCGGAAGATCCAGGAGTCGGGGCCAGCGTCCCGTCTCCGTTACTCGCGCAGCGAGTCGTGACTGCCACGGAAAGGGCGAGTATCCATGCACCTCCTTGAAGAAGGCTTCGAAAGATAGCTTGCTCATGTCCAACTCCTAGGCGTCTACGGGACGGCAGAGACCTAAGCCAAGGTACCGACCTGCCCCCAAGAGCACGGGGCCACGGACCGGCTCCGGGAACTCGATACGTGCGTGCACCAACCAGCGTCGGGCCCGCTCGGCAGCGAGCGGATATCGCGGAAAGCTCCGCGGCTTGGCGCTTCCCGAGAGCACCGAAGAAACGACGGCCTCGACGTGAATCGGCTCCGGCAAACCCACGTGCACGCAGGCTCGAGCGATCGTGGCCTCAGCCTCCGCAAAGGCCTTTCGGCGACGATCGAGATCTCGATCGTTGAGGCGACCGGGGTGACGATCCAGAGCGACCGGCGTGGCCGTCGCCCACCGACGACTCGGCCGGCACCACGTACCGGCTTTCAAGGTCGAGGCGCGCGCCTCGCCTAAGACTCGCCTGACCTTGAGGTTGAGCTCTGAGCCATTGAATAGACTGAGAGGTGGCGTCTCATCTGTGGCCCGTCCGGTCTTCCGCGCCGAGGCTTCCCATCGGCCGATGGCCGCAAGGATAACCCGACGCTGAGCCTCGTCGACCTCGCGAGGAAACACGAGGGCGACGCCCATGATCTGCCCGGTGGCATATTCCGAAGCCACGTACGGCAGAGGCACGAACGCTGCGTGGACGCCCGGAAGCGGCTCCCCCTCGGGAGTATGCCCGGTGAGGACCTCGGGAAGAGGGTCCTCGCCATAGGCCATCAAGGTCTTTCTAAGCACGCCGGCAACCTGGACGGCCCGAGTCAACGAGTATCGATCCCCCTGGGAGCGAACGAACACCACCCAGTCGTCGGAGAACACGCTCGAAGGCCAATTGGCGGTCTTCCGAGTCGAACCTCGCCGGTAGCGCTGATGCTGGGCGGGGAGGGTCCGCATCTCCACCCCGCGGTGATGCTGATAGGCCCGCACCAGCTTGTGCAGCTGTCCCGCTGAAGTGACGCGTAGAGAGAGATCTCCATCCGGATCCGGAGCGTGCGTATTTGGGCCTTCGGGTAGCTCCTCCCGGATCTTCGTCGAGGCGAGCACGAAAGAGGAGGAGTGACCGAGCGAAACAACTCTTGCGCACAGTGCCGAAAGCGCACGCCGAACCTCCTCGGAGGGCGTCGCGTCCCACACGAAACCTACTCGAGGAGACCAAGGCACGACGGTGGGGAACGTGCGCGCCTGCCGGAGCCGGCGACCAGGGATCATCTGTTCGGCGGCGGTCAGACCTGCATCCGTGACCGAGCCCGCGGCGGTGACCCGGGCCGTGGCGGCGGCCAGCTTAGTCCGGGCCTTCTCGATGGCCTTGTCGGCTTTCGCTCGGTCCTTATCTCCCTCGGCTTCTTTGCGCCGAAGGAGAGCTTGCCGGAGCTTGGCACGCGGACCGTCGGGCTGCGAAACGACGGCCGTGTCGTTGACCGGTACGAAGACCGGGGCCACCGTCCGCTCGCCGCCCCCCGAAGCCACAACCCGGGGGGGCGGGAGCGCCTCCAGCCACTCCAAAGCCGCTTGCTCCGCCTCGGGCGCCTCTCCTTCGTCCTCGGCCCAGGTGGCCACGAGCGCCGAGAAGAGCCGCGCCGGGTGGGGCGGCCACTCTGCGCGGTCTCGATCGTTGTAGGCCGTCGCCGTGTAGCGACCGGCGAGAAAGAGCACCTCGATCTCCAGCATCACGCATCCCGATCGCCGATGCCTTCGGCGGCCAAAGCGCGACTCTTCTCGATGAGACCCACGAGCTTCGGAGAGGGCTTGAGGCGCATCGGCTCGCGCTTCCACCCGAGACCGAGTTCGGCCGCCGCCTTCGCCGCCTCGGAGAGCAGCTCGGCCGCCCCAGCCGGACTCAGTCCCACCTCTCGAGGTGGCTCTCCGTGGGCGGAGACCACCTCGAGAAGCATCGGCCCTTCGGGAACGAGGGCGCAACGGGAGCGAAGATCAAACCCGTCGGCCTGAAGAAGCACGATGCCGGCCAGCCCTAACGCCGCCAGGCTCGTCCGCGCCGCGAGCTCCGCCTCCCGACGCTGGCCGGCCTCATAAAGCTGACCATCTTCGTCCGTGGGAAACCGCAGCCGACGCAACGCGGGAAGCGACAGCACCGTGGTCTGCCGGACGTAGTCGCAGGTGACGCCCCCGGCCCGCTCATCCACCGTGGGAGCCACGTTGGAGTGGTTGACCGCGGAAGGCTTGCCCTTCTTGCCCTCCTTGCCCTCGGCTCCCTTGCGGCTGAAATCTACGGGCTTTTCGTTCTTCGTCAACAGCGCGAGCTCGCGGTCGATCGTGTAGTCGTCGGGGTTCGACGCCGCGTGGTAGACCTTCACGTTCGCCTGGATCCCAGCGGGGTCGAGCCTCGAGGAAGTCTTCTTGCCCGGCTTGGCGTGGATGGCCACCAGCTCGGATGCGAGCGCCCGCTGCACCTTGTTGCCGAGACCTCCGCGGGGCCCTGTCGAATCCCACCCGCCGAACACCAGCGCGGTCGGGCAGATGCGATAGAGCGCGGTGGCCGCCTTGGGACTGGCGTCGGTCAGAGCCATTCCCATCGGAGTATCTCGAAAGAGTGTGTCGCCCTCCATGCTGTCGCGAAGGAGGGCGTCGAAGACACGATGGGGCGCCGTCAGCGAGCTGATGCCGTCGAGGTCACGAAGCTTTTCGTGCTCCGAAAAGTCGACGCGAATCACGGGGAAGTGGAGACGCTCCTCCTCCCACGCCCGATAGAGGGCATCCTCGATACGGTTCGCCTGCGAGGCCACCGAGTCCACGAGGACGCACTCGACGTCCTCCCCGTCGACACGGCGTGTCTCCGTAGCATAGCGAAGCGTGCGATCGCCCGTGTCGTAGGTCGGGGGAAAGATCTTGTCCCCGGGCCCACCCGCAGGCTGAAGGCGATGGTTGACCCGGAAAGCGGCCACGCCGCCGTCCACAGCCGACTTGAGGGATGCGTACGTAAGTTGTTCAGTCATCGATCATCTTTCCTGATGGGTGGCGAGACGAGGCCATGTGCGCCGTCGCCTCGATAAATACCAGGGGTGGAGAACAGGGGAACCGGAGGCGATGATCGCCACAGCTCGAATGTTCAGGACTCCCGGGAACCTGCTTGCTCAACCGAATCGTCGAGGCCATTCCCAACGCGCTCCAGAAACTCCCTCACTGCGGCTAGGAGCTCTGGGCTCTCAGGTCGGGCGAGACCGCCGAAGCCGACGACGTAGCGGGCGACTTGGCGGATGGAGACGTTCTGAGCGGTCACGCGAACGCCCCGCTCGACGGCCTCGGTTGTCATGGAGCGAGGCGGATTGGTTCGCAGCCACCGTGCGGCCGGGTCGGCGACGAAGAAGACGCTCTCGCCTAGGTCCTCACTGGACCGAAAACCGCGGATGGTGCTGTCCACGTAGGCGTCGAGCTCCTCGACTGGAGCTCGTTGATAGGGCACGGCGGCTGGCCCTTCGATCTGCATGACCCGATCGAGGCGAAACCACTTCAGGGTCCCGGAGCGATGGCAGTACCCCACGCAGCTCGTCTCCGCGCGTCGCTGAATCCTCTGAAACGAGACGTCCCGGTCCTCGACCAAACCTCGGCTCACCGAAAAGTAGCTGATGGCAAGGGCCGTCGCGTCCCGGATGGCATCTTCTATGAGAACGAGATGCGTCTCTTGGGCGCGCCGACGCGGCACGTGAAGCCACGCCTCGAGGCTCGGACGAGGCCCCTCAGGGATAGCTTCGCCCAGCTCTTCCAAAAAGCGATCTCGCTCCGCACTCTCGGGTAGTCGGACGAGGAGACGCAGGAGCTGACTGACGTCCTCGAGGGGAAGATGCACCCCGGACGGGAGCCAACCGCGGGGAAGGGACCAATAGACTTGGGGATGATCGGCCTGGCGCTCGAGCGGCCAACCGGAGCCCTGCAGATCCTCCATCGTCTTCCTGATGGTCTCCGGAGAGGTCGCGGCTCTGCGCGCCAGCTCCGCCTGAGACCACGTCCCCGTTGATAGAAACGACTGCATCACCGAAGCTACGATCTCGGTCGTGCGCCGTCTCGACATCCCTCGAGGCTAGCCCCTAACCGCCGACGTAGGGAGACAAAAACGAGGGCTCGCAGTCATTGCGCCCTGACCATAGGGGCAGCACATGAATGGGCGACTGAGCGTACTTGGCTCAGCCCACGGCTAACCTGATACATGACCTCCCGGAAGCCGAGCCTCCCTCTCACCGCGCGTCATCTCGCACTCACCGATGCCGCCTTCGTGGGCGTCGTTCGGGCCTTTGCCCTCACCCAGCTTGTTTTGCTCCGTGCATAGGACCGCGCGGAGAGACTCGAGCCCAAGGTCTCTATGCCTCAGGCTCTTTCACCTTCAATCAGCCATTTCGACGCCCCGTCGATGCGCACCGACCCTCCATGGACGGCACCGCGTCGAGAAGGCTCTGCACGTGCGCGTCCGCCTGCGCCCTATTGAACGGGCGAGCGAAGTCCTGCACCGGCATCCCGCACAAGATCGCATACTGCAGGAAGGCGAGCATGGTCCTGAGGGACCGCGCCTTGCTCTGCACTCACTAGCGTCGATCGTGAGTCGATGACGAGCTCCAAGCCAAGTCACCGGCGAAAACAACGCGAGCCCCAAAACGGCGCGGAGGTCTGGGCTACAGGAGCCGGCTTCGGCCCCTCGCGCCGGCTTCCGACGGCGTTCTGTCAGCTAGGTCTCGCCTCCCAAGAGGGCCGGGCGGGGTCTACCACCAACCCAGCGGCTCACCCCGAGCATCGAATACATTCGAGAACTGCCACTCCGAACCGGGACGCGCGAGCGCGACCGCATCGAGGAGGTCGCCAAGGGCCTCGAAGCCCTTCTTCGGGAGCGGAAGCGTGAACATCGCGAGCCCCGCGGTCAGGCCGTCGAGCCTC
>JBCBRU010000474.1:0-7027 GCA_039819565.1 Myxococcota bacterium | reverse complement strand
CCCTCTGGTGAGTCTGCGGGGGCTCATCAACATTCAGAACCCTGAGGAGAACCTCCAACAGCGGGTGGTCGTCACGACCGGGAATCTCGGACAGCGTGGCGCCGACAGCTCGGAGGAGGGACCTGTCCCCGGAGCGGGCGACTTCGCGGTGGGGGTGGTCGTGGACACGGTGCGGGAAGTCCTGCGGGTCCCCGAGACCCTCGTCGACCCGGTACCGCCCATTCTCTCGGCGGGCGCCGATGAGCTCGAGGCGGTGTGCCGCCTCGATGGCGGCAAGCGCATTGTGACCATTCTCGATGCCGAGGGTCTCCTCGACTTCGAGTCCCTCGAGAAGGAGCTCGAGGAGGCACTGGAGGATGAATCCATGAACGTCGAGACGAGCACTACAGAGCGAGTCGGAGACATCGAAGAGCAGCTGGTGATCTTTCGCCTGCGCGACGAGACCTACGGGGTCCCGGTGGAGGTCGTGCAGGAGATCGTCCGGGTCCCCGACGACATGACCGCGGTGCCCCGGGCCCCTGATTTCGTCGAGGGCATCATCAACCTCCGGGGAGATGTGCTTCCCGTCATCGATCAGCGTCGGCGCTTTGGCCTCGACGCGGCCGAGCGCAACGACCGGCAGCGGATCGTCGTACTCAACCTGCGCGAGCACCGTCTAGGTTTCATCGTCGACTCGGTGGCCGAGGTTCGAAAGATCCCCGGCCATGTCATCGGCCCCGCACCCACCCTCTCGGATGCCCAGGCGCGGATCATCCGGCGGGTCGCCAACCTCGATGACCGGGGTCTGGTGCTCCTTCTCGAGCCTGAGCAGCTGGTGTCGACGGCGGAGATGGACGCGCTCGGAAGCTTCTGAGGATGGTCCGGTGAAGATTCTCGTCATTGATGACTCCGCTCTGATGCGGAGGGCACTCAAGGAGATCCTCGAGGAGATCCCGGGGGCCGAGATCCGCTCGGCTCGCAACGGACGGGATGGTCTCGAAGAGGTCGAGGCTTGGAAGCCGGACGTGGTGACCCTGGACGTCAACATGCCCGTCATGGACGGACTCACCTGCCTGAGTCACATCATGACGGAGCATCCGCGCCCGGTGGTGATGGTCTCATCCATCACGACCAAGGACAGCGTCCCGAGCTTGGAGGCGCTGTCCATGGGAGCGGTGGACGTCATCGAGAAGCCGGACGGGACCGTATCCCGTCGCTTGGGCGAGATCGGCGATATCATCCGGCGAAAGGTCAAGGTGGCATCCCGCGCCCAGGTGGCGAAGGGGCGACCAAAGCCTCCCCCGGTGGTGCGTCGCCGAGCGCCGACGCCGGCGAAGACGCGTCCGGCCTCGCGCTCGGGAGCTTCAGCGGAGCGCCTGATCGTCATCGGTGTCTCTACGGGCGGGCCGACCGCCCTCGAGCACGTGATTCCCGGGCTCCCGGAGGACCTCGACTGTCCGGTGATCATCGCCCAGCACATGCCGGGGAACTTCACGTCGAGCTTTGCATCGAGGCTCGACGGGATGTGTCCGTTGCCGGTGGTCGAAGTCACCAAGATGACGAAGCTGGAGTCGGGGCGGGTTCATCTCATCCACGGGAGCAACGACGGGGTCGTGGGTCAGAGCCTCGGCCGCTTGGTCCTCGATATCGTACCCACGGACCGCAAGTGGACCTGGCATCCCTCGGTCGGACGCCTCATGGAGTCCGTGTTGAACTACGTCGCTCCGGCCAAGACGCTCGGGGTCATGCTCACGGGCATGGGGGACGACGGAGCCAAAGAGATGCACGCCCTGTTCAAGCAAGGCGGGCACACCATTGCGGAGGCCGAGTCCAGCGCCGTCGTTTATGGGATGCCCAAGGAGCTCGTCGACCTCGGCGGAGCCCGAGAGGTCGTCGACATCACCGACGTCGCTCCGCGTATTCGCAGCTGGGCCAGGAGAAGGAAGTAAACCGATATGCCGCTCAAGAAGGGACGCGTCGAGGAACGCCAGGACCCGACGACCCGTGACCTAGAGCTCTGGGTCGAGGAGCTCGGTCACGAAGACCCGAGTCTTCGGAGGGCTGCCGCCGTGGCCCTGGAGAGCCAGCCCACGGGGGCCGAGGCGGTGGTGGAGCGCCTTCGCGAAGAGGAGAACTCCGAGGTCCTCGCTTCGCTCATCAATACCGCTCTCACCCACGGAACCGAGGAGATGGGCGAAGTCCTCCTCGAGCTGATTCGGGTCGACGACGCCGCCCGACGAACCCTCGCCGTCGACGCGCTCCGAACCCTGCCCTCGGACCGAGCGCATTTTCTCGTGGAGCGGATCGCGGACGAGGACCCCGACGTTCGGATTCTGGTGGTCAATACCCTCCAGCAGGTGGCGTCGGAAGAGGTGGAAGCGGTGCTCGTTGAACACCTTGGCCAGGAGTCTCATCCCAACGTGGTGGCGGCCATCGTGGAGGCGCTCCTCGAGGTCGGCTCGGCTTCGTCGGTCGAGGCTCTCCGCGCCGCCAAAGCTCGCTTCGCGGACGAAGCCTTCCTGACCTTTGCCATCGACGCGGCCGCGGGAGAGCTCGAACGACGAGGTGAGGCGTGAGCGCCGAGGCTTCGGCGGTCCTCTCGGAGTCCGAGTACGACAACTTTTGCGAGTTCTTCTATCGAAAGACCGGCATCCGCTTCAGCAATCAGAAGCGGTATTTCGTCGACAAGAGGATTGCCGACCGGATCACGGAGAGCGGGCGGGGGAACTTTGGGATCTGGTTTCGAAGCCTGCGCTTGGACAACGATCCCGAGGAACTCCAGCATCTGGTCGACGCGCTCACCGTCAACGAGACTTACTTCTACCGAGAGACCGAGCAGCTCGATCTCCTGCTCGGGAAGATCCTCCCTGAAGTGCTCAACGTTCCAGGGCACCCGGACGAGGTGCGGATCTGGTCCATGCCTTGCTCGTCCGGTGAGGAGCCGTACTCGATTGCCCTCCGCCTCCTCGAAGACTGGGAGGACGTAGATCGGTACGATATCAGCATCTTTGGGACGGATATCGACTCGAAGATGATCCAGCGCGCGCGGGCCGGCCTCTATTCGGAGCGGAGCGTTCAGAAGCTCGGTCGCTCTCTCCGAAGCCGCTACTTCCAACAGGAGAAGCAGGGTTGGCGGATCGTCGAGGAGCTGAGGTCCAGCATCGACTTTCGCCGGGTCAACGCTCTCGACCGGACGGCGATGCGCCGGTTCCAGGATATCGACGTGATCTTCTGCCGCAACATGCTTATCTATTTTGATGACCTCTCCCGGAGAAAGTGCGTCGACGCGCTGTACGACGCTCTCCGCCCGGGAGGGTACTTATTCATGGGGATGTCAGAGAGCCTGGGGCGGGTGCCGACCCACTTCGACGTCGAGCGTCACCGAGGCTCCATCGTGTATCGCAAGCCCATGAAAGGAGGGAGATGATATGGCAAAGATACTGGTCGTGGACGATGCGGCGACGGTTCGCATGTTCCTTCGCTCCCTGCTGAGCTCGGCCGAGCATGAGGTCATCGAGGCCCACGACGGCATCGAAGGGCTCGAGAAGGCCCTCTCCGAGCCCCCGGACCTGGCCTTCGTAGACATCAATATGCCCGCGCTCGATGGATACGGGATGATTCGTAAGCTTCGCGCCGACCCGTCAACGTGCAGCTTGCCCATCATCATGTGCAGCACGGAGTCCAAGCCCGTGGACGAGCTTCACGCCTACCAGGCGGGGGCGAACTTCTATCTACGCAAGCCGGTCGATCCCACGCTGGTCCTAGCGCTGGCCGATATCTTTGGAGATCCGAGATGAGGAGTCCACTTCTCGAACAGTTCCTGACGGAGGGGCGAGATCTCATCGAGGAGGCCTCCGGAAGCCTCCTCGTCTTGGAACGCTCGCCGCAGGACGTCGACGTCATCAATCGCGTCTTTAGGTCCGTCCACACCCTCAAGGGTAACTCGGGCCTCTTCGAATACCCAGCCCTGACCGGATTGCTCCACGTGGCCGAGGAGCTGATGGTAGCCGTCCGTGACGCGTCCCTCGGGCTGACGCCCGACATGGTGGATGCGCTCCTGGCCGCGGCCGATGCGGTTCGCACCTTCCTCGATGAGATCGATGCTTCGGAGGCCCTCACCCCCGAGTCGATCGAGGAGGGGCGAAGGATCGCGGCCACGATGGAGCAGTTTCTCAGCGGCGACGGTCCCGCCGCCGAAGACGACTCCACGCCCGCGCCGCCGCCCGAGTGGGCCGGCGAGATCGAGCTCGAGCCCAAAGACGGGGCGGTGGCTTTTCGCTACCAACCCGAGTCGTCCTGCTTCTTTCGGGGCGAGGATCCTCTGGGCCTTGTGGCTCAGGTTCCCGATCTCGAGTGGCGCAAGGTCAACTTCGTAGGGGAGGGGGATCCCTTCGAGTGTCACCTCGTCCTCCTCGGTGTGACTTCGGCCCCAGTGGAAGATGTGCGCCACCTCTTTCGGTACGTCGAGGACGAGGTCGAGCTTTGGGAGATGGCCTTGACCGAGGGAGGGGCAGACGGGGAGGCCCCCAGCGACTCCGCCGATGAGGTCGACGAAGCCGTGGCGAGTATGGTCTCGGCGGTCGTGGCTAAGCAGGTCGAGGTTCTGGACGCGGCCGAGGTCAACGCCGTGCCCTCGGTCCGTGAGGTCCTCCGGCGGTGCTTCCGTCGGGTGGGCGCCGAAGAGCGCGCCGAGGCTCTGGAGAAGGTTCGCTTGCCCGAGGAAGCACGGGCGGCGATCCAGGCTTTCCTCGACGATCGCCGCGCCGCTTCGGCGCGTAGACCAGCGCCTCCCCCAGCTCGTTCTTCGGACTCCGGCTCTGGGAGCGCGGCTCCGGGAGGGGCCGCTCCTAAGGAGGCTGCGGCGACCGGATCTGGTCCGAACAAGGTTCTTCGGGTCGAGCAGGCGAAGGTCGACCGGCTGATGAATCTCATCGGCCAGCTCGTAGTGGCGAAAAACGGTCTTCCCTATCTGGCCCGGCGACTCGAGACCCACGGGGATGCCAAGGTCGCGTCTCGAGAGCTCAAGGAGCACGGGGCGGTGGTGGACCGCATCGCGCGAGAGCTTCAAAACGCGATCATGGAGGTCCGGATGCTTCCGGTCTCCCAGGTCTTTCAGCGCTTCCCGAGGCTCGTGCGCGACGTGAGCCGCAAGCTCGACAAGCAGATCGAGCTCACGTTGGTGGGTGAAGAGACCCACGCAGACAAGAACGTCATCGAGGCGCTCTCGGAGCCGCTCGTCCACTTGGTCCGGAACTCTCTGGACCACGGCATCGAGCCCCCTGGAGAGCGTCGCGCCAAAGGGAAGCCCGCAACGGGCAACATCCGCCTCACCGCACGCAACGAGAATGAGTCCGTGGTCATCACCATCGAGGATGACGGGCGAGGCATCGACCCCAACATGCTCCGGGACAAGGCGGTTCGAAAGGGCCTGCACACTCCCGAGGAGGTCGAGGCCATGTCCGACGAGGAGGCTCGCATGCTGATCTTCGCGGCGGGATTCTCCACCAAGGAGCAGGCTACGGATCTCTCCGGACGCGGCGTGGGCATGGACGTGGTCCGGACGCATATCGAAAAGGCGGGTGGCCGCATCAGTCTCGACAGCGAAGTGGGGACGGGCACGACGTTCACCTTGTGGCTGCCCCTCAGCATGGCGGTATCCCACGTCATGACCGTGACCGTGGACAGTCAGCTGTATGGCATCGGCATGGACTCGGTGGTGGAGACGGTGCGCTGCCCGGCCAAGTCTCTCCGCAACATCAAGGGTCGCGAGGCTTTCGTCCTTCGGGAGGAGCTCGTACCCGTGCTTCGCCTCCGTGGACTCTTGGGCCTTTCCTCCAGCCGCGTGCTCAATACCTACGACGAGGAAGCGGTGCTCGTGCTTCGGGTGGGGGGCGAGAGTCTCGGGCTCGTCGTGGATGAGTTCGGCGAAAACATCGAGGTCTTGGTGCGCCCCCTCGAGGGTTGGATCGGCAACATGAAGGAGTATTCGGGAAGCGCCGTCCTCGGGGACGGACGCCTCCTTCTCGTGGTCGACATGAAGGAGCTGATGAGAAATGTCCACTGAGCTTCGAGATGGCGTACTGCACGTCGAGGGCAAGATCCCCGTCGACCAGGTCGAAGGTCTCCTCGAGACCCTCGAAGGCTGCGAGCCTGGCCTCCGCGTGGATCTTTCTAAGTGTCTCCATCTGCACACGGCTGGGGTCCAAGCGCTCAGATCTTGCGGGGCCAAGGTGATTGCTTGGCCGGAACCGTCCGATTGGAGCCAGTGGCTGGAGGCCGCGCTGGAGCCATGAGCAAGAAGATTCTCGTCGTCGACGATTCAAAAACCATTCGCATGAGCCTGACCGAGATCCTGGGGCGTCTCGGCAATGAAGTCCTCCTGGCGGAGACTGGGGACGATGCCCTGCAACAGGTGAAGGGCGGACTGACGGCCGACCTCGTCATCACGGACTACAACATGCCGGGCATGAACGGCATCGAACTCATCGAGGCCCTCCGTAAGGAGAAGGCGTTCCGGTTCCTCCCTATCTTGGTGCTCACCACCGAGACGCAAGGTGACCTTCGCCAAGCCGCCAAGAAGGCGGGCGCCACGGGCTGGCTCGTCAAGCCCGTGAATGCCCAGCAGCTGGTGCAGGTCGTCAACCAGGTCATGCCCGGGAGCTGATGGCGGTGGAAACGTCCGGAGACGATCAGAACGAGTGGGCTGCTGCTGAGTCGGAGAATCTCCGAGCCATCGCCAAAGTCATCTCAGAGTTCCTCGACCAGGTTGCCGGGGCGGTAGGGCATACTAACGCCAAGTCAGAGGACCGGGTGGGCGAGATTCAGCGCAAGCTCGGTGAGCTCAGCGCGGCCCTCACGGAAGACCCTACCTCCGCAGCGGAACGCGTGGCCGATCTACAGAGTCTCATGCAGTTCCAGGACATCCAGCGCCAGGAGCTGGAGCAGGTCGAGGGGGGGCTTCGGGGAGTGGCGGAGGTAGGGTCTTCCGTGAGGGCCGCGCTGAGCTCACCGAGCTTGCGCTGAATCTCGCCCACCCGGTCCTCTGACT